>JANTGG010000007.1 GCA_024763035.1 Desulfocapsa sp. | reverse complement strand
TTACTGTGACAATGGTTATCAGGCTTGATATTCCATAAACTTCGGCAATGATCACCCACCTGGAAAATTTGTTTTCAGGTGGGTGCTGCTGGTTGCTGTTCTTTCCAAACCCGACTTTGTGAGATCAATTCACACAAACCTTGTAAGTAGCTGATTGTTGGTGGAGTGCAAAAATACTTATCTCGGAATAGTTTTTTTTTCTGCCCTCTTTCACCTGATAGCTTCCCTCTCTTCTCTTACGGTAGGGTAAGTGTTACAGCTCCGTCATAGGTGGGACCTGATGCACAAGCGGCTATGGGAAGCCCTGCATCACATTTGGCAATATCTTCAAACGGGACACTGTTGATACAGGCAACTCCGGAATAAATTGTTTGTCCAAGACGAATGCTTACAGTTGTCCCTGTTGCAAATCCAGTACCGGGGTCGCAGGGGATTGTTCCGGAGTTGTTCAGGAATCCTTCCGAGCCGCTTATTGTCACATCTATCGATGTGTTCTGGTCGTTACATGCCTTATCCGATAATTCTGAAAAACTCAGCTCTTCAACAATATCATCACGATTCACCGTAACGTCGAAGGGGTTTGAAAGCATTTCATGCTCCCGGTTATTGTTGCTGTTCTTGGCTCCAGCCGTATGGTTTTCACCATTGCTGCTGATATAGGCGGCAATATAATAGCCTTGTGTGGTTGAGGCTATTCTACCGTTGTTGGATCCATCTGTGGTATCTGTGACACAGACGATATTACTTCCATTACATGCGCCGCCATATGGATTTCCCCAGTTGTAGAGATTGGAGAGCTGGTAAAGGGTGCTACAGAAATTCTTCGGGGTGGTGGTGGTCAGGATATTGGTCACGTCGTAGCGGTAGGGGATGCCCCATACATCTTTTTCCGCAGCGCTGAAATTGATTTCAAGAAAAGGCAGCTCACCGGGTGGATTGGCTGCGGGGAGTCTTCCGTGGCTGAGACCATAGGAAACAAGGGCATTTTTGATGGCACTGAGGTTTGTCTTCTCTCTGGTGAGCTTACTTTTCTTCGTCAGGCTGTTCATTACCCCGACTCCCACCGAAAGAATCATCCCGACGATCACCAGCACCAGACTTAATTCTATAAGACTGAATCCTTTCCTGTTGTTGATTTTTTTTGAAATGATCAATGCCATAAAATACCTCAAGGTAAAAGTCACTATGGTCAGTATAAAGAAGTCTATCTTCTCTTTTTTTATAATACCTTATTTCCACCGTACAAATCAACCGTCTCCGTTTTCAGCCCAACTCTGTAGCAAATTCCTGGCATTTTCAGTATATACCGCTTATAAAATTACGGGATTACCATCAAAGCACAGGTAATCTGGATTGGATGCAGGAGTTCGCCCCTTGCGAGCGATTGTGGTAGTGAGTTGCAACAGCGAGTTTAAAATATGTCGGCAATTCACAGTTCTATTGTTTATACGAAAGGAAGAATTATGTCAGATCTCACTCTACGTGCTCTACCCGGTTATAACAGCTTCCCCGGTCCCCTTGTTACCGTTATTATGGATGGTGTCGGGATTGGTCCCGGTGATGAAACCGACGGTGTTGCCCAGGCATACACTCCTGTCCTTGATGAACTCATGCAGGGTGAGCTGTTTACCACCCTGAAAGCCCATGGCACAGCTGTTGGTTTACCTTCCGACGGCGATATGGGAAATTCTGAGGTCGGGCATAATGCTCTGGGGGCAGGCCGCATCTTTGCCCAGGGGGCAAAACTTGTGAATATTGCCCTCCATTCCGGAGATATCTTTCGTGGGCATGCCTGGCGGACAGCCTGTGAACGTGCTGTAAAAGGCTCCACCCTCCATTTTATCGGGATGGTCTCTGACGGGAATGTGCACAGTCATGTGGAGCAGCTGAATATGATGCTGGATCAGTGTGTTAAGGAGAATGTTCAGCGCGTTCGGGTGCATGGATTGCTCGATGGTCGCGATGTTGCCCCTAAAAGCGCGTTGTCATTTTTTCGGCCCCTTGAAGAAAAACTTGCTGCCATGTCAACGGAGGGCAGGGATTACTGTATTGCTTCCGGTGGTGGTCGCATGAATGTGACCATGGACAGGTACGAGGCCGACTGGAGTATTGTGGAAAAGGGCTGGCAGGCACACGTTCTTGGTGAAGGCAGAAGGTTTTCCTCCGCCTGTGAGGCGATACGGCAGTACTATGACGAAGATCCGGATATGACCGATCAGTACATGGACAGTTTTGTTGTGGAACGCGGTGGAAAACCGGTCGGTACGATAGAAGACGGAGACAGTGTTATCCTCTTTAACTTTCGGGGAGACCGCGCCATTGAACTCTCCAGGGCGTTTGATGAAAGGGAGTTTACCGCCTTTGAACGAGTCCGGTATCCCGACGTTTTTTACTGCGGCATGATGCAGTACGACGGTGATGCTGATATTCCTGCGCATTATCTGGTTGAGCCTCCGTGTATCGAAAATACTCTAAGTGATTATCTGTGTGCTGCCGGTGTCACCTCCTATGCCATTTCGGAAACACAGAAATTTGGTCATGTGACCTACTTCTGGAATGGGAATAAGTCCGGATACATTAATGAGGAGCTGGAGAAGTATGTGGAAATCGCTTCTGATAAAATAACATTTGACCTGCGTCCATGGATGAAGGCCGCGGAGATTACGGATCATGTGATTGAAGCGATTGCAGGAGGCAAGTTTAAGTTTATCCGGCTGAACTTTGCAAATGGTGATATGGTTGGTCACACCGGAGTACCTGTCTCGGTTCGTATCGCTGTTGAGACTGTTGATTTGATGCTGAGACGAATCCTGCCTGTTTTACAGAAGGCAAAAGGAGTGGCACTTGTTACCGCAGACCACGGGAATGCAGACTGTATGTGGAATGAAAAGGATGGGGTACGTACACCAATGGTAGCCCACACCAAAAATCCTGTGCCTTGCATTATTAAGGATTTCAGCGGGGTAAATACTTTCTCCCTGTGCCCTGGAAAAGAGCCCGGATTAGCAAATATTGCTGCTACTCTTATGAATCTTCTCGGTTATGAAGCACCTGCAGAGTATGAGCCTTCCCTGCTGCAGTTGCAAAAATAAGCATGGGAAATCTGATCACGGTGTAAAAATTCTTTCTTTTCCCGTGATGAAGGGACTGTGTCCGAAGGATGATACATCTCTAAGGGTTTGTAATCGTGTGAGAATAAAAAAAGATCGCTAATTGTTCTTTTTCTCTGGTATTTTGAAATACCTTTGGGTAGTATAGAAATACGTATAAATTGTATGGTGTCAGAAAGGGAGCCTGTTTGCGTTTTTTAACTGCTCTTTCCTGCATTGTTCGCAGGAGTTTTGCGGCTGTACAACAGAAAAAAGCATGATCACGTAGTTGATCAGAACTGAGGAGTTCAAAGTTTATTATGTTAGAAGGAACAGTTAAGTGGTTTAATGAGGCAAAGGGTTTTGGATTTTTAGAGCAGGATGGTGGAAAAGATGTTTTCGTTCACTATTCAGCGATTGTATCTGATGGTTTTAAAACTTTGAACGAAGGTGATCGCGTAGAATTTGAAATCACCGAAGGTCCTAAAGGTCCTGCAGCAGCTAACGTGCAGAAAATATGATGTAAGTCGTTTTTTTGTAAGTTTTAAGGGGCGAGCCATTTTGTGGTTCGTCCCTTTTTTTTTGCAATGTACTTCCGTCTTTACCGGAGTTACTTATGAAAGAACTTTCAGGTTCTCAGCGTGCCCGTCTGGCGATCCGGACATTTAAAACCATCGCGGATGCTCTTGTGCTGAGGGGCTATTACCGCCCGTCTGGAAAAACAGGGGATAAACTCTCAGAGTCTCTGATGACGTTTGACCCCGAGATTTATGGAACCATGAGTGATCATCGCATGGTCGAATTGCATGGGCTCGAATATGTGATGGACAGGATGCCTCGTGGTATCGAAAAATGCACCCGCATTATCCTTACCGCAGGTGAAGATTTCAGAGACACCTCTTTTAAAAAAGTTATCCCCCTTAAACGTAGAAGGCTCTCCTATATCGTCTCTGAAAAAGAGATCTGTTTTGTCATCTCCCGTGGCATGACAGAGGTGTATGATATTCTTACCCACCTCACATTTCTAAATATCGAGGCTCAGAAAATTCACCGGCAGATCTGCAACAAGGAAGGCGGTACCTGCACCGAATGGCATGATCTGGAAAGGGCCGTTGAGCAGAGAAGTCTTGAGGGTGCTGAACTCGATCAGGCTATCTGGAATCTTTCCATCATCCTCGGCAGAACCTATCGGGAAACCAGGGAAAGTTATAACTCTATGGAGGGGCACCGGAGCCGTGCGGAGCAGAGTAACAGCGGGCTGTTTTCCATTATTCATTCCATGGGGAAACGGATAATTGAAGAAGTGAAATCCACAACCGATTTTCTTACCGTGTATTTTACTCCTTCCCTGCAGGAGATGATCGGGCTGCACCAGTATGCCTCCATCTGGGCAGATAATGTGAAACGTCATCTTTTGCACAACAATCTGGAGCGGCGGAAGATTCATATTGTCAGCGCCAATATGCACTCCATGAAAAATATTTTTTATGGTGCCGGATACCTTCGTTCCAAGGATCGGGAGGTTCCGGAAGACCTCTATGAAATGATAACAGAGATTCGTGAGCATGAGGAAGGGGTAAATGAATTTGCAGCGGAGTTCGGCTTTACCTCCCTTGCAGACACATCCGAATCAAACATAGATGTGATGGTCATTGATACGGCAAAAAATATCCCGGAGAATATTCATCCGGGTATTCAGTGTGACTTTGAGTATGTAAAAAAACAGCAGCCGCTGATTATTGTCATTGATTATGCTTTTGGCGCTCAGGCCTTTGATATCCTTGATGAACTGCTTGATCCCGGTGGAGATGTCAGCCAGAAGGAAGTGCTGGATACGGTATCCATCTCCATCATGGGAAAGGCTGGAACACTTGGTGGCAGCAAGGGTGATATCATGCTTGCCACTGCCCATGTTATGGAAGGAACCCCCAATAACTATATTGTGGAAAACGATATTGATGTGACTGATTTTGACAAGGGGTACCCCATCCATGTGGGACCAATGGTTACAGTGCTTGGCACCTCCCTGCAGAATCGTGATGTCCTCGCCAGATTCCACGATTCAAACTGGAGGGCTGTGGGGCTTGAAATGGAGGGAGGACATTATCAGCGGGCAATCAGTGCTGCAATCATTCGAGGGCATGTTTCCAAAGATGTACGAACCAGGTACGCCTATTACGCATCGGATAATCCTCTTCATTTTGGAGAGACACTCGCTTCAGGATCCATGGGAATTCACGGCGTTGTTCCCACCTATATGATTACCAGAGTTTTTCTTGAAAAGATTATAAATCCTTCCGCTCCTGTTACATGCGATTCCTGAAACGACAACGTCTTGCCCATGTTTCACCATGGGTTCTTGCCGCCGCCTGCGGTCTGCTTGCCCTTATTATTGGCGTCTTTGCAGTGAACAACTACCGGCGTGACAAGGTGCTGATGACCCAGATACTTGTGGAGAAGGGAACAACCCTTATCCGTTTTGTCAGCTCCAGTGCCAGAAGTTCTTTGTTCAGCGGTCTGCGTAATGGTCAGGATATTCTCAATCTGTGGCCGGAGTATGTGCAGCAGATCCTTAAACATGCCTCGGGACATCCAGGTCTCCACTATCTTGCCATTGTCGATCCCGATGGATTCATTTACTCCTGTTCCGAGCCTGACCGCTGTCGGCAAAAGGTTTCTCCTTCGACAAAAGCGTTTCTTCAGACATTAAAAGATGATCTTCCGGAAAGTGGAACATTCCGATATCGTATCGGTAAAGACAGCGGTAGACAGGTCTTTCAGGTGGCTGCCAAGTTTCCGCCCTTTGGCAGACAGTTTCTGAATTCAGTTGTTCCCCGTCTCTCAAGCAGCAGGCATCCAGCACAATCGCGGCAGAGGCAGCCGCTGTTCCATGGTCTGGATATTGATCTTGTCTTTCAACTGGAGGAGTTGAACCGTCAGGAAAAGATTATTCTGGTGGAACTTGATCTTGCCCATTTTAACAGGGCCCTTGGCAGGAAGAAGCTGGAGATTGTTTTTCTCTCCATTGTTCTGCTGCTGGTCGGTGTGGGCGGCTGGATTTCCATTCTGACCCTTGAAGGGCTTAAAGGGTCACAGTCCCGCCTGCGAAAGGTAGAGGAAGAGCTGCGTCGGAGTGAACGGCTTGCCGCCCTTGGGAAGATGGCAGCGGGAGTTGCCCATGAACTGCGCAACCCCTTAAGTTCCATAAAAGGTCTTGCTCTTCTCCTCCGGACTCGTGTTTCCGGAAATGCTCATGATATTGAGACTGCTGATATTCTGGTGCAGGAAGTGGAGCGTTTAAACAGAAGCATCAGTGAATTGCTCGACTATGCCAGACCTCAGCAGTTGCAGAAAGAGGGGGTGGATCTGCAGGAACTGCTTCACAAGTCTGTTTCCCTGATACGTATTGATGCGGAAGCTTCAGGTGTTGTAGTCGCCGAACAGTTCCCGGACTCACCTTTGCCGATGGTGCAGGCGGATGCGGATAAGCTGACTCAGGTCTTTTTGAATCTGCTGCTGAATGCCGTTCAGGCCATGGAGCATGGTGGAAAGGTAAGGGTTACGGCGGGAAAAAAAGAGAGTTTTGTGGAGGTTATGGTGACTGATACCGGATGTGGAATCGGAACGGAAAATATCGACAGGGTGCTCGATCCATATTTTACCACCAAACCCGAAGGGACAGGGCTTGGTCTTGCCATGTCGGCAAAAATTATCGAAGAACATGGGGGGAGTATCCGGATTCATTCCGGAGAAGGGAAAGGATGTTCTGTTCAGGTCCTGATTCCCTGTTGAGAACTCCAGGGGAATGCGGTCGGATATTGAAGAAAAGTCAATTTCTCCGATATCCGGTAGTGTTCTTTCCCCTGCTGATATCCATCCTTACAGGGAAAGTTTTTTAGGAATAGCGGCTGAATCTCCGGAGGGTGCAGGTGGTGTATTTCCCCCAAAGAAAGAGCTGAGTTTTTGGAAGACAACCTTGATTCCCGTCCATATTTTTGGAATTGCCCAGATTGCAGTCATCACAAAGGCGATGAAAAAAATGAGGAAAGCAAGGGGGTAGTGCAGGGCTGTCCAGATACCGCCGATTACAGCAATATCTTCCAGGACAGAGGCGGTCCAGTTACTTAACGGCTCCGGGGAGGTATTGACAAGCACTCTGGTTCCTGCTTTGATAGTGTGGCTTGTTGCCGCTATCCCGCCGCCAAGGATTCCTGCCACAATAACCATACTTGGGTTTACCTCACCCACCGCGCCTGCCGCGAGCAGGACTCCTGCAGGAATTCTGATAAAGGAATGGATTGCATCCCATCCTGTATCCACACCCGGTGTTTTATCTGCAAAAAACTCCACCATATACATAAGCGCCGCCGCCCCAATCACCATCGGATCCTGCAGGAGCTGCAGCTGTTCCGGCAAAACCACATTGCCGGTAATGCCGAGAAATCCAAGAACTGCAATTGTTGCATAGAGATTAATACCTGCTGCCCATGCCGTTCCCATGGTCAGGGCAAGTGTTGCTGTCAACTGTTGATATGCATCCATAAGAAATCCTCTTCATTGGTGGAGATAAGGAACAGGAAAGGGAAAAATACCCACTTCGGTCGTTACTGCCGGCAGGAACTGATACCTGCTTATCACAGAGCCTCAGGTCAATAGAATATTGCAGCGTGGGAATCCGCCACTGCGGGCGATTTCCTTATTCAGCAACCTGCTGCCATTTCCTGTATCAAATAGCGTTTGAACGTCAGTCATTATCAGGAAAAAAGTAAGCAGTATATGATGTCTTGCAAGGAAAAAATGAGCCCAGTGGTATGCTGATACTGTTATTGTCTTTAATGCTGAAGGCTTATGTCTGTCAGCTGTCTTTGCCGGAGCTCTTCTGGATTGCTGCGGGTAATATTCCCGGAAACAGCACAGTTATGCTCTCTGTTCACATACAGTCTGACAGCTTTTTTTGAGTATGCATCTCGAGGGGACAGTGCTCAGCTGATTAGCACATCTGTCAAAAATTATTATTAATAAATTCACATTCCTTCGGGGTGAGGTCAAAGCGGATTTCAACTTCCTGCAGCAGCTCTTTTCTGCTTTTTTCGGGATGTTTGCGGGTCAGTTCGGAAAGTTCAGTGAGGGCCTGTTTTTTTTTATCGCCCGTACGCTTTGTTGGTTGTTGAGTCATGGTTGTTTCCTCGTAATTGGGAGCGTCAGCGGGCATTCACCCGCAGCAGTTTTTAGTACCTTACAGATAATTTTCTCGGAGTCTTCGCTTACCTGTTTTTTTCGCAAGAAAATTTCTAATAAGGTATTTATGCCGGCTTACCGTTCATCACCGGTGTTAAATAGGTGCAAAACTCGATCAGCATGGTTTCAGGATAATTCCGGCAAGCGGCGGAACAACGACCTGGGTGTGGAAGGGAGCCTGAGCATACGGTTCGTCGATTGCCTTGTAAATGGTCTTTTGGCTTGCGTTGCTGCCTCCGAATCGTGAGTGGTCGGAGCAGAATATCTGCTCATAGCAGCCTTTGGCGGGGAGGCCCATCTTGTAACTGAAAAATGTCTGCGGAGTGAAGTTTAAGAGGCAGACAAGGTGATCCTCGCGATCTTTGGCAAAGCGGGCGTAGGAAATGATGGAATTCTCACGATCCTCAAGGTCCATCCACTGGAAACCCTGGTAAGTGAAATCCTGTTCCCAGAGGCTGGCATTCTCTTTGTAGAGTCTGTTGAGATCTTCAACAAAATGGAGCATGTCAAGGTGCATTCCCGACTCTTTCAGCAGATGAAAGTCCAGACTCTGTTTGCAGTTCCACTCGTTCCACTGCCCGAATTCACCACCCATAAACAGCAGTTTTTTTCCGGGATGCATCCACATGGTGAGCAGCAGCAGGCGGAGGTTGGCAAATTTCTGCCACTGATCCCCCGGCATTTTCTCTATCAGTGATTTCTTTCCATGTACCACTTCGTCGTGGGAGAGGGGAAGTATAAAATTCTCAGAAAATGCGTACATGATTGAAAATGTGAGGTTGTTATGATGGTACTTTCGATAGATCGGGTCTGTCTCAAAGTATTTGAGCGTGTCGTTCATCCAGCCCATATTCCATTTGAAGCCAAAGCCAAGTCCCCCGGCATCTGCGGGTTTTGAGACCCCGTAGAAACTGGTGGATTCTTCGGCGATCATCAGGGTGCCGGCATGGAGGTCGTAGATGATGGAGTTGAGGTGTCTGATAAATTCAATGGCTTCAAGATTCTCCCTGCCACCGTACGTGTTGGGAATCCACTCACCATCATTTCTGGAATAGTCCAGGTAGAGCATGGAGGCCACGGCATCCACACGCAAACCGTCAATATGGTAGATGTCCAGCCAGAAAAGGGCATTGGCAATCAGGAAGTTACTCACCTCCTTCCTGCCGTAGTTAAAGATAAAGGTACCCCATTCCGGATGGTCGCCCTGTCTTGGGTCCTCATGTTCAAAGAGGGCCGTCCCGTCAAAGCGGGCAAGGCTGTAGGTGTCCTTGGGAAAGTGTCCGGGAACCCAATCAAGAATAACACCGATGTCCTCCTGATGACAGCGATCCACAAAAAACATGAAATCATCCGGAGTCCCGTAGCGGCTGGTCAGACTGAAGGGACCGGTCACCTGATATCCCCAGGATTCATCGAGAGGGTGCTCCATAACCGGCATCAGCTCTATATGGGTAAATCCCAGTTTTTTCACATAGGGAATAAGAGAATCTGCAAGCTCTCTGAAGGTGAGAAAACGCTCAGGCTGTGACGGATCCCGTCTCCAAGATCCAGGGTGTACCTCGTAAATGGACATTGCCCTGTCATAGGGGTTGAAGGTCTGTTTCTTTTTTTGCCAGTCTTCATCCTGCCACTGGTAATGATCCAGATAACGGACGGTGGAAGCTGTTTTCGGCCGGATTTCACCCCAGAACTGAAAGGGGTCTGATTTTTCCAGAATCTCTCCCTGCTGGGTTCGGATCTCGAATTTATACAGCTCATTTTCACCGATTCCCGGCATGAAGATTTCCCATATCCCGGATGCTCCAAGGCTGCGCATGGCATGGACTCTTCCGTCCCAGTTGTTGAAGTTGCCAAGGACAGAAACACGAGTCGCTGAAGGGGCCCAGACACGAAAGATTGTTCCCGTGATCTGAGAGTACATTCCCGGCTGAGCTCCCATGTGTTTGTAGAGTTCGTAGTTGGTGCCGAAATTAAAGAGAAACTGATCCACTTCCCCCAGTACCGGAGGGAAACGGTAGGGGTCATTTATGGTCTGTATCACCCCGTCGTAAAAGGTGATCTTGTACTGATAACTGTAGGGGTCGAGCTGCTTATCGGAAACTTTCTGCCTGTTAAAACTGCATTCAAAGATCCCTTCATCTCTGATTTTCTGCATGGGGAAAAGCTGTTTATCAATAAGCAGGTCCACCGATTCGGCACTGGGCTGAAAACAGCGAATGGTTGCCATGTCCGGGTTGTCCTCGGAGAAGTGGACACCGAGCACCTGGAACGGGTCATAATGTTCTGCCCGGAGTAACTTGTCGAGCTGCTGATTGATATCCATAAGGAGTCCTCGCTGCTGAATGGACGACGGGTGAAAATAATGATGGTAAAGTATATAGTGAACTATTATATCAGGTTAGCAAAATAACCAAGGAAAACATAGAATAAAACAGATTTTGCGGGAGAATCATCTCCTGCAAAGCGATACCTTTGCTTGACGTTTGCTTTTTATAAGTGCTATCCTTCAGATGATTTAGCTAAAATTCAAGTGAGTATTCAGGATACCAAAACAATGCAGGAACATGAAGAAAATCGGGTGATTGACTCCCTTACCGGTTCATTTCTCCTTTCAACTCCCCAGATGCCGGATCCCAGATTTGCCGAGCAGGTTATTTATATCTGTGCCCACGGGCATGAGGGGGCAATGGGGGTGGCGATTAATAAGCCCAATCCGGAGCTGACTTTTGAGGAAGTGCTGTTATCCCATAACCTTCCTGTCAGCGGGAAATCAAACATTCCTGTCTATGAAGGCGGACCGGTTGAGCGAAGTGCGGGGTTTGTTCTCTATCGGTCCGATTATTCTACGGAGCAGCAGCTTGAAGTCAGCCCGTCGGTGTATTTGTCCAGAGAGAATAAAGTGCTGCGGGATATTGCCAATCAATGCGGGCCTGAAAAATTCCTCTTTATCGTCGGTTATGCCGGATGGGGACCGGGACAACTGGAACGGGAACTTGTTTCCCAGGGCTGGCTGACAATACCTGCTCAGGATTCCATCATCTTTGATGTCCCGGATGCGTTGAAATGGCAGCGGGCGGCATCACTTTACGGTATAAATATTTCTACATATCAGGACTTTGTCGGCAATGCCTGAATAAAGTTCCAGAACGAAAAAACGAAAAAATGAAAAAACATACAAAATAATGGCTGATGTAAAAGATATATTTGCATGTACCCAGTGCGGTTACTGTTGTCAGGGAGAGACCACTGTTTCCCTGAATAAAGACGATCAGGAGCGAATGGTTGCGGAACTGGGACTCAGTGAGGATGAGGTTCGCCAGAAGTACTGGCGGGTGACGGGGAATGTGGTGCAGATGAAGATTGTTGACGGGCATTGTATTTTTTACGATAACGGCTGCACCGTGCATTCCGGAAGACCCTGGCGCTGTGCCCAGTGGCCCCTGCATCCTTCCATGCTCGAAGATCTGAATAATTACAAGACCATTCGGGAATCTTGTCCCGGGATCAGCCGGGATGTCTCCTACAAAGAGTTTTGCCGTATCTTAAAAGAGATAATGGACGCAGAAGGAACTGTTCACTGCTGAGGAAAAGGAAGGGATGAAACTGGAACTTCTTGTACCTGGCAAGACCAAAGATTCCTATCTGGAGCAGGGAATTCAGGAATATGTCAGACGAATCAGACATTATATTCCCCTTGATATTATTCTGCTGAAGGTAAAAAAAAAGAAGGGTCGCTCGGAGCTGCAGGAACGGCAGGAAGAGGGCAGGATTCTTTTACAGGCGGCAGAGCCTTCTTCGCTGATTGTCGCCCTTGACGGAGGTGGAAAACAGATGACCTCTGAAGGGTTTGCCGATTTTTTCTCCCGTATGGAAATGGATGGGCGCAGGCAGGTGTCCTTTCTTATCGGTGGTCCGACGGGGCATAGTCAGGAAGTTCTTGATCGTGCCGATTTGTGTCTGTCTTTTTCCAGAATGACCTTTACCCACGATATGGTGCGTCTCTTTCTTTTGGAGCAGATCTATCGTGCGTATACAATTAAAGGTGGCGAGAAGTATCACAAGTAAGAATGGATCCGCATTTTTTTGGAGGGAGAGGTGAAACCAGGACACCTGAAAATCCGCTCTCCCCTTACTCTTTAAAATACTTTGTAACTGGTGAAAAATGAATCAATTCCAGTGCTTTTCCCTCTCTTTTCTGTTCATCCTGCCTGTCTTCCTCCTTTCAGGATGCAGCTCTGAAGAACCCGTATTTGAGTGCAGCGATCCCCTTGGGTGTGTGGAAATTTCCCCGGAAGCCAAGTTGAAAATAGGTGTTCTTCAGGCGCTTAGCGGGGATGTTGCGCCTTTGGGACAGGCGCAGATCCGAGGGCTCGAGCTTGCCCTTGATAAACGCAAGGGCATGATACTCGGACAGAGGGTGTCGTTGCAGATTGAAGATACCGGCTGCAGCGCTGAAGGGGGAGCAAACGCTGCCCTGAAGATTATTGCCGATCCCCAGATGCTTGCCATATACGGGACCACATGTTCCGGTGCTGCAGCCACCGCCGCCAAGGCAATGTCCGATGCTGGACTGATTATGATTTCCGGCAACAACTCAGCACCCTTTCTCACTTCCATTGCAGGAAAAAAGGGACCGGACTGGCAGGCAGGTTATTTCCGCACTGCACCCAACGAGGAAAATGCGGGTGCTGTTGCGGCTTCTTTTGCTTTTGTGAAACAGGGTTTGACAAGGGCAGTCGTTATAAATGACAATGATATCTACACACGGGGGTTGACAGAGAGTTTCAAGAAATCTTTTGTTGAACTCGGCGGTACAGTTGTTCTTGATACGTCTGTGGATAAAGGGGACGTGGAAATGCTTCCTGTCCTGACCGCTGCGGGGAATGCGAAAGCTGAAGTCCTTTTTTTTCCCCTTTTTCAGCCGGAAGGGAACCATTTGCTTCTCCAGGCTCGTAGGCTACCCGTTTTTGATGATGTTCTTATGATCAGTGGCGGTGCCTTGATGGAGGAGAGTTTTCTTGCGTCGGTGGGAGAGGCTGGAAAGGGGATGTGTTTTGTGGGACCAAGTGTGCCCACAGGTTCCGCGGTGCAGGAACTGACGCGGGCGTACATTGAAAAATATAAGGAAAAACCCTCGGTAAGTTATTTTTTGAGCGGATTTGATGCTGCAGAACTCCTTTTTCATGTGATTGAAAATACAGCGGTGCAGGACTCAAAAGGGCACCTGCACATTGGTCGGCAACAGCTGCGAAAGACGATGTATGCCATACGGGAGTATAATGGGGTCAGCGGGGAGCTCAGTTGTGACAAGTTTGGAGACTGCGCCGCACCTTCCTTTGAGGTACTGCGGCTAGATGATCCTGCAGCGGGAATTGAAGGACTGGAAAAAAATGTCATCTATCCATCTGACTCTCTGTGAGGACAGACATACCCGCATTATGCTGTCTCTTATAGAAAGGGGATACACCGGAAACGGCAACCCGACACCGACAAGTTGGGAAACTACTGGTTACGCCGGATAAGTGCTTAGTTGAAACAGTAGTACCGGATAGTAGCAGATGCTCTTTGTCAGTTTTCCGGGGGCATTGTTTACCTGTTTTTTTTATTACAGCTTTTACAGAACAAGGCACTAAAAAAGTGGTAGCCATGGAAAGAAAACTATTCAGCTGGAATCAGCTGGGGATCAGCAGAAAAATAGGTGTTTCTTTTTCCATGCTTATCTTTCTGATGCTGCTGACAGGTGTTACATCCTACTGTTCTTTCTTCTACATCAACCGGGCTCAGGATGATATCCGGCTGAGTACGATCATCGGGCAGCAGGTTCTTTCCATGGATTGTGGTACAGAAAAATCACGCCATATGCTCAATGATTTTTTGATACACTACCAGAACATTGGATTGTTAAAGGCACATGAACAGTACGCACAGCCTTCTGTGCGAGAGATTGCCAAAGTCATTTCCACGGGCAGGGAGTTAAGGAAAAATATTTCCAATCCCCTCTTTACCGGCAGCTCAGCCATCAGCCGGGTTGATATATCCGTCTACCTCTCATCGGCAAAACGTTTTGCCGATATTTCCATCGAATTTGTGCAGCTTATAACCAGGCGTTCCGCCCCCGAGCGTGGCATTGAACCCCGTCTCCATACTACCGCCGAAGAGCTGCGTAATGAACTTAGGGGAATTCATCCCCTGATGCATAAGCATGCTACGATGGTTTCATTGTATAAAAGTTATCTGATTTATCGAAAGCGGCCGATGATGCAGTCGGCCCTGAATACCATCAGCGAGATGGAACCCCTTGTGCGGCAGGAGAAAAATCTATCCCCTGAAACGAAGGCACGGGTCGCCGGGCTGTTTGAGACATTCAGGAATCTTAGCGCGGAGTTGTTGTCGATTGATCGTCAACTGTCAGGTATCTCAAATGATTTTGTTCTTCAGGAACAGACTGTCACGCCAATTTCTGAAAAACTTATCAGTTCAGCCGAGCAGGAGGTTGTCCGGGCCCAGGAAAAAATTGAAGAAGTGTATCGCGTTTCGCGTCTGATTATACTGAGTATTTCATTTGTGGGGATTCTTGCCATGCTCTTTGTTGTTTCTCTGCTGAACAACGCCATTACCAGAAAGATCCGTAACCTCGCAGCCCTTGCCGAAGATTTCCACAAGGGGAACTGGAGCAGGCGGACGGAAGTTGTAAGCGGGGACGAACTGGGTGAGCTGGCGATGATTATGAATACTGCGGCTTCCAATCTCGAGGATCTTCTTGAAAATATGGAGAAGAAAGTCGAGGAGCGAACAGCAGCACTTAGCGAAAGTGAGTCCAGATTTCGAAATCTTGTACGTGATTTGCCCACAATTGCGGTTCAGGGCTATGACAGAAAACGCAGGGTTGTTTTCTGGAATAAGGCCAGTGAAAATCTTTATGGATATACTGCAGAAGAGGCGAAGGGCAGAACCCTTGAAGAGTTGATCATCCCGGAATCCATGCAGCAGACAAGCATTACTGCCATGCAGGAGTGGTTTGCAGACGGCACTCAAATTCCGGCAGGGGAGTTCACGCGGCACACCGGGGATGGCAGTGAGGTGCTCGTCTATTCCAATTATGTGATGACCAGCGGCGGTCAGAGCGACACCATCATTTATGCCATTGATCAGGATCTGGGTGATCTGCGGCTTGCCCAGGCGATGGAAAGAATCAATGCCTCTTTTTATCGACAGCTGTTTGATCATTCAAGTGACGGTGTGGCTGTTTATGAAGCTGTGGATGATGGTGAGGATTTTATCTTTACCGATATGAACAGAGCCGGCTTGCTGATGGATAAAATCCGTCTGGAAGATGTGCTTGGTAAAAGAGTAACGGAAGTATTCCCCGGCGTGGAGGAGTTTGGCCTTCTGCGTATTTTCCGGCAGGTATGGAAAAGCGGCGAAGCAATGCAGCATCCATTGTCTTTTTATAAAGATGATAAATTGCAGAGCTGGCGCGAAAATAAGGTGTATAAACTTCCGTCGGGTGAAGTGGTTGCCGTGTATGACGACATAACTACCGAGAAGCAGCTGGAGGAAGAAAAGAATATCGTGGAGGCACAGCTGGCTCGGGCGCAGAAGATGGAAGCCATCGGATTAATGGCAGGCGGAGTTGCCCACGATCTGAATAATATCCTTACCGGAATTACAGGTTACCCCGAATTGTTGCTCATGCAGATTCCCGAAGAGAGCGAACTGCGTCGACCAATAGAGGCAATAAGGAAATCCGGAGAACGGGCGGCGGCGGTGGTGGCGGATCTCTTAACCGTTGCCCGCGGTGTTGCAAGCAGCAGGGTGAGTACCTGTGTGAATACACTTGTCAGCGAGTATCTGGATTCTCCTGAATATCATAAGCTGGCAAGTCTTTATCCTTTTGTAACAGTATCGTCACAGCTTGCTGCAAACCTGCCCGATATTTCCTGTTCTCCGATTCATATTAAAAAATGCCTGATGAACCTGGTGACTAACGGAACGGAGGCGATAGAAAAAAAAGGGGAGATAACAGTCAGCACATCTGTTGTTGTTCCCGGTTCTCAACTGGCTTTTGAAAAGGGGCTGAAGGAAATTGAGTATGTTATGCTTTCTGTTTCCGATACGGGTACCGGGATTCCGGCAGAAAATCTTGAGCATATCTTTGAACCCTTTTATACCAAAAAGGTTATGGGGCTCAGTGGGACAGGACTTGGTCTGGCAGTTGTCTGGAACACGGTGGAAGATCATGATGGAAAAATCCTTGTGGAAAGCAGTGACAGGGGAACATGTTTTCAACTCTACTTTCCGGTAAATGAAGATGCCGAACCATATATAGTTGAGACTGTGGAAGATGTGGAGAGTCTAAGGGGGAATGGTGAGCATATCCTGATAGTTGATGATGAGGAGATCCTGCGTGATGTGGCGGAACAGATGCTGAACGGATTGGGGTACAGGGTGTCTTCCGTTTCTTCGGGGGAAGAGGCCATTGAATATGTACGAAAGACACCGGTGGATCTTTTGCTGATAGATATGCTGATGGAACCGGGGATCAGTGGTTTACAGACCTATGATGCTATTTTGCTGCTCAATCCGAGGCAGAAGGCGATCGTGGTCAGTGGTTTCTCCGAGAGTGTTGATGTGAAGAAAACATTGAAGCTGGGGGCATCTGCTTTTATCAAAAAACCGTATTCTCTGGATCAGTTGGCAAAGGCAGTACGTCAGGCATTTGCTGAATAATATTATGGGACATGCCTTAATGTTCAGGTTGTAATCATACAGGTATTCAGGAGGAGAATGTATGGACAGTAATAAAACGAAAGTTATCATCTTGACCAGGGATTTCAGGGTGGAAGGTGAGATTGATCTGCTTCCAGGGGCACGTTTGACTGATTTTATGAATGGTGCAAAGGGGTTTATTGTGGTTACCTCGGCAAAGGTCAGCACACCTGGTGGTGACGGGATAGTTGAAGGGGAGTTTATCAATGTACACGTACGAAACATCGAAGTGATTCTTCCTGCCGATAAGGCTTTATAATCTTACTGGAAAATTAATCCCATGCCATTACTCGATAAAGTTTTTCAAGCAGCAGTGGAAATGCAGGCTTCAGATGTGCACGTGGTGCCGGGTGAACCGTTTATGGTGCGTCGTCTGGGGAAACTGGCACGTCTGAAAAGTCAGGTGCTTACAGATGCCCACACAGTAAAGGTTATTTCGGAATTATTAACTACTGCCCAGCAGGAAAAGCTGCATGTTGATAAGCAGCTTGATTTTGCTTATGAACTGGAAGGTACAGCCCGGTTTCGCGGGAGTGTTATGGTACATAACAGGGGGCTTAGCGGTGCGTTCCGCATTGTTCCAAAAGAGATCCCAACTCTTGAGCAGCTCGGGATGCCGGCGGTGATAGAACCTATCCTGGAAAATCACCAGGGGATTATTCTGGTTACCGGGGCAACGGGACATGGAAAGACCACAACCCTTGCCGCCATGGTTGATTATATCAACTCCAAACGGTCCCATCATATCCTCACGGTGGAAGATCCCATTGAATTTATACATCCCCTGAAAAACGGGGTGGTGAACCAGCGGGAACTTGGGAAAAACACTCTCTCTTACCACAATGCCCTTAAAGGAGCGCTACGCCAGGATCCTGATGTGATTATGATTGGTGAGCTACGGGATCTGGATACCATCTCCCTTGCCATTTCGGCTTCTGAAACCGGTCACCTTGTTATCGGCACCCTTTCCACTTCAAATGCGGCGAAAACAATAGACAGGATTATTGATTCCTATCCGCCGGGAGAGCAGAATCAGGTGCGTGCCATGCTCAGTGAGTCATTAAAGGCGGTTATCACCCAGCGTCTGATTCCGGCTGCTGATTCGAAATCCATGGTTCTGGCACTGGAAATTCTGATCGGCAATCTCTCCATTGCCAATCTTATTCGTGACGCTAAGACCTATCAGATTCAGTCCACCATGCAGATGGGGAAAAAACAGGGCATGTGCCTTATGGATGAATCCATCGTGGAGCTCCTGGAGCAGGGGAAAATAACTCTCCAGGCAGCACTTGCCAATGTGGAAAATAAGGCTCTTCTCAGGCGGTTTATGGCTCCAGAGGAAACAAAGCAGCCTGAGGAAGAGGAGGAGTAGGCTATGGCTCAGATTGATGACTTTTTTAGACAGATGGAAAAGCACGGGGCCAGTGATCTGCACATGGTTGTCGGTTTTCCGCCCCTTTTACGTTTACGCGGAGAGCTTGTTCCCCTTGATGCCCCGGTTCTTACTGCAGAGACCAACAAACAGATCCTTTATGAGATTCTCGATGAGTCGCAGCAAAATGATCTTAAAAAGAATAAAGATCTGGATAAGGCGTACGAGCTTGAAGGCGTTGGACGGTTTCGCTGTAATTTTCTTTATCAGCAACGGGGAATCGGAGCAGTTTTTCGGATTATTCCAACCAAAATTCTCACCCTCGATGAACTCGGCATGCCCGATGTGGTGAAGGAAATTGCCGATTATGAGAGGGGGCTGGTACTGGTCACCGGGCCCACAGGAAGTGGAAAGTCCACCACCATGGCAGCTATCATTGATATGATCAATGATAGCCATCCTAAACATATCATCACCATTGAAGATCCGCTGGAATTTGTGCACCCGAATAAAAAATGTATCTTCTCCCAGCGGGAAGTGGGGACACATGTGGAAAGTTTTGAAAAGGCGTTGATGGTTGCCAACCGTGAAGATCCGGATGTGATTCTGGTGGGTGAAATGCGGGATCTGGAAACAATCTCACTGGCACTCACCTGTGCGGAACTGGGTATTCTTGTCTTTGGCACGTTGCATACCAACAGTGCGGCTAAGACCATTGATCGGATTATCAACGCCTTTCCTGCAGATCAGCAGGCACAGACCAGAACCATGCTCTCGGAGTCGTTAAAGGCTGTTGTTGCCCAGCAGCTCTTAAAAACACGGGATGGCAGGGGGCGCTGTGCCGCCATTGAAGTGTTGATCGGTTCTTCGGCTCTTGCAGGTATTATTCGGGATGGGAAAATTACCCAGGTGGGATCATTGATACAGACGGGGCGAAGCCAGGGGATGCAAACCATGGATCAGCATCTGCAGGAGTTATTGGAGCAGGGGAAAATTACAAAAGAGGCAGCAAGGGAGAAAGCTATGGATAAGAACCTCTTTGTTAGCCCTTAGCCCTTCTGGAAATACAAATTGACAAACGGTATTACTGTGGTTATACTTATGTGCGGAGGAGGTGCAAGGTGATATAATACACAAGAAAACTGAAAGAGAGTTTGCACATGAAAACAGCAATATCAATACCAGATAAACTATTTAAATCTGCAGATCAATATGCCAGAAGTCATGGACTGTCACGCAGTAATTTGTACGCCCAAGCTGTAGCTCAATTTCTTGAAACACATTCTACCGAACACATAACTAAACAACTCAATGAGGTTTACTCTAGCCAACCAGCTGAGCTAAATTCAACAATATCATCATTGCAATTTAGCTCACTAGAGAAAGAAGAATGGTAATCAAGCGTGGACAAATTTGGTGGGCTGAGCTGCCCGATCCTGTAAGGTCTGGACCAGGCTATAAAAGACCATTGCTCATCATTCAGTCTAATGATTTTAATATAAGTAAAATTAACACAGTAATTGCAGCTGTCATAACCTCAAATAGCAGGTTGTCGGCTGCCCCTGGTAATATCTTACTTTCAACAAAAAAATCAAAACTGCCAAAAGAAAGCGTTGTCAATGTTTCGCAATTAATTACCATTGACAAATCATTCTTAACTGAAAAAATTAACACCTTACCTCGTTCAGTTATGGCAAAGATTGACGACGGAGTTCGGTTAGTTCTTGAGCTGTGAAGGTCACTGGAATTAGTTGATATCTAAAGGAAAAAGTGGCTAACAATGCGTTTAGCGTCGACCCGCGGGCACGCGCGTTTTTTTCGTAATTAACCCAAAAATATAGCCACGCTCAAAGTTGGCAGCTTGCCCGTTGGTGGGCGGGTTAACTTTGCCATTACCAGTTGATTTTTGGGAACAAGATGTTTTGTCTCAGCGATTGATCATATAGACATCATAGCGGCTGTTTTTCATTGTGATGCAGTGACTGGGAGACAGGTTGCTGAGATGTTCTGCACCCTTGGGGCGTTTTACCACAACCCGTTTTCCTGCCTTTTGCAGACTGGTTTGCAGGAGTTCCTCTGCATCCATATCATCTCCAACCAGGATGCGGATGATTCGCATCTGCTGTTTGTTTAATGCGGATTTCTGCCGGTGCGGATACATGGGGTCCATATAAATTGTGTCTGTTCCGCTGTGTGATGCCGTAAGTATGCTGCGGCTGTCTCCCGTCTGCAGGGTCAGTCTGTCTGCGAGCAGGATATTTAATTCCGGATTGTCATAAGCTCTCTGCAATCCGTCTTCGAGCAGGACGAAAAGGATTGGCGAACGTTCATTCATTATTACCCTGCACCCCAGGCAGGCAAGACAAAAAGCATCGCCGCCCAGACCTGCTGTTGCATCGAAAACAGAGGGTCTGATTCCCGGTTTTACGCCCACTGCTTTTGCAAGGGCTTGTTTGATCCCTCCTCCGTGCAGACGGCGATAGGTTTGTGCGCCTGACAGAAAATCAACTGTGAGCATCCCGTCGATTTTTTTTTCTTTCAGTTGAATTTGCAGTCCTTTTTCCGTATATATGAGGAGCAGACTGGGGAGTGGAATATCTGCAGCAGAAACAGTTTTTACCTGCAGTCTTTCAGCGAGCTCAGCAGCTTTTTGTCTCAGCTTGGGATTGTCTCCGCAGCTTGTAACCCTAAGGGGCGGAAGGTCGGAAGGGAGTAACGGCTGTTCGGTCATTTTCAGTGCTTGCTGTGAAAGATGAATGGTTCATGGACAGGCAGCAACTATCATATAGCAAACGACGCAGATGGAAACAGAAAAAATACAGAATGTGAAAGTGGTGGCGATTATCCCAGCCCGGTACCATTCCAATCGATTTGAGGGCAAACCATTGGCTCTCATCAACGGGAAGCCCATGATACAGCATGTGGTTGAACGGGCAAAAGCGGTGCAGCTGCTCAGCAGGGTTGTGGTGGCAACCGATGATAAGCGGATTGCTGATTGTGTGGAATCCTTTGGCGGTGAGTATGTGATTACCCGGGACGATCATGTGTCCGGTTCGGATCGTCTGGCAGAAGCAGCGGAACTGCTTGAAATCTCAGAGCATGATGTGGTGGTGAATATTCAGGGAGATCAACCCCTTTTTGATCCGGAGGTGATTGAACAGGTGGCAGGACCTCTTATCGAGGATCCATCTCTTCCCATGTCCACTCTTATCTATAAGATTATTCGACCCGAAGAAATCCACGATCCCAATCATGTGAAGACGGTTTTTGACCATGAAATGAATGCCCTCTATTTTTCAAGGGCTCCTGTTCCCTTTCAGCGAAATCCTGAAGAGAAGGACAGTCCTACGTATTACAAACATCTTGGATTTTATGCCTATCGGAAAGGATTTCTGCTCACCTTCGTGGCTCTGCCTGAGGGGGAATGGGAACGTTTTGAGAAACTCGAACAGCTGCGGGTGCTGGAATACGGATATCGAATCAAAGTGGTGTTGACAGACCATGATTCCATAGAGGTAGATACGGCGGAAGATCTGCAGCGTGTGGAAAATTTTATTCAAAGCACAGGAAACTGACAGCTATTTACTTTACTTAAAAATATCAGAACATAAGGAAAACAATGCGAAAAAAAATAACGGTAATTGGTGCAGGAAATGTCGGGGCAACGGCTGCTCACTGGGCTGCTGCAAAAAATCTTGGAGATATTGTACTCCTTGATGTCATGGAGGGGATTCCCCAGGGCAAGGCTCTTGATCTGTCCCAGTCTGCTCCGGTTGAAGGCTTCTCTTTTGATGTTAAGGGCAGTAATGATTACGCCGATACGGCAGATTCCGATGTGGTCATTATTTCTGCCGGACTTGCCAGAAAACCCGGCATGTCCCGTGATGATCTGCTGGCAAAAAATGTTGCCATCGTCAAATCCTGTGCGGAGGAAGCGGTCAAACATTCTCCAGACTGCGTCCTGATCGTGGTGACCAATCCCATCGACGCCATGGTGCATACTGCATTTAAGGTGACGGGACATCCAAAGGAAAAAGTGATCGGTATGGCAGGTGTTCTTGATTCTGCCCGTTACCGCACCTTTCTGGCCCAGGCGATAGGCGTTGCCCCCAAAGATGTGAATGCCCTTGTTCTTGGTATCCATGGAGACAATATGATGCCCATGGTTCGCCTTGCAAATGTGGCGGGAGTACCCATAACCGATCTGCTCAGTAAAGAGGAGATTGATGCCATCGTCCACCGTACCCAGACCGGCGGTCTGGAGATTGTCAATCATCTGAAAACCGGTTCCGCCTTCTATACACCGGGACTTGCCGCCGTTGAAATGGCAGAGGCAGTCCTCACAGATTCCAAACGGGTTCTGCCTTGTGCTGCATATCTGGAAGGGGAGTTCGGTGTTACCGGATATTTCCTTGGTGTGCCTGTGGTGATTGGTGAAAAAGGTGTGGAAAAGATTCTTGAATTTGAGCTCACCGATGACGAAAAGGAAGCCTTGCAGCTTTCTGTTAACGCCGTGGAAAAACAGATGCAGGCAACCGGACTGTAGGAGTTTTGATGGTTCGCAGACAGGGGGAAGACAGCAGCAGTGATATTACTACCGGCTTGCAGCAGCTTGCCGGGATGGCTCTGTCTCCCCTGGATCTTCTTCCCCATGAGGATCTGCATGAAAAACTGGTGGAACTGGTTTTAAGCGGTGTTCCGGAAAGTCTGCCCATGGCGGCAGCGCTTGCCTTGCAGCAGGTGAAAGAAGCATTGGAACGTGAACCCGTTGAAGACTTAAATGTTGTGGTGTTTGGCGGCGGTACCGGACTCTCCACCATTATCGGTGGTGACAGCCGTGCTGCCTCATGGTCTGATGATCCCTTCAGTGGACTGAAAAGTCTCTTTCCCAAAACCCGTTCCATCGTCTGCATTACCGATGACGGCGGCTCGACAGGAGAACTGCTGAAAGACCTTCCCCTTATTGCCCTTGGTGATATTCGTCATGTATTGATCTCGTCCCTGCAGCTTGCCAAGCTCCAGGAACTCTATGGTCTCACCGAACCCGATGCTGTCCGTTGTGCCAAAGTGATTGCCGGGGTCTTCAATTATCGCTTTACTACTGCCCCAAAAAACAGTAGAGAACTGAACCGGGACTGCGGGTTGTCTGATCAGCAGGTCCTTCCCCTGCTTATCCGTGAAGGTCTCGAACGGCTCATTGAAAACCTCTTTGAAGATCTGCGTCTGAAGCTCACCTTTGAGCGCCCCAACTGTCTTGGAAATCTGATTGTGGTATCAGCGGTCTATGAACAGATATCCGGACGTTTTTCCAATGAAGAGCTTGTGGAAGAGCCGGACCTGCTCCGGCAGAATATTCACCGTGGGATTGCTGCACTCTGCGTGACCCTTGGTGCCGATGAACAGGCGGTTATGCCCTGTACCTGTACCCCGGCAGAACTCTGTTTTCGATATACAAACGGTGTGCAGGTGACGGGGGAGGATAAGTCAGGACACGCCCAGCGCGGCTATCCGGTGGACCGGGTCTATGTCAGTTTTTCGAAAGAGCCGCAGATTTCAGAGGAGGTGCTGAACAGTATCAGAAACGCTGATATCATGCTCATGGCACCGGGTAGTCTTTACAGTTCTCTTATCCCCATCTTCCAGGTACCCCGTATCGCCGATGCCGTCAAGAATAATACGGGAGCATTGAAGATTCTTGTCTCAAATATCTGGGTGCAGGCGGGTGAAACGGATCTCAGCCTGTCTGAGCCTGACCGGAAGTTTCATCTCTCCGACCTGTTAAAGGCGTATCAAAGAAATATCCCCGGCGGTACAGGGGGGCTTTTTGATAAAGTTCTCTGCCTGTCTTTTAAAGATGTCCCGGCAAGTGTGATTCAAAATTATGCAGTGGAAGGGAAAATTCCCATCTATCTCGATCGCGAAGAGGTGAGATTTCAAGGGGTTGACCCCCTTGAATGCGGTATTTATTCAACGTCTGCCCTGCGGGAATTAAAAATTATCCGCCATGATCCCAGTCAGTTTGCCCGCGTTGTCCGAACCCTGTGGGCGGGTTTTCGTAATGTTCCGGTCGAAGAGAAAAGAGATAGCAGCAAGGGGAAATCGAGGCAAACAGTCGTGCGCTACCTGCTCTCCTCTCAGATACCCTGCCAGCGGTTTCAGCAGATCCGGGAGGCATTATCCCATGTCCACATCGAGTTGCAGCAGCACGCAAGCCGAGGTGTTGATACCATTCGCAGTATTTTGCTGAATCTCTTGTGGGAACATAAGGATATCCCCATAAGTCATCTGCAGTATGTGAGGGGGGTCCAGTGTATAGAGACGAAACAATGGAAACGGAATCAGCAGTGGGACAGGATCTATTCTTTCTTTGATCCGGCAGACGGTTTTGTGAAAATTCGTCAGGATCAGTTTGATAATAAAGCCTACCTGAAGGTGGCATTTCTGGTGGCTCTCGGGCAGTCTCTACTGGGAAATTATGTGCATCATAAAAGGGTGCGTCCCGTGATAGAACAGGATACGCCGCTTGGCAAGGTGTATCATCTACACTTACGGGATGCGGCTGCCCGGAACTGTTACTTCAGTGAGCAACATCTTGCCGAGTACCTTCGCCTCGGGCGCATGGTGCAGGATCCCGATGATCCGCTTCATTTCACACGATTGATAAACGAAACGGAAGGCTTCACCCCTCCCGGACTGCTTATGGGACTCACGTACGCCTGGTATCTCGACAACCGTTTCGCCACCCATATTGAATATAAAATGGGTGTTATCAAGGTGGACCAATCCAATCTGATTCCAGAGCAGGTACGCATGCGAGGTCGCAGGAAAAAAATGGTGGAGTTCTTTCGCTCTGTTGTTTTCTGTCTGGCAAAGCAAGCAGAGTTCAGTTGTTGAGGCAGGGTATTGGCTCCGTTCACATACCGGGACAGTTGGAACGAATCTTCTGCCATTGCTGTTTGAGTTTCTTTTCTGAAACCTGCAGTTCTTTTTTTATCTCGGGGGCAAACAGTCCGATGCGAAACTCATTCACCATACGTCGGTAAAAATCTATTTCTTCCCTGCATTTCTGCTGGTACTCGCTGGCGAAGGGCTTGATTTTCTCCAGTTTCTGCAGATGCGGGATCAGCTGCTTTGTCTTTGCCGCATCTTTTGCCGGATTCGCGTGTGCCCGTTCTATTCTGATAATCAACGCTTTAAAGGAACGGAGACAGCTGCTGAGAAAATCGATTGTTCCCGTTTGCAGGAAATCTGCAGGAAGGATTTCATCAAGAAGGGTCTCGTATTCCTTATACCTTTTTGCATCATAGGAGTGCATTTTCCTGGCGAGTTCTGCGTAGCGGCTGATATGGTCCGATACTTCCTTTCGTTTGCGCAGGATGAGAAGAAGGCTGTCGCAAATTTTTCTCCCTTCCTGGTAGAGTCCTGCTTTCTTCAGTTTTGTTACATTGTCGGTAAAGATGTTTAGAGGTGGAATGGTGCTGAGTTCGCCTGCAAAAAGATTTCTCATAATAAAGAAGAGGAGCCTGCTGCTGCTCTCCTTTCGGTTACCGCTGCCGGTGAGCCAGAGAGAGGAGGGACTTGAAAGGCTGGTGTAGCAGTACTTTTTGAGGTTTTTAAACTGATCGCTGAACTGTAACTGGTAAAGAAACAGCATCCCGTGCGTGTTACCATCATCCGCTTCGGATTTTTTTCCACTAAAGCAAAGTGTTACCCCACCTCGATCCCTTTGGGTTTCCAGTTTGGGATAGAGAGAACCACTGACTTCTCCAGAGGCGGAAAATACAATAGTCTGCCTGGGTAAACCCTCAAAGTCCCATCCGGTAAAGAGTCTGTTTTCCCACTGGGCGAGTTTTTTTGCCGTATTCCTGTTGGGATTGACAGCTTCTGTGTTTGGCACAGTACAATTTTGCAGCAGATGGGGAAGGTTTCTGCCGGAGGCAACCGTTCTGCCACTCCCGTCAAAGAGCAGAAAACGCATCTGCAGATGGGGAGGCAGCTGATCCGGCCAGTCTGAACGTCCGACTTGAATTCTGAACAATTTGAAAATACCTGCTTCAAGGGCTACGTAGAGTGAACCCTGGTAATGATTGCAGTTGTCCAGAAGCATGTCCACACTGTTGTTCAGCGGAATAAGATGTTTGCGCAGACGTTTTGGCAGTCCTTTCAGTAAAAAAGTGACCTTTTCCTGAAGCAGCCCCGGAACCAGCCACTCAAAGGAGGAGACGGGTGCTGTATCTGCAGCAGCAAGGGGGATGCGGACGGTAACGCCATCGTCATCGTCACCCGGCGAGAGGTGATAGTGGAGCCGGTAACTTTGCTTGCCGATCCGGAGTTTTTTGGGGAAATCCTGGAGTTCACGATCTTTGGGATGGCGGGTGAGGATCTCTTCCTCCTGCATTTGCAGATGGATTTGATCCTTTAGACCACGCAGATATCGGTTCAGGGTGAAGCGGTCATAAACTGAAGCTGGCAGCCGGGATGTGTAAAAATCATGGAGGACTGTGTCGTCAACGAGCAGGTTGCGTTTTCTCAGCCGTTCTTCTGTTTCCTGCCACTTCTGCAGCAGATCCAGGTTATGCTTCAAAAAGGGATAGTTTCCCTGGATTTCATTGGCAAGAAGGGCTGATTGGATAAAAATATCCCTGGCTTCAGGTCTGTTTGCAGGAGATGTTCTGCCGTAATTCACCTTCCTGCCTGCCGAGAGAATAAGCCCGAACAGACTGACTGTTTCATCGGCAATAACCTGTCCGCTTTTCTTTTGCCAGCGCGGATTTGCCCATGTCCTGCGGCAGAGGTGGGCTGCACTGTGGATCAGCCATTCCGGATCAATATCGGCAACAGTGAGCCCATAGAGTCTGTTCGTTTCAAGAAATGATGCTGCTATTATCCACTTGCCGGAATTTTTGAACTGATCAGAACCGGGAAACACCATCAGCTCCTTGTTGCCGGCTCCCTGATAGATTTTGTTTTCCTTTTTGACTGCGATATTTCTCAAAAATCCGGAACAGAGTGATTTGTGGATTTCCGGATAGGCGGATTCTTTACTGCTCTCTGAAAAGCCTTTCTGTTTTTTCAGAATCGAAGCCAGCTGGTCGTGCAGATCGATCCATTCCCGCATCCGCTGAAAGGAAAGAAAGTGGAGTTTGCAGAATTTCTTTAATCTGCCCCAGGAGTGGGTCTTGTTTTTTACATTGTGAAACAGATTCCAGATATTGAGCAGGGAAAGAAAGTCGGAATGTTTGTCTGCAAACTGTTCATGGGCGGTGTCGGCATCTTTTTCATGATCTGCCGGGCGTACGCGCGGATCCTGGATGGCGAGGGCAGGGGCGATAATCCTGATTTCCCGCAGACAGTTGTTTTCTCTTGCGGCAATCAGAATACGGGAGATCTGCGGATCAATGGGCAGGTGTGCCATGATTGTTCCGATCTTTGTTAAACGATTATCCGGGCGTATTGCCTGAAGCTCCTTCAGCAGTTTGTACCCGTCGCGGATTGCCCCGGCATGGGGTGGCTCGATAAAAGGAAACTGTAAAGGAGAACCCAGATTCATGGCAGTCATCTGCAGGATAACTTCTGCCAGGTTGGATCGCTTTATTTCGGGCAGTGTGTATTCATCACGCTCCTCATAATCCTCTTCTGAAAAGAGGCGTATACAGATACCCGGACCAATACGTCCACAGCGTCCTTTGCGCTGATCGGCACTTGCCCGTGAAATTCTGGACACCGGCAGACTGGTGGTGCCGGCACGGACGTTGTACTGTGATATCCTGGCAAGTCCGGTGTCGATGACATATCTGATGCCGGGTACGGTGATGGATGTTTCGGCAACATTAGTGGCGACAACGACTTTAACCCGTTTTGCCGGACGGAAGATCTTTTTCTGGTCTGCACTGGGCAGTCTTCCGAACATGGGGAGGATGAGGATGTCGGGAAGTTTTTTTTCAAGGAGACTGCAGCATTCCCGGATATCCTTTTCGGTGGGGAGAAAGAGAAGGGTGTCACGGGGGATCTGCTCCCGAAAAAGATTTGTAAGTGTTGCGGCACAATGCTCAACATAGGAAAGTTCTTCTTCATTCGTATTGGAGTTTGGCGGTTGATAGTGAACGTCCACAGGATAGCTGCGTCCTTCAACACCCAGTACCGGAGCATTTGAGAAATGGCGGGAGAAGATAGCCGTATCAATGGTCGCCGAGGTGACAATCAATTTCAGATCCGGGCGTTTGGGCAGTATTTTCTTAAGATAGCCCAGCAGGAAGTCGATGTTCAGGCTTCGCTCATGTGCCTCATCGATAATAATTACGCCGTATCGTTTGAGCAGCGGGTCGGTTCGGGTTTCGGCAAGGAGGACGCCGTCTGTCATAAATTTGATACGGGTGTGTTTGTCGGTATGGTCATGAAAACGGATCTTGCAGCCCACATGCCTGCCAATGCTGCCGAGTTCTTCTGCCACCCGCGCGGCAACGGAGGTGGCAGCAATCCGGCGGGGCTGGGTGCAGCCGATAAGAAAGGTCTCATCCGGGTATGATTCGAGACAGAACTTTGGCAGCTGGGTGGTTTTGCCGGAACCCGTTTCCCCGGAGACAACGATTACCTGACTGCTTTGCAGCAGATCAAGGAAAGCTTCTCTGTACGTGCTTATGGGAAGTTCTGCGGGGTAGTTCAGCTGCATGGAAGAAGGTGACTTTGCCTGGGAAATGGGGTATGGTAAACGAGGCTTCTTGTACACAGGATACTTCCATTTGTCATTTAAAAAAAGGAATCACTCTATGAAGGTTCGTAAGGCTGTAATTCCCGTCGCAGGGCTTGGTACCAGATTTCTCCCTGCCACCAAGGCTATTCCCAAGGAAATGCTCACCATTGTCGACCGTCCCACCATCCAGTACATCGTCGAAGAAGTTGTGGCGTCAGGTATAGACCAGATTATCTTTGTTACCAGTGAAGGAAAATCTGCCATAGAAAACCATTTTGATTACGATTTTCATCTCGATGCAGTGCTGAAGGAAAAGAATAAAAAGAGTCTTGGTAAAGAACTGGATATGATTTCCAATCTGATAGATATTGTCTCCGTCCGTCAGAAAAAACCCCTGGGGCTTGGCCATGCCATTTGGACCGCCCGTCATGTGGTGGGAAATGAACCCTTTATGGTACTGCTCGGTGACGACCTGGTCCTTGGAGATACACCCTGTGCCAGACAGATGCTTGATATGTTTGATACCCTGCAGGATCCGATTGTTGCTGTGCAGCGCGTACCCCGGGATCAGACCTTCCAGTACGGGATTGTTGAAGGGGAGGAAAACGAAGGGGGACGGACGCATAAGGTGAAACGTCTGGTTGAAAAACCGGCACCCGGCACCACGGATTCCGATATGGCCATTATCGGCAGATACATCCTGACCCCGGATGTCTTTGATTTCCTCGGCACCACAACTCCCGGACACGGTGGTGAAATACAGCTTACCGATGCCCTCCTTGCCCTTAAAAACAGTCGTTATATGTATGCCTACGAATTTGAGGGAACGCGGTACGATGCCGGAGATAAGCTTGGATACCTGAAGGCCATTCTTGCCTATGGGCTCCGCCATGAAAAACTTGGGAAGGATCTGGCTGCTCATATAAAGGAGCTTGCCGGCGAAATATGAGCCGGATCGAGGTGGCAGTCGCCGCTCCGCTGCTGCATACCCTCTCCTATAGTTTCGACCTGGATGTGGAATCGCATCCTGTGGGAAAAAGGGTACTTGTGCCCCTTGGCAGGCAGCGGATAACCGGGTATGTCATCGCACTCCTGCCCGAAGAGGATGTCAGTTACAGAATACTGCCGGTTCTTCGTTTTCTCGACCGGGAACCACTTTTTCCGGAAAATATGGTGCCTTTTTTTCGGTGGATTGCCGACTATTACCACCATCCGCTGGGTGAAGTCATTAAGACAGCACTGCCTGGTGGCCTGAACAGTCGAAACCGGAAAACCCTGCAGCTGACAGCGGCAGGAAAATCTCACCCTCCTTCCTGGAATGACCCTGATCTCCCGGAACCGCCGTGGTTTTCCGAGCTCCTTAAAAAAACAAAACTGACACCTTCACGCAGCAAAAGTGTTTTAGGCGATAGAACATATAAAGGGGTGATTGCAGAACTTCTTGGCAACGGACTGCTCTGTGTTGTGGACAGCATAGATTCTGCCAGGGTAAGTGAAAAACGTGAACGCTGCTGCAGTCTCAACACCGATATGGAGCTGCCTGTTTCCATAGAGGGCAAAGAGGGCAGGGCTGCCCTTAAAAGCTGTGCTGTGCAAAATGAGAATGATCCGCTGAGCGTACCTCTGGTGCGAACCCTGTTTCACCTCTCAGTGCTTATGAAAGAGCAGGGTGAACAGGCGGTGGCAGTAAAAGATTTACGCAAAGTCTATGGCTCTTCGGCAAAAGCACTTCCGGAACTGGAAAAAAGAGGGCTTGTCACCTCCTCCCTTCGCCGGATTTACCGCAATCCTTTCGGGGAGGCGCTGCCCTTTTTTGACAAACCGGATATTCTCACCCCGGAACAGGTTGAAGTGCTTGGGCAAATCATTCCGGCAATTCTTGAAAAACAGTATTCTCCCTTTCTCCTTCACGGTGTCACCGGCTGCGGAAAAACAGAGGTGTATCTGCGGGCTGCCGAAGAAACCCTTGCCGGCGGTCGTGATGTTCTTGTGCTTGTTCCGGAAATTGCCCTTGCCACCCAACTCGAATCTCACTTTGTCTCACGTTTTCAGGACAGGGTGGTGATTCTTCATTCAGGATTGTCACCCGGGCAGCGCTTTGACCAGTGGAGCATTGCTGCCAGGGGCGGAGGAAAGGTTGTTATCGGTGCCCGTTCCGCCGTTTTTGCACCCTTACCCGATCCCGGATTCATTATTGTAGATGAAGAACACGACGGGGGATACAAGCAGGATGACGGCTTGCGTTATCACGGCAGAGACCTTGCTGTATTGCGGGCAAGATACAATTCTGCAGTGGTGGTGCTTGGCTCCGGTACGCCGACGATTACCAGTTATGCAGCCGCCGCTTCAAAAAAATATACTCTGCTCAAGATGCTGCACCGTGTCGAGAATCGTCGTCTGCCGGAAGTAACGGTAGTCGACCTTCGGGATAAGCAATCAAAGGAGCGTGGAAAAGCGATCGGCAAACAGCTTGCGGAAGAACTTGGCAGGAATCTTGAGAATACACAGCAATCCATCCTGCTTCTGAACCGGCGTGGATTTTCCTCCATTTATCTGTGCCGGGATTGCGGTGAACCTGTTCGCTGTCTGCACTGCCATGTTTCCCTGACCTATCATAAAAAAAAGGCAAAGCTGGTATGTCATTATTGCGGATATGTGCTGCACCACAATACCCTGTGCAGTTCCTGTAATTCCGATCAGCTGGTGCCGGTGGGTTTTGGTACCGAACGGGTTGAGCAGGAGATTGTGGAGCTGTTTCCCCATGCCAGAGTGGCACGCATCGATTCGGATACATCCTCTGACAGGAAGAAATTCCTGGCACTTCTAAAAAAGATGCATGGCCTGGAAATTGATATCCTTATCGGTACACAGATGATTGCCAAGGGGCATGATTTCCCCAATGTGACCCTTGTGGGTGTGGTGTGGGCAGACGGCGGGCTGAGTATGCCCGATTATCGTGCTGCGGAACGAACCTATCAGCTGCTTTCCCAGGTAACAGGCAGGGCAGGACGTGGAGAAAAGCCCGGGCGGGTGATTGTACAGACCCTGCGTCCCGAGCATTACGCCATCGAACTTGCCAGAAAACACGACTATGCGGGACTCTATGAAAGGGAGATGGAAATTCGGAAAAATCCCATGTTCCCTCCCTATCTTCGTCTGGTGAATATTAAAATTTCCGGAAGCAAAGAGGCTCAGGTGCAGCAGACGGCAGGGAAAATTGCCGAACTGTGCCGGCAGCAGAAACAGAAGGGGTTTGCCGTCCTCGGACCTGCCCCTGCCCCCATCGACAGGTTACGTGACAGGTATCGCTGGCAGATCCTGTTGAAGGGACAGCAGACGGCTGTCCTCCACGAACGCTGTCGTGAAATTCTTGCCGGGCAGGCAGGTCTTGTCAGGGGAGATGTCAGGATCGCTCTTGATATAGACCCTGAAAGTATGATGTGAGCAGAATGAGTGCTCTTTACACAAAGAGTTGTTTTAAAGAATCCATATTTTCGTCAACTTCCATCATCAGAATCTGTGCCAGGGAGTTGAGGGTAATGATTGCGTTTTTGTCTGCATCAAGTTCGGAAGTCATGTTTATCCGTTTGAGAATCCCGCCGTTTACAAGCTCCACCTCCGCGTAATGTTCCTGAATGCGATTCATGAAAAAATCGCTGTTTTCTCCCTGTTTATGCGAGAAGTACTGGCGAAGGAGGTAGGCGGATGCCGAACGGAACATGGATTCTTCCACGGTGGCAAAGGGAAGGTGGAAGCGTGCCATGGGTTTTAAGATATCCATACTGGGGCAGCCGCTGGTGGCCATGATAATCCCCATAATGGATGCCAGTCCGTCCTGGACGGTGGTTTCTTTGCTGCAGGTTCTTGCCGAAGATAAACAGGAAACCAGGCAGGATTTGTAGGAGGCGGTATCTTTGAAGGCAATGACAAGTTCCGAGAGGTTGGCAGCTATGGGGCAGTAATCAAAAGATGCCAGATCGAGTTTGCAGCATTTGCAGCGGGAGATTCCAAGCAGTGCCCAGTCCGGTGGAACAGAACCGCTTGACTGGTACGTAAAAGTTTCCGAATCCAGCTCCACAAGAAATCGTTTCTTTTTGTTGTCGGGAAAGTCAAAACAGTAATTGAAAGTGATCGCTGTCATAAAACCTCAGGAGTAGAAAACAGAGAAGCGGAGCAGTCGGAACCGCTGAAAAATATTACAGGTGTCGATATGTAGCGGACACTCTGACGTGCTTCCTCATTGTAACAGGTTCAGGGGAATTTCTCAGCCTGAAAATGATACAGTCTGTGAAAAAATGCACTCTCTAAAATTTGAACCACTTTTTTTTCGGGGCGAAAAATGCCACTCTGTTTCTCCCGGCTTCTTTGGCATCGTACAGGGCGGAATCCGCCTGGCTGATAAGATCACTCTTTTTAAATTCATCCATAATGGCCGGTTTGGCGGTGGCGGCACCGAAACTTGCTGTTATATGATACGTCTCTCTGTCGTCCTTATAGTCAAACTCTTCGATGGCAATGCGTAATTTTTCGGCTACTGTTATGGCATCCTCCTCGTTGGTGTCCGGAAGAATCACTGTGAATTCTTCACCGCCGTAACGGGAGAGGGTGTCGTATTTACGGATATTTTCTTTCAACACCTTGCTGAACGTTTTTAAAATAAAGTCTCCAACCTGATGCCCGTAGGTATCGTTGAACTTCTTGAAAAAATCGATGTCGATGAGCAGCAGGGAAATTTTGGTCTCGTTGCGCATTGCCCGGCTGATCTCGTTGTCCAGACTGTTTTGAAAAAAGCGGTGGTTGTAGATTCCGGTGAGCCCGTCAAGGTTTGCAAGGTTTGCCAGCAGCTTGTTTTTCTTTTCCAGTTCCTGCGTGAGGTTTTCCAGTTCTACCTTGGTCTTCAGCAGCTCTTTGTTCATCTGATCAAAATCAAGATTCATCAGGCTGAGACGGATGTTTGCCTCCTGGAGGATCTCCTGCACGGACTTGGTATTTTTTATTCTGAGCCCGAAATACTGACCCGCGTCATCCACTTGGGTGTGGACTTCATTAAAGATGTGTTCAACATTTTTATCGTTTAATCCCAGCAGCTTTTTGGCCTCTTTACGAAAACGCTTGTGAAATTCCTGAGGTTTGTCCGAGTAGAGGATGCTGACCAGCAGATCGGAGAGATATAATGCCTTAATGGTGGTCTCAATTTTTTTATCCTGGCCCTTATACTGTCCGGGGTCGTGATGATACAAAATGGGCAGCAGCAGGACTTCGGGGAATCCCCAGCTCTTTGCCACTTCATAACCGATGGTCGGATGACTGGTGCCGAAGACCTCTTCTTCGGTATTGAGTGCATCGTATTGCCCTTCTTCTACCTGTTGTAAAACTTTTTCGTACTCATCAGGAAAGGTCCGGGCGAGGATCAGTTGCCCCAGGTTCTGCAGCAGGCCGCAGACAAAAATCTCTTCGGTGTCGGCATTTTTTACGTGTTCCAGGATGAGTTTTGAGGCGACCGCTTCGGAAAGGGAGCGTTTCCAGAAGTTTTCAAAATTAAACAGTCCTTTTTTCTTACCTGTTTTGATGGTGAGAAAGGAAAAGGAGAGGACAAGACTGCGCACCGCATTGATGCCGAGAATGGAGACCGCCTGATTGATGGAACTGATCTGCTGCGGAAAGCTGTAAAAAGAAGAATTGGAAACCTTCAGGATTTTTGCAGAAAGACCGGTGTCTTTGGAAACGAGATCTCCGATATCGGTGAGAGTGGTATCTTCCCGGGCAGTGAGTGTGATAATCTCGGAGGCAACAGTGGGCAGGGTGGGGAGTTCGTCGGATGCCAGGACTGCAGAAATAGTCTGTTCTTTATTCATGATATGACTCGTCAGCTGAAAAGAATTTGGAGGAGGTGCTTATCCAACTTGTTGTTTGCCGGCAGTGCTTGTTAAAAGTATATCGTTTTCGCAGGGGGAATATCAAGGAAATGAGCAGAGGGGAGAGAGAAAAATCAGATGGGATCTCCGTTTTCAGGGTAGGTGCAGGCTTTATTGAGGTAATTGAGGAACTCCAGATCTGTCCCGCTCCTGGTGATATAGTCGGGGGTCAGTGGTATCTTGCCATTGCCGCCGGGTGCGTCGAGGGCAAATGTGGGGACTGCCATGCCGGAGATATTGCCGATCAGTTTTCGCATAATGGCAATGCCTGTACTTGTGTGGGTGCGGAAATGATCCGTTCCCCGGGTGAGGTCAGTCTGGAAGAGGTAGTAGGGTTTTACTCTCAGACGCAGGAGACCGGTGAAGAGTTTGCCAAGGGTCTTGTGGGTATCATTTACCCCTTTCAGGAGAACACTCTGGCAGCCAAGGGGAATGCCGGCATCCGCCAGGCGTGTGCACGCTTTTTCTGCTTCTGCTGTGAGCTCGCGTGGATGGTTGAAGTGGGTATTGATGTAGAGGGGGTGATGTTTTTTCAGTATCTTTGCAAGGTCTTTGGTAACACGCATGGGAAGACTGCAGGGAACGCGGGTACCGATGCGAATCACCTCAACAGAAGGAATTGCCCGCAGTCTGCAGAGGATATCATCCAGTCGCTGGTCGGAAAGGAGCAGAGGGTCGCCGCCCGACAGGAGGACTTCCCGAATGGCGGGATGCTCCTGTATGTATTGCAGTCCAAGGCCAATACTTTTTTCGTTTATCTGCATTCTTGCCGTTCCCACCTTTCTTTTTCGGGTGCAAAAACGGCAGTACATGGCACATTCTGAGTGAATGAGAAAAAGGACTCTATCCGGATACTTGTGGACAAGGTTGGGAACCGGGCTGAGGTTTTCTTCTCCAAGAGGATCTTCCATACACACAGTGTCACATAGTTCGGCGGGGTCGGGGACGGCCTGTTTCCAGAGCGGATCATCTACAGAGTGTATCAGTTTTAAATAATAAGAATTAATTCGCATCGGATAGGTTGCCAGAACATGCTCTAATGGGGTAGAGTCAACACTGAAATGTTGAGCCAGTTCAGTGGCGGTGGTGATCGAGTCCTGCAGAATGTCTTTCCAGTGTGTCATGGGGAGGCATTATGGCGGATTGGTGATAAAAAGTCAATTTTCTCATTTTACTTCAATACATAACGGAGACGGTATGTCTGACAATCAGTATGGATTTAAATACGATGAGTACGGGAACACCAGAGAAATTCTGGTATATGCCAGCGGGGCAACGGTCAATAATATAAGTTTTGTGAACAAAGGCACGGCATTCAGTCTGGCCGAGCGTAGACGTCTTGGACTCGATGCAGCCCTGCCGCCCACTGTCAGAGGGTTGGAACATCAGGTGGCGAACTCTTCTGCCAAGGTGAACGGCAAGGAATCAGCCATTGAAAAGTTTATCTATATCCGTTCCCTGTTTGACCGGAATGTGGTTCTTGCCCATGCCCTTATCAGGAGTGAGATCGAAAAACTGATGGGGATTATCTACACGCCCACCGTAGGGCTTGCTGTGCAGCAGTACTCTTCTATGTTTCGCCAGGCAAATGGACTCCATTTTTATCCGGGAAATATTGATCAGGCGGAAAATATCCTGCGTAGGTATATCCACCGGGATATTCGGGTTGCTGTGGTAACCGATAATCAGGGGATTTTAGGCATAGGAGATCAGGGCGCCGGGGGGATAGCAATCTGTTTGGGTAAACTCATGCTTTACACGCAGGGTGCAGGTGTCGCTCCCTGGCACTGCCTGCCCATTTCCCTTGATGTGGGTACTGATAATGAAGCGTTGCTTTCCGATAACGACTATCTTGGCTGGCGGCATCGGCGTCTGACCGGTGAAGAGTATCTTGAATTTATTGGTCGTTTTGCTTGTGCCTTCAGAAATGTATTTCCCAATGCCCTCTGTCAGTGGGAAGATTTTTCCAAACAGAACGCTTTTGCCATTCGCGACAGTTATCTTCATGATCTGATATCCTTTAATGATGATATACAGGGAACAGGGGCTGTGACCCTTTCCGGTATTTTGACGGCGATGCGGATAAAGATGGAAAAACTCGAAAATCAGATTTTTCTGGTGCATGGAGCCGGGGCGGGTGGAGTTGGTGTTGCCGAGCAGATTGGCGTGGCACTTGTGGAGGCAGGACTGAGTGAACAGGAAGCGAGGGATCGTATCTTCACCCTTGATTCAAGGGGTGTGGTGACCACCGATCGTAATATCGAACAGTACAAGATGAAGTTTGCCAAAGACAAGAATGCATTCCCATGGCTGCAGGATCCCTTGAATCTCTCTCTGGAAGAGGCTGTGAAGCAGGCAGGGGTAACAGTGCTGATCGGTACATCAGGGCAGGGAGGAAGCTTTAGCCGGGAAGTGGTGGAGGCGATGCTCAAGAACAGTGAGCGTCCGGTTATCATGCCCCTTTCCAACCCGACCGCCATGACCGAAGCTCTGCCGGAAGATATCTATAAATGGACCGATGGAAAAGCCCTTGTGGCGACGGGCAGTCCTTTTGATCCTGTAAGCCATGATGGTGTGGAGCATCGCATCGGACAGTGCAATAATGTTTTTGTTTTCCCCGGTGTGGGGCTTGGCGTTCTTGGCTCTGGTGCTCGGGAGGTGAAACCGCAGTTTTTCACAGCTGCCGCCCATGCTGTTTCATCATGTGTCAGTAAGGCGGATATGGCACAGGGCTGCCTGATGCCGCCGGTTCACACCTTAAATGAAGTGAGCGGCAAGGTGGCATTGGCTGTTGCCATGTCTGCGGTGGAGCATGGTGTGAGTCGTCCCTGCGTGTTCTCCACCTTTCAGCATGAGGGAGATGAGGCGAGAATGAGTGAACTGCTCAGACGAATGCGCTGGGAGCCTGAATATCTGCCGATTGTATCGATGTGATTGTAAAGGGGTCACAGGTCTTTGTTGTAAGGCTGTAAGAAAGGATAAATACACAGGGAATTGATGAAGCGTTTACGGATTACAACGGGTTTGACACTGCTAATGGCACTGCTTTTTGGGGTAGCAGTCGCACAGGCGGAGTCTGCCCGGTTTTTGAAAAAGCATCTGGCGCAGATTCAGCAGCAGGGTGATTACACAATCGGCGGTGAAGTGTTTATCGGGCACAAACTGCTCTATGCAATCTACAGTAACAATCAGTTTCGCCTGTTATGGAGTCGTCCGGGCAGTGTTAAGCAGATGTTTGCCGCTATCAGGGCGAGCAGCCTCGAAGGGCTGACACCTGCCGATTACCACTTAAAACAGCTGCAGCGGTTGCAGGAGCAAAGGGAGTCCGGGATGGACTATCCGACCCTTCTTGCAAATTTTGATCTTCTGTTGACTGATGCCCTGATCCGACTGGCGTATGATAAGAGTTACGGCAAAGTTGACCCCAGGTCTCTGCATTCTGAATGGAATCTTCCCGAAAAAACCATTCGCCGGGATCCAGCCCTTGTCATCGAAACTGCCATTGTAAACGGAACGGTAACAGAGACCCTTGCCGCGCTCTCTCCCAAGGGGCACATTTATGAGGATTTGAAAAAGGCACTTGCCCGGTACCGGCTCATTGTTCAGCAGGGCGGCTGGCCGGTTGTCCCGCCTGGTCCTGTTCTGAAGGTTGGTGCCAGGGGGGAACGGGTGAGGGCACTTCGCGAGCGTTTGTTTTGCAGCGGTGAATTGTCGGTGGCAGACAGGGATTTGTCTGTTTTTGATGCGTCTCTCAAGCAGGCTGTATCGCGTTTTCAGCAGCGGCATTATCTTGAGGCTGACGGGGTGGTTGGCGGGCAGACACTGGCGGAACTCAACACCACGGCAGAAGCCAAGGTCGATCAGATTCGGGTAAATCTCGAAAGGGCACGCTGGATACTTCATGATATCCCGCCGACGGTGATCCTGGTTGATATTGCCGGATACACGCTCAACTACTATCTGGATACCAATCTGATATGGGAGACAAAGGTTGTCGTCGGTCAGCCGTATCACATGACCCCGAGCTTTGCTGCAGATATCACCTACCTGGTCATCAATCCCACCTGGACTATTCCCCGTTCTATTCTTGGTCGTGAAATACTGCCCCGCCTGCAGAAAGATTCGCAGTATCTCGGGGAACACAACCTGCGGGTGCTTGATTACAAAGGCAACACTATCGACGCGTCGGCCCTTAAATGGCAGGACTATACAGGGAAAACGTTTCCCTATCTGCTCCGGCAGGAACCGGGACCGGAGAATCCCCTTGGCAGGATTAAGTTCATGTTCCCCAACAAACATGCCATCTATCTGCACGACACACCAGGCCGCAATCTCTTCTCCCGGGACAGGCGGGCGTTCAGCCATGGCTGTATCCGGGTGAATGACCCCCTCACCCTCGGCGAACTGCTTCTTACAAATGATGGACAGGAGTGGGACAGGCAACGTATCGAAGAAGTTGTTGCCGGTGGGAAAAATACCACCGTTCGTCTGCAGACTCCGGTACCCGTACTGCTGTTATACTGGACGGTCAATATCACGGGGGGGAAGGGCGTGTTATTCAAACAGGATATTTACGGGCGCGACAAACTGCTGCTCGAGGCACTGGACGGAGCGTTCAGGATACGAAAAAGTGTTGCCAGACAGATAGAGGGCTGAGTCTGGAGCAGGAGGGTTTGGGCAGGGTTACCAGAAGCGGACTCTTCCGGTGTCGATATGGACGAAGTCGGATTTCCGGTAATAGCCGACTCCCCCGCGTTGCATCTTGATGGCACATTGCTGCAGCTTTTTGGTGTTGGTGCCGGTCAGTCGGATATCAATGGCCTTTCCCTGCATGTGCAGACTGCGTTTTGCCACCTTGTTGCTTTGCTTTCGCAGCAGGCTGTTTGTCTTTGGAGAACGATACCCGGAGATAACTTCAAACGTTCCATGACCGCCAAAGGTTTGGCTGACACCGTGAAGTATGTCGAGAAGTGTCGGGTCTATGGGGTGGATGTCGCCGGTTCTGAAATCTCGCAGGAAGTAGTTTATCTCTTCCAGGGCGTCACGGTCGTAGGTGTCTGCCCAGGCGTAGAGTATATTGAGCTTTTCCCGGGTGTGGGTGTTATAGAAAGAGAGTGAACGGGGGATCTTCGAGGCCCGGCTAATAACAGGTGTCAGGGTCGTAAGGGCGGCGCTTATGATACCCGCTTTTGTTAAAAATTGTCTGCGATTCATGGAAATGTACAGGGGCTGCTCCCGATTCTGTATTCTACTGTTTCGTACACATGTCACAAAATCCTCAACCCTTCTATAATACATGCTGGAAGATTCTCTGTCAATGGTGCGTCTGTTATCCGGATCTGTCAGCCCCGGTCAGAATCACTTACGGGGAAAATTGTACCAAAAACAGTGCCGCTGTATTTCACCTCAGCTTATCCTGCCAATCAGCGGGGGCGGCCAGCCTGGCATGTGCTTTCCCTTCCTCTTTTTGTTATGCTGCCACAAAATATAACAAGAGATATCGATGTGTTGTGGGATGTGTTCTGTGATGAAGCAAACTCCCGTTTACAATATATCTATTTTTTTTAACAACGAATCAAAAAATATTGATCTGTCTCTTGAAAAAAAATAGAAAACCTTGTAATTTGTCTAACTTCATGCCGTTCCGAGCTTGGTCTGAAACGGTTTTTGATAGATGTTCTCTTCTCGTTTCGATACTATTTCAAGACGTTAGGGATTTCTGTAATTCATCTTGTTTACACTACTAATAAAGATATCAGATGTTGTTTGTGAAGCATCTGGACGCACTTTCATGAGGATTGATCGATGACAGCAAAGATTATAAGCGGTACCGAAGTTGCCAAAACCATACGCGAAGAACTGACAGCAGAGGTAAGTGACCTGAAAGAAAAGCACGATGTTGTGCCGGGTCTTGTTACGATTCTCGTCGGTGAAGATCCTGCCTCTCAGTCGTATGTTGCTGCCAAGAATAAAACAGCACACGCCCTAGGTATTCACTCGGAGCAGGTAACCCTCGATCCCGAGACCAGCGAAGAGGATCTTCTTGCTCTGGTGGACAAGTACAATAAAGATCCCAAAATTAACGGAATCCTTGTTCAGCTGCCCCTGCCAAAACACATCAATGAAGCAAATATCCTGTACGCCATCGACCCTGACAAAGATGTCGACGGCTTTCATCCCGTAAATGTCGGGAAAATGGTTCTCGGTGAACAGTGCTTTCTTCCCTGTACTCCGCACGGAATCCTTGAGCTTCTCACCAGAAGCGGTGTGGAAACAAGCGGGGCTGAAGTTGTGGTTATCGGACGCTCAAACATCGTTGGTAAACCCATCGCCAACCTGATGCTGCAGAAACGTGACGGCGGGAATGCCACCATAACCCTTTGTCATACCAGAACAAAAGATATGGCAGCTCACTGCCGACGTGCCGATATCATCATTGCAGCTGTTGGTGTACCCAAAATGGTTACTGCCGAGATGGTTAAAGACGGAGTGGCGATCATTGATGTCGGTGTTAACCGAATCGGCAAGGCCAGCAACGGGAAGGCAATTCTTGCCGGTGATGTGGATTTCGATGCCGTGAAAGAAAAGGCGTCCTGTATTACACCTGTTCCCGGCGGTGTTGGTCCCATGACCATCACCATGCTTATGAAAAACACAGTCCAAGCAGCTAAAATGGCAGCAGGGCTTATCTGATATAAAATACAAAGACATAAAGAACGCATATATTTCCGGAGGAAAACTATGAGCAAAAGTAAAGGTGGATGTACATCCTGTAATGATATCACCGGTGCTTCAACAAAAGATCTGCTGAATCAGGATCTGGCAAAGCAGGTTCGAACCGCCTATGATCGAATAGAAGATCGCGGCGTGTCTGCCTGTCTGTTTGGATCAGGGGGAACCTGCTGTCGTATCTGTAATATGGGACCCTGTCAGATCATTGATGGAGTGGAGCAGATGGTCGGTGTCTGCGGTGCCACTGCCGCAACGGTTGTTGCCAGAAACTTTGCCCGTACGGTTGCTGCCGGAACCGCCGCTCATACTGACCATGCCCGTGAGATGGTCATGGGATTTATCGAAACCGCCAAAGGGAACACTCCCCATGAAATTAAAGACGTGGAAAAGCTGCATGCCATGGCGGAGATCTTCGGTATAGAAACAGAAGATCGCGATAAAAATGAAATAGCCCTGGAGATTGGTGAAAAAGCCCTTGCTGAATTCGGACAACAGCAGGGAACACTTTCCATGCTTAAACGTGCTCCCGAGAAACAGCAGGAAATCTGGAAAGAGAAGGGCGTTGAGCCCAGAGGCATTGATCGTGAGGTTGTTGAGACCATGCATCGTACGCATATGGGTGTTGATCAGGAATATAAAAACATTATGAAGCAGGCAGCTCGCTGCTCCCTTGCTGACGGTTGGGGGGCTTCCATGCTCTCCACCGAGCTCACCGATATTATGTTCGGTACACCTGTTCCAAGACGTGCTCTAATTGATCTTGGTGTACTGAAGGAAGATCAGGTCAACGTCACAGTGCATGGTCATGAGCCGCTTCTTGCAGAGGCTCTCTGTATGGCTGCTGAAGATCCGGAAATTCTTGCCCTTGCCAAAAAAGCTGGAGCCAAGGGGATTAATCTTGCTGGTGTCTGTTGTACCGGGAATGAGATCCTTATGCGTCGAGGTATCCCCGTTGCCGGATCATTTATCCAGCAGGAGATGGTACTTGCAACCGGTGCTGTGGAAGCTATGGTTGTGGACGTGCAGTGTGTTATGCAGTCTGTGGCACAGGTGGTCAAAGGAAAACACACTGATATTATCACCACTAACTACCGTGCCAAAATGCCGGATGCCGTTCACATGCAGTTCGAAGAGGAAGATCCGCTGGGATCTGCCAAGGCAATCCTCACCCATGCCATCGGTAACTTTAAGAAGCGCGGCGATTTTTACATTCCTAAGGACAACAAACTTGATGTGGTTGTTGGTTTCAGTCATGAGACCATCAACTATATGCTTGGTGGGCGCTTCCGCAAGAGCTACCGTCCGCTGAATGACAATATCATCAACGGTCGCATCAAGGGTATTGGTGCACTGGTTGGTTGTGAGCATTATAAATACAGTGACGACGTGCATTATAAAATAGCCGTGGAGCTGCTGAAAAACAACGTCCTTGTTCTTGCCACCGGTTGTGCAGCACAGGCCCTTGGACGTATGGGGCTGATGCGGCCTGAAGCTGCAGCCGAGTACTGCGGCGAAGGACTTGCCGAAGTGTGTGAGACCGTTGGTATGCCTCCTGTTCTCCATGTGGGATCCTGTGTTGATAACAGTCGTCTGCTGATTGCCCTCACCGAGATCGTAAAAGAAGGCGGTCTTGGCGACGATATCTCTGAAGTTCCTGCCTGCGGAACTGCACCGCTGTGGATGAGCGAGAAAGCGGTAGCCATCGGACAGTATTTTGTCACCTCCGGCGCTCACGTTATCTTCCAGAATCTCCCCGTTACCGGCTCAAAAGAGATGGATGAGTTTATCGTCAACGGTATGAAAGAGGAGTACGGTGCCTGTTGGGATTATGAAGAAGATCCGATTAAACTTGCACAGAAAATGATCAAGGCCATAGACGGTAAGCGTGATGCCCTCGGTATTAACAAGAAACAGGATCGTGTCCTCTTTGATATGGAGATGCGCCGTGATCTTGATGCCGGTGCCACTGGTCAGGGAATCCCCGGCATGGGCTGTGGGCACAAGTAATAACTGAGACAGACAGGTTGCAGGTTCCACACTGCACAATGAGGGGCGGCACAAGCTGCTTTTTCGTTCTGCAGCCGGAATCTCATCTTATAAAGACAGGCAGAAGGAGTCCAGCCGATGAAGTCGGGCAGTAATCTAGAAACACTTTTAAATGAAGGGACGTTCGTTGTTACAGGTGAACTGGGTCCCCCAAAGAATGGTAATCCCGAGGTGGTGCGTGAAAAAGCGCAGCTGCTGAAGGGCAATGTGGATGCGGTGAATATCACCGACTGTCAAACTGCAATCGTTCGCATGTCGTCCATTGCCGCCGGACTCATTGCCAAAGACGAAGGTCTGGAGCCGGTTGTTCAGATGACGTGTCGTGATCGTAACCGGATCAGCATGCAGTCAGATATCCTTGGTGCCCAGGCACTTGGTCTGAAAAACCTCCTCTGTCTTACCGGAGATCATCAGAAATTCGGCAATCATCCCGGCTCCAAAGGGGTTTTTGATATGGATTCCATTCAAATGCTCGGCATGATGAAGGGAATGCGTGATGATAAAGTGTTTCAGTGTGGTGAAGCAATCAAGGATAATGAGCCGCGTCTCTTCCTTGGTGCCGCAGCCAACCCCTTTGCCTATCCCTTTGAATACCGTGCTGTCCGCTTGGGTAAGAAAGTGGCTGCCGGTGCCGATTTTATTCAGACTCAGATTATATATAACGTGGAGAAATTCGCTGAATTTATGAAGATGGTTCGTGATCTCGGACTCCATGAAAAGTGCTATATCCTTGCCGGTGTTACTCCTCCAAAGTCCCTGGGGATGGCACGATACATGAAAAACTTTGTCCCCGGAATGGATGTCACCGATGACGTCATTTCACGGATGAAAGATGCCAAAGACAAGCAGGACGAAGGTATTCAGATTTGTGCTGACATTATTAATGAGGTAAAAGAGATTGAAGGTGTTGCCGGTATCCACTGTATGGCGATTGAGTGGGAGAGTGCTGTACCTGAAATCCTGAACCGGGCAGGGCTTCTGCCCCGACCTGGTATTTCTGAGACAGCAGAATCCGTTGCGGCTCCTGTTGTTGAAGAGACAAGAGAAGAAATTACGGTTCAAAGTGTTGATACCGACGCAATCCTTGAGAAGGCGAAAGCTGAAGCCGCTCAAATTATAGCCGCCGCCAAAGCAGAGGCAGCTGCACTACAAGAAAACGCTGGTACCGCTGCTGCCGCAAATACTGCAGCCACCCAAAGCATAACCACTGACGCGCAAGAGAGCGTGGATGATTCAGGAGAGCATGAAATGAATGAAAAAGAACGGATCATGGCCCTTGATTCTGTAAATCTTGGCCTGGCCGCATTGAAAAAGGCGTATGGTTTAACCGATGATCAGTTTGAGGCATTGTCCAGTTTTGCCGGAGCTCATGCAATTTTGAAGAAAGAGCCTGAGAGTTCTTCTGCTGCCCCTGCAGCACCTGTGACTCCTGCTCCTGCTCCTGCTTCCGCTCCTGCAGCCCCTGCCGCTGATGACAGTGCTGCCAGGGCAAAAGCTGAGGAAGAGGCAAAAGCCGCTGCTGCAGCAAAGGCTGCAAGTGAGGCAAAAGCAGCAGAAGAGGCAAAGGCGAAGGCTGAGGCTCAGGCAAAAGCGGATGCGGATGCCAAGGCTGCAGCAGATGCAAAAGCCGCTGAGGCCAAAAAAGCAGAAGCCGAGGCCAAAGCCAAAAAGGAAGCTGAAGAAAAAGCCAAAGCGGAAGCAGAGGCAAAGGCAGCTGCTGAAGCGAAGGCCGCTGCTGAAGCGAAGGCAAAAGAAGAAGCTGCCAAGGCGGAAGAGAAAAAAGCTGCAGCTGCCCCTGCACCTGTTGCAGACAGTGGAGTAGGTGAGTTTGCTGTTGAAAAAACGCCCCTTGCCGAACGATCCACCAAGGTTCCTGCCAACAGCTACGAGACCCAGTACTCCGGAACCATCCGTTCGGTTAAACTTGGTAATGACGGTAACGAGAAAATCGTGGGTGGATCAGCCTCCATGCCATTCCAGCTCTTTGAAGGCGAGCATCCGAACAAGCCGCTTATTGCCATGGAAGTCGCTGATAGCAAACCCGAAGAATGGCCTGAGACTGTGAGCAGCCATTTCTCCGATGTGTTTGATAACCCGGTCGCCTGGGCTGAGAAGTGCGTGAAAACCTATGGTGCGGAAGCCATCGCGGTAACCCTTGGCTCCACCGATCCAAACGGTATGGATCGTTCTGCAGCAGATGCCGCTAAAACTGCTGCCGATGTTATTGCAGCAGTTGATGTTCCCGTTATTGTATGGGGTTGCGGCAATGCAGATAAGGATACTGAGACCCTCCGTGATATCACCTCTCTCATCGGCGATAAAAAGGTTTGTCTCTCCCCCCTTGAAGACTCCAACTATCGTACGGTTGGTGCCACTGCCATGGCCTTTCAGCATCCAATTGTTGCTGCCTCGCCCATTGATGTTAACCTTGCAAAACAGCTGAACATTCTCCTGGAGAATCTTGGCGTGTCACTGGATACTATTCTTATGGATCCCTCCATTGGAGCCCTTGGGTATGGTATTGAGTACACCTACTCGGTAATGGAGCGTATTCGCATTGCAGCTCTTACCCAGCAGGATGAGAAACTGCAGGTACCCATTATCTGTAATCTTGGTTGTGAAGTGTGGAAGGCCAAGGAGACAAAACTGCCAAGCGATGATATGATTGGCGATCAGGAAACACGTGGAATCATGATGGAAGCGCTCACCGCAAGCTGCATGCTTATGGCGGGTGGCGAGGTCATGATCATGCGTCATCCAAGAGCCATCGCTCTTGCCAAGGCAATGATTTCCGGACTTATGGATTAGAGTCATCTGTGTATACGATTTAACCGGCATGGCTGAGTCAGAATTAGTCTGCCACAACGAATTATGAAAGCTCATTGAAGACTCATGAGGGTTTATTCCCGTGGGATTTTCATATAAAAGAAGGCTTAATACAGCGATTACAGGAGTTACAATATGTCGAAGATTATTTGTTCAGCTGCCATCCGCGGGGCACAAAAAATTATTGATATGGCAGAGAGCAGCTATGAGGATGCTGTTAAAAAATTTGGCGAGGATAAGGAAGTTGCTTTTCCGAATACTGCATATTTTCTTCCCATTATCTACAGTATGCTTGGAGCCAAAGTTGAAAAGCTCGGCGATATGAAGGATATTTTCCAGGAATGCCGCTCCCTGATGCCGCCTGTGGTAACAGGAGATATCTGGCTCCCCTACCTTGCTCCCGCACTTGATGCCGGAATGGCGACATTTTTTGCTGAAGAGATGTATGAGGCCATCAGATATTTGAACGAACCCGATCTGTATACGGCAACAGAGGATCCCACTGCGGATAACTTCTGGCTCGGTGCTGCTGATGACGTAATCTTTCGTAAACGTGGTGTCGAATTTGTTGACGGTTCAGCTCCTGGTTTTGCAGCAATTCTCGGAACCCCCAAAGATCCGGAGATGGCAGCTAAGATAGCCATCGAGCTGCAGGAGAAAAACCTCTACATCTTTATGCATGATCAGACAGAGGGGATCAGTCTTCCGGATCAGCTGTTGAAACAGAAACAACAGGTTGGCTGGGGAACCCGTCTTGTACCTTTTGGTCGTGAATATACCACGGCTGTTTTTTCCATCGGCTTTGCCTGTCGTGTTGCCCTTGCCTTTGGTGGTGTGAAACCCGGCGATTATGCAGGAAACCTGAAGTACAATAAAGATCGTACCTTTGCCTTTGTTATGGCATTTGGCGACGTCAGTGATGAATGGTATGCAAATGCTGCTGGTGCCATTAACTGGGGTTTCCCGACCATTTCCGATTATGATATTCCCGAGATTCTGCCCACCGGTGTCTGTACCTATGAGCATGTTGTATCCAATGTCCCCCATGAAGAAATTGTCCAGAAAGCCATTGAGGTACGCGGACTGAAAGTTTCCGTGTCCAAAATTGATATTCCCATGTCCTTTGGTCCTGCCTTTGAGGGGGAACGTGTTCGTAAGGATGATCTCTTTATGGAATGCGGCGGTGGTCGTACTCCGGGTGTCGAGGTACTTATCTCTAAAGATATGGATGAGATTGAAGATGGTCTCGTCACCCTTGACGGTGTTGATATCTCAGATATTGAGCAGGGACATAATGTTCCCCTTGGTATCCTTGTTGAGGTTGCCGGACGTGAGATGCAGTCGGACTTTGAACCCATCCTTGAGCGTCAGTTCCATCATTTGATGAACTACATTCAAGGGATCATGCATATGGGGCAGCGTAATATCATGTGGCTGCGAATTGGTAAAGCTGCTGTGGAAAAGGGCTTCTCCTTTAAGCATCTTGGTGTGGTTCTCCACGGTAAACTGCATCAGGAATTCGGTGCCATCGTCGATAAGATCCAAGTGAAACTCTACACAACAGAAGAAGGTGTGCAGATGGTTTCTGATCTTGCCACTGCTGTTTACACCGAGCGCGATCTTCGTCTTGGTGCCATGACGGATGAGACAGAAGATGTCTTCTACTCATGCACCCTGTGTCAGTCTTTTGCTCCAAGCCATGTGTGTGTGATTACTCCCGAGCGGATCGGCATGTGTGGTGCCTATAACTGGCTCGACGGCAAGGCATCGTATAATATCAACCCCACAGGTCCTAATCAGCCCATTGAGAAAGGTGAATGTACCGATCCGGATAACGGATATTATGCTGGAATCAATGAGTTTGTTAATCAGGCATCCCGCGGGGCTGTTCCCGAAGTAAGCTGTTATTCCCTGATGAATAATCCCATGACTGCCTGTGGCTGTTTTGAAGCCATTGCCGCCATGCTCCCCACCTGTAACGGTATCATGGTTGTTAATCGTGATTATCTTGGTATGACACCTTCAGGCATGAAGTTTACTTCCCTTGCCGGTATGGCGGGTGGTGGTATGCAGACTCCCGGATTTATGGGTGTGAGTAAGCATTATATGACATCCAAGAAACTGTTCAAGGCGGAGGGCGGCATCAAACGTGTTGTCTGGCTGCCCAAGATGCTGAAAGATGAAATTGCAGATAAGCTCAAAGATGTCTGTGCGGATATCGGCATGCCTGAACTGTTTGATATGATCGCCACAGAGGAGCAGGGAACCACAGAAGAGGAGATCCACGAGTTCCTGAAAGAAAAGGGCCATCCCGCTCTTGAGATGGAAACTGCGGTATAGAGGCTTTTCAGCGGCCTGACAGAACAGTTGATCGATCCTTCGGGGAGACATTCCTACCGGAGACGATCATTATTAAATAAAAAAATTGTAACAATACATACATAATTCCAATTGTATAGATAACTGGAGGAATCACCATGGCCTTAACCGGTATTCAAATTCTGAAGATGCTGCCCAAGAAAAACTGCGGCGAATGCAGCATCCCTACCTGCCTTGCCTTTGCTATGAAAGTAGCGGCCGGTCAGGTTGAAATTGATGAATGTCCTTACGTCTCCGATGAGGCAAAGGCCACCATTAGTGAGGCTTCAGCTCCTCCGATCCGCACCGTGAAAGTCGGCGGTGGTGATGATACATTCACCATGGGCGGGGAAACCTGCATGTACCGTCATGACAAACGTTTTGAAAACCAGACCGGTATTGCCGTGCTTGTTTCCACTGACATGAGTGACGCAGATGCAGATGGTCGAATCGAACGCTTTAACAAATTCGAGTACGAGCGCGTAGGTGTTATCATGCGTGCCGATCTTATCGCCATTAAGGACAGCAAAAATGATGAGGCATCGTTTACTGCCCTCACCCAGAAGGTTCTTGACGGTTCTGCCCGTGCTGCTGTCATCCTGATGAGTGACTCTGCTGCAAATCTTGAGGCTGCTGCCAAGCTCTGTGGTGACAGGACTCCCATTCTCTACGGTGCCACCCTTGATAACGCCGATGATATGGCAAAACTTGGCGAATCGCTTAAGGCTCCGGTAGGGGTGAAGGCAACTTCCCTTGACAACTGTGTTGAGATTTCCGAAAAACTCTCTGCGGCAGGCTTGAAGGACATGGTCATCGATACCGGTGCCCGCACTCTCCGTGCAGCCTTTGAGGATAATGTTGTTGCAAGACGTTCTGCAGTGACGGCAAAGTTCAAACCACTTGGCTTCCCGACCATCACCTTTCCCTGTGAAATTACTGATGATCCCATGCTTGAAGCCATGGTTGCTTCCGTTCTTATCGCAAAATACGCGGGTATCATCGTTCTTTCCGACCTGCAGGGAGACCTGGTCTTCCCGCTCTTCCTGGAAAGGATGAATATCTTCACCGATCCGCAGCGTCCCATGGTTGTGACCGAGGACATTTATCCGCTCACCGGACCCGATGAGAATTCACCGGTTGTGATCACCTGTAACTTCTCCCTTACCTACTTTATTGTCTCCGGTGAGATTGAAGGATCAAAAGTTCCCACCTGGCTGCTTATTAAAGACACCGAGGGACTCTCTGTTCTCACTGCCTGGGCTGCCGGAAAATTCGGTGCAGACCTTATCGCCCAGTTCGTGAAGAAAAATGGTATTGAAGACAAAGTGAAACATCGTGATCTTATTATTCCAGGGTATCTTGCTTCGCTGAAAGGTGAACTTGAAGAAGAACTTCCCGACTGGAATATTGTTATTGGTCCAAGAGAGGCTGGACATCTTCCCATGTTTCTTAAGGAATGGAAACCTGCTAACTAGAGAGTAATACCAACGGGTTTCAGATATGGGATGCCGTCTGTGGAAAATCGCAGACGGGGTCCGTTCACTTAACCAACTGTTGTGATCCATTAAATGACCACTGTTACACTGAACATAAACGGGAATGAGATCGTTGCCGAAGAAGGGTTGACGATCCTGGAAGTTGCCAAACGTGCGGATATTACCATCCCCACACTCTGCTTTGTTGAAGGGAAACCGACTGATAAACCCTGTGAGGTGTGTGTCGTTGAAGTCGCCGGGCAAGAT
>JANTGG010000006.1 GCA_024763035.1 Desulfocapsa sp. | reverse complement strand
ATCTTTTGGATATGGTGCCGCTTTCCATGCTAAAATCAGCATAGTGATAATTCCAGTTGTCACCATCTGGATATGTGGCACTCTCAAAGACACTTGTACCTCCAGTACCCGAATAGCTATAGCTGACCAGGGTGTTATTGTTGGAATCCCGAATGTTTTTCAGGCGGTAAACACCTCCACCGACAAGTTGGTAACTAAAATTTATTCTTCTTCCCGTTGAATCTGTAATATAATTAATACGGCGGGTTGTTCCGACATAACTGATGGTGATAGTATTATTGTTTCTTTTGATCTGGGTTGCATAGTACCAGCCATCACCCATGCCACGACCAAAAACGATTTCCGTCCCATCGGTTAACTGCAGAGTTGGGGTGCCCTGCATGTTTACTTTCCAGAAATCCTTTGTGTAATATGTGTAATAGCTTTGAAATGCGCTGTCATAATTCTCCTTGACAGCACTATTGACTGTTCCATCCTGAAGCTCGATAATGATATGATTGTCACCACTTTTCTTAATACGACCAAAATGAGTATCCCAGCGTGAACCTAGAACTGTGTAATCAGTACTGCGGTCTGTGCGGTAGGTTCTGTAAATTGTAAGATCCAGACCACCATTTCCAGGAAGGGATACATCTTTGTGGGTTAGTGATAAGGTTCCGCTATATGGATCAATTTCTTCAAAATCCATTGTGGAGATTTGGGAGCGGAAGGTGATTTGACCGGGGTCTACGAGATTTTCTTCTTCTGCGTGGGACAAAAATGGAAAGGGAGTAAATAACAAGCTGATCAAGATTATTCGGAACAAAAAACGAAGTGGATTCTTGGGGAAAATCTCTAATGTAGGAATGTGTGATTCCTGATCAATCGTTGAGTTAATCATTGCACGGTCGTCAGGGTAATGAGGTAACTTGCTAATGTTGTGTAAACACTTGGCGAAACAAAATCTGCTTCGCATACTCCTACTACAGCTTGGATTTGTAAGAGGTTTATGTATTGCACGGTACACTGAATTTATCTGTCTCACAAGAATAAACAGCGGTCGTGAGGTAAGAGTACCTTACAAATAATTTTCTCGGAGTCTTTGCTTACCTGTTTTTTTCAGGAAAATTTCTAATACGGTTTACTTATACCCCTCAAGGGGGTACTGAAAAGAGTGCCGACTTATCATTCATTACCGGTGTTAACTTTTTAGACCTCTGTCCAATCATAATTGGAAATCCCATAGAGAATGCAGTAAGTTAAATAAGAGCATCTTCATTCACGAACCTTTTCAATTTTTGACAGACGCCCATGACCTCAATTCTCGTTGTTGATGACGAACGCAGTATGCGTGACTTCCTTAAGATTCTTCTTAAAAAAGAAGGTTACTCTGTGGAAACTGCCTCTGATGGAAACTCCGCCCTGGAACGTATTGGGGAAAAGGCCTTTAATCTTGTCATCACCGATATCCGCATGGACGGTATGGACGGACTGCAACTGCTGAATCACATCAAAGAACAGACCCCTTCCCTGCCTGTTGTAATGATTACCGCATTTGCCTCCCCCGGCGATGCTGTGTTTGCCATGAAGAACGGGGCGTTCGACTATATCAGCAAACCCTTCAATGTCGACGAAATCAAGACGGTTATCCAATCTGCCACCTCCAGGGACAACCAGATTGATGAACAAAAATCCATTACGGAAGATTTTCCGGAGATCATCGGTGAAAGCCGGGAGATGATCAAGATCTTCGAGATTATTTCCCGCATCGCCCCCACCCCTGCAAATGTTCTTATCTATGGAGAGTCCGGAACAGGTAAAGAACTTGTCGCCCAGGCCATCCACAATCATTCCAACGTAGCAAGCAGCCAGTTCGTCCCCATAACCTGCAGTGCCATCCCGGAAGAGCTTATGGAGAGTGAACTCTTCGGCCATGTAAAAGGCTCTTTTACCGGCGCGATAGGTGACAAGGCGGGTCTCTTCCAACTCGCTGATAACGGAACGGCTTTTCTCGATGAAATTGGTGAACTGACCCCCATTATCCAGACAAAACTGCTCAGGGTACTGCAGGAACGCGAAGTAAAGCCTGTGGGCGGTACAAAAATCCAGCAGGTTAATGTACGTATTATTGCCGCCACCAATAAGATTCTTGAAGAAGAGATAATGGAAGGCAGGTTTCGCGAAGATCTTTATTATCGTTTGGCCGTCGTTCCCCTTCGTGTCCCCCCCCTTCGTGAACGAAAAGGCGACGTGCCCCTTCTTGTTGACTTCTTCCTTAAAAAATACTCAAAAATCCTCGGCAAAGAAGTACAGGAAATATCATCCTATGCCATGGAAGTGCTGATGAAATATGACTTCCCTGGGAACGTCCGGGAACTGGAAAATATTATTGAACGCGGCGTTGCTCTGGAAGCCTCAAATATCATCCTCCCCGAAAGCCTTACTCTATCCTCTTTTCGCATGGGGAAAAAGGATATTCAGGAAGAAGTCAAGCCACAGTTTCAGGCAGTGGCGAACGAAGAAGAACTCTTTGACCGTGGACTCGAAGAAGTGATGACCGAACTTGAAAAAAATCTTCTCCTTACAGCCCTGGAAAAAAGCGATTATTCCAAGATGCGTGCCGCTGAACTCCTTAAAATCAGCTTTCGTTCCTTCCGTTATAAAGTGAAAAAATACAACATCGCCTAGGAGAACATGCCGGAACAGAACTTCAGCCATTCAGCACTCCCCCAGCCCACCCAGCAGCTACTGGTCAATCAGTTGTTATGGATGCTGCTCCTTCGTGTCATCCTCTACACACTGATACTTGGGGTAAGTTTTTATCTGCAAAGTCGTGATTTCGGGCTTGTTCTACCGCCAACACCCCTGATCACTATTTTCATTTTGCTGATCTATCTCACATCGATTATTTCCGGTTTTTTTATTCTTGGCTCCAAGAAGGATCCCGTCGTTTTCGGGCTGCTGCAAAACTTTCTCGACACATCTTTTGTCTCAATCCTTATCTATTATACCGGAGCATCCCATTCTATTTTTTCACCCATTTACTTTTTCCCCATTATTGCCGGAGGGCTGATCCTGCCGCGTCTTGGCGGACTGCTCTCTGCAGGTGCTGCCACCATCCAGTTCGGGCTGATCCTCACCCTGGAATATTTCCAAATCTTTCCGGATTTCCTCAACGTCTCCTACAACTTTATCTACGACAAAGACTCCCTTAAGATTTTAAATCTCTTTGCCGTATATGGGCTCACTTTTTTTCTGGCATCTATTCTCAGCAGTCTCTTTGCCGGAAGACTGCGACAAACAGAAGACGCACTCTCGGACAGCCTTCGCAGTTTCGACCAGTTAAGCCTGCTCTACAAACAGATCTTTGATGATATTGCCACAGGCATAATCACCACAAACGATAAAAACCATATCACATCTGCCAACAACGCAGCGTCTGTTATCACCGGGTACAAATCCGACAGTCTCCTTGGAAAAAAGTTTAACGATCTTTTTCCAACCATCGACCTCACCGACAAGGGGAACCGCCATTCCGCTACCATACAACAAAAAGACGGGGACCAGATTCGTATCGGCTATTCCTTTGCCAGTCTGCAGAGCGGCATTGATGCCAGTGGCAGGCCATGTAAAGAACGGGAATCCGCGAAATGCAGGAGCGGCAAGGTTCTAACCATTCAGGATATCAGTGAAGTGGAACGACTGCAGGAGAAGATGCAGCAGGCAGAAAAACTTGCAGCAATTGGACGAATGAGTGCCGGTATAGCCCATGACTTCAGAAATCCGCTGACAGCGATCTCCGGTTCGGCCCAGGTGCTTTCCAATGAAATCCAACTCAGCGATTCTCCACAGCAGGAGGAAAATTCTGAACTCGTCCACATTATCCTCCGGGAATCCAATCGCCTCAGCAACACCATTTCCGATTTTCTGAAATTTGCAAAACCCGAACATGCCGAAAAAGAATGGTTTTCCTGCAGCCGCTGTCTGCGTGAAGTAATAGAAGTTGCAAAGGCGGATCCTGCATGGCCTCTAAGTTGTCAGCTTGATATTGACGTGAATGATAAAATTGATATCTGGGCTGACCAGTATCAGTTCTTCACCATTCTCAATCACCTGATTCAGAATGCTCTGGCATTCTGCCAAAAGGAACAGGAACTCATAAGGATAATAGCAAAGGACGTAAAGACTGATGATAAAAAAGAGATGGTAAAATTAACGGTTGAAGATAACGGTCCCGGAATTGCTCAGGGTAAGGAACATAAAATTTTTGAGCCGTTTTACACCAGACGGGTTGACGGGACGGGTCTAGGACTTGCCATTGTGAAACAGATCATTGAAGCCCACCAGGGAAGAATAGAGGTGGATAGATCTGAACTAGGCGGAGCACGCTTTACCTTTACCATGCCCCTGCCCTAATAACAAATATACCTCCTACTCGTCTTCTTTCCAGACGTTGGCCCCAAGTCCTGTCAGTTTACCCACCATATCTTCATACCCCCGTTCCAGATGATATATTCTGGAAATATCTGTTCGACCAACAGCGGCAAGCCCTGCTATCACAAGGGATGAACTCGCCCGCAGATCCGTTGCCATCACCTGTGCTCCAAAAAGATCTGTTTCAGCAAGACCTTTAACCATGGCTATCCTGCCATCAATTTTTATGTCGGCTCCCATGCGCTGCAACTCAGCCACATGCATGAATCTGTTTTCAAATATGGTCTCATGGATCACACTCACACCTGTGGCAAGGGTCATAAGTGCCATAAACTGTGCCTGTAGATCTGTTGGATAGCCGGGATAGGGCATGGTGGTAACATCAACAGCTGCGATTCTCTCACCACGACATACGGGCGACTGTATGGAAAGTGAATCTGTTCCGGCATCCACAGCGACACCGGCACTGTGCATTTTCCCCAGAAGTGCGGGCAGGTGTGCAGGGTCACAGCCTTTCACCACAGCCTCCCCACCTGTTGCCGCAATGGCAATGGCATAGGTTCCAGCCTCAATCCGATCGGGGATAATACGACTCGTGGCAGCATGAAGAGTTTTCACCCCTCTGATCACAAGCTGGGCTGTATCACGTCCTTCAATTCGAGCACCCATTGCCGTCAGCATATCTATCAAATTACCGATTTCCGGTTCCCTTGCCGCATTTTTTATAACTGTTGTTCCTTCGGCAAGCGATGCAGCCATAAGGAGATTTTCCGTTCCAGTGACTGAAGGAATATCAAAATACACGGTGCCGCCCTGCAGTCTCCCCTCAATCCTGGCATCAACATAGCCATGCTCCAGATCGCATGTCACACCGAGTTGTTCAAAACCTGTCAGATGAAAATTGATGGGACGGGCACCGATGGCACATCCTCCTGGCATGGAGACTTTTGCCTTGCCTAGCCTTGCCAGAAGAGGTCCAAGCACAAGGACCGATGCCCGCATGGTTTTCACCAGATCATAGGAGGCTTCGGAATACCGTAATCCTGTACCGTCGATATAAAGGGCATCTCCCTCTCTCTTCCAGGTCAATCCCAGGGATTCAAGGAGCCGAAGAATGGTTCTGGTATCACGAAGATCAGGGACATTATTTAAAACATGCACACCTTCTGCGAGCAATGTGGCAGCTATAAGCGGCAATGCAGCATTCTTTGCCCCGCTGATTTTCACCTCGCCTGTGAGCTTTCTGCCACCTTCTATTACAAGTTTTTCCATCTTCCCTGTCCCTGTCTACTGTTTTTTCTGAACACAGAGGATTCTGTCGTGTCCACTGTAATCCGATAGAATGCGAGCCTCTACAAAACATGATGTATCTGCAGGATTCCCGCTAAAGAGCTCCAGTACTCCGGCTCCCTGCTCTGCCCCGATTTCCATACATAAAGATCCGCCTGGCAGTAATCGGGAAGCCGCCTGCCGGCGAATTTGTCTCAAAATATCATACCCGCCTGTTCCGCCGTTAAGCGCAAGATGCGGCTCATAAAGATCCACCTCAGGCTGCAGTCCTTTTTTCATTTCATCAGCACTGACATAAGGTGGATTGGAGAGGATCATGGAAAAGAGTGGTTGTTTACAAAATGAGCTCAGGAGATCTGCCCGAACAAAGCTGACCAGATGCTCGACACTGTGACGTTTTGCATTTTGCCGTGCTATTTCCAGAGCATCTTCGGAGATATCTGCAGCTATAATCGGTACAGCAAGCTCTTTTGCCAGAATCACCGCAATAGCACCGGAACCGCAACAGAGATCAAGTATCAGTCCGCTACCGCTTGCGTGTTTCTGAAATAAAGAGAGCCCCTCTTCCACAAGCAGCTCTGTTTCCGGTCTGGGAATTAACACAGCAGGTGAAACGATAAAATCAAGAGACCAGAACTCCTGTTGTCCGAGGATATAGGCAAGAGGTTCCCTCTGTTGACGCCGCTGCAGAAATTCAAGAAATCTCAGATAATGTATCTCAGAAACAGTGGTGTCAGCATCAAGATACAACTGGGTACGTGTTGAATTGAGCACCTCTCCCAGCAGTAGCCCGGCATCGACATGAGAATTTTCAATACCGGCGGCGGAAAGTTCAGCCGCTGCAAACTGGAGAATCTCTCTGATTGTCACTGATACAGCTCCTGATCATCCTGAAAGGAAGCACCTGAAAACATGATACAAAAAGCAAAGATAAAGAAACCCGCCAGGACTCACTGTATCTGTTTGAGTTTTTCTTCCTGATCGTGGGTAACAAGCGGCGTAATCACTTCTTCGAGCTTACCGGCAATTATGGATTCAAGTTTATAGAGGGTAAGGTTAATCCGGTGATCTGTGATCCTGCCCTGAGGGAAATTATAGGTTCGAATACGTTCACTGCGATCTCCGGAACCCACCTGACTCCGTCTGTCATCTGCGATCTTATCGTGATGTTCCTGTTCCATTTTATCCAGCAGTCTGGCACGGAGAACGGTCATTGCCTTGGCCTTGTTTTTGTGCTGTGACTTCTCATCCTGACACGTTACCACAAGTCCGGTGGGCAGATGGGTTATCCGCACAGCCGAGTCTGTTGTATTCACAGACTGTCCCCCTGGTCCGGAAGCCCGGTAAACGTCAAATTTCAGTTCATGGTTGGCAATATTCAGCTCCACTTCATCCGCTTCCGGTAAAATTGCAACGGTTACGGCAGATGTGTGAATACGTCCCTGGGTTTCCGTTTCGGGTACACGCTGTACCCTGTGTACCCCGCTTTCATATTTCAGGCGGGAAAAGACAGAGTCACCAGTGATAAGAGCAATGATTTCCTTAAAGCCGCCAATTCCAAGAGGACTGGAACTCATCACCTCAACTTTCCATCCTTTTGATTCAGCATACCGTGAATACATGCGAAAAAGATCGGCTACAAAAAGAGCGGCTTCGTCGCCTCCGGTTCCGGCACGAATTTCCAGAAAAGTATTTCGTTCATCATTAGGATCTTTGGGCAGAAGCAGAAGCATAATGTCCTGTTCAAGCTTCTTCTCCTCTTCAACCAGTTCCTCAATCTCCTCACGGGCAAGATCGAGGAGTTCCTGATCGTCATCGCCTTCCTGCAGCAGTTCACGATTCTCGACAATATCTGCCTGTACTCCTTCAAGTGTATCGTAGAGAGTCTGCAGTTTGGTCAGATGGGCATGTTCCTGGGCAACTTTCTGGTACGCTTTCTGATCGGCAATCAGGGAAGGATCTGAGAGTCTGCCTTCGAGGTGGGACAATTTTTCATCAAGATCGGCAAGTTTATCCATAACAGCAATGGGCAGGGGGTATAAATGAAATAATCCACAACCGGTGAACCCGATTGTGGATTATTAAAATGCGGAGATCACTGTCGCAACAGCGGCAGCTGAACTTCTCGTTATTTCTTGTTTTCGTAGTGCTTGGCGTACCGTTTCTTAAATTTTTCAATACGTCCAGCAGTATCCACAAGCTTTTGTTTTCCTGTAAAAAAAGGATGGCAGGCGGAACAAATATCAATTGTCATTTCTTCATTAACTGAACCAATCTCAATTTCATTTCCACAACCACATACTGCTTTAATTTTGTGATATTCCGGATGTATACCGCTTCTCATAACGTTTGTTCCTTTTATATTAGTGACTCGTGACTCATTCGGTCCACAGTGTACTTTTGCTCAACACGAAAAGAATACTATTATACTGACCTGTCGATTTTTTTCAATAAAAAACAACCGTCCCCGTATCCTTTCCGGATTTTCCGCCCTGGGAGCTTGTCCGAGAATAGGCATTTCGTTCAAAATCGAGGCATTTTCAAAATTTTACCGCAGGCATATGGCTGATATTCTGAGGATAAAATTTTGAAAACAACGAAGAGTTTGGGCGAAAGGGCATTCTCGGACAGCCTCCTGGAGATTGCTCCATCAGGAATTCATCGAGTCAAAAAATTCTTCATTGGTCTTGTGATGTTTCATCTTGTCGAGCAGAAATTCCATGCCGTTGGCTGGATTCATGGAGGATAAAAGTTTGCGCAATATCCAGACCCGATTTAACACCTCGGGAGAAAGGAGAAGATCCTCTTTGCGTGTTCCTGATTTTTTCACATCGATGGCAGGGTAGATACGTCGCTCGGACATCTTCCGGTCAAGAACAATTTCCATATTGCCGGTACCTTTAAACTCTTCAAAAATAACCTCGTCCATGCGACTGCCGGTTTCAACGAGTGCTGAAGCAAGGATGGTAAGGCTTCCACCTTCCTCTACATTTCTGGCAGCTCCAAAAAACCGTTTGGGACGAAAAAGGGCATTGGCTTCAACACCACCGGAAAGAATCTTGCCGCTGGCAGGTGTCACCGTATTATACGCCCGAGCGAGACGGGTAATGGAATCAAGGAGAATCACAACATCTTTTTTGTGCTCCACCAGGCGTTTTGCTTTTTCGATAACCATCTCAGCGACCTGTATATGACGTTGCGGCGGTTCATCAAAGGTAGAGCTGACGACCTCTGCAGCCCCTACATTGCGTTTCATTTCTGTTACTTCTTCAGGACGCTCATCGATAAGGAGGATAATCAAATACACCTCCTTATGATTCCTGACTATGGAGTTTGCAATCTTTTGAATCAGTACAGTTTTACCGGTTCGCGGTGGGGCAACAATCAATCCGCGCTGACCCTTGCCAACGGGGCACATCATTTCAACAAGACGCATGGAGAAGTTGTCAGGCTGCCACTCAAGGTTTAATTTCTCTTCGGGATGCAGGGGCGTAAGGTTGGAGAATACGGTTTTCTTCTTTGCAGCTTCGGGACTATCAAAGTTGATCATATCAACTTTTAAAAGGGCAAAGTAGCGCTCTCCGTCTTTTGGGGCACGAACAAGTCCTTCAACTGTGTCACCGGTACGCAGTCCCAGTCGTCGGATCTGGGATGGAGAGACATAGATATCATCGGGTCCGGGCAGATAGTTGTAATCGGGTGCCCGCAGGAAACCAAAGCCGTCCGGTAGAATTTCAAGCACTCCACTGCCGCGCATCTTTCCATCATCTTCAGCCTGGGCCTTCAGGATGGCGAAAATCAGCTCCTGCTTGCGAAGAGTATTAACACCCTCAACCTTCAGCTTGCGACCAAGTTTTACAAGATCGACAATTTTTTTGAGTTTTAATTCAGCCAGATTCATTAATTCAGTTCTCCTTTAAGGACTGTTGGCAGGACAGTAAAACACATCGGTAAAAGACGCGCTGCAGCTCATAACGACAACTACAGCCGTTCTGTTTTCTTTGGAAACTCAGGATGATACCTTACAGATAAGTTCCTCGAAGCCTTCGCTTAGCTGTTGTTTTTGCAAGAGATTTTCCAACAAGGTACTTATACCGGCGTACCATTTATCACCGGTGTCAGTTTTTTTATATGTATTCGTAAAAAAAGTCAGGAATATAATAGAGTTATGGCGTAGAAACAATTCCGCTAATGGTGAGAATACGTTTGGATATCAGTTTTAATCTGTATGTAATCGACTGTATTGGGGAAGGAAAAAAAAGCCGGATAACAGGTAATTTTTCTATAGGCTTATACAGTCTCGAATTGGGGCTATACTACGATTTCATTGAATAGCTGTCAAGGGTTTTTCTGTTTATTTTTTAACAGTTCGTCTTTCACCTTCCGGAGCTGACGACAGGTATCCTGGAAGCTTCCGCTGTTGTCAATTATGATATCGGCGAGTTTCTTTTTTTGGTTTATATCCATCTGCACTGCCACTGCCTGTCTGGCCTCTTTTTCTGTCACCAGATCCCGGGTTTGAATCCTCTGCACGCAGGTGTCAGGATCTGTGTACACGAGGAGTGTCAGATCATAATCACCCTGCCATCCTTTTTCAAACAGAAGCGGAACTTCAACAATCAGGATTTTGTTTTCCCTTACTGCTGCTTCTGAAACACCGGCTATTTCCTCCCGAACCATGGGGTGAAGTATTCCGTCGAGCTGTTTACGAAGCACACTGTCAGAAAACAGCTCACGACGCAACAATCCCCTGTCAAGCCGATCGTTATCGAGGAAAAATCTGTTGCCGTAAAGGAGCTGCAACTCCCTATAGCCAGCGGCACCTGGAGCAAGAAGGTCTTTGCAGATGCCATCGGCACTGACACTTTTCGCGTGCAGGTATTGTGCAAATTCCCTGCAAACCCTGGTTTTCCCGGAGCCTATACCACCTGAAACAGCTATAATCATGGGGACTTTCCATCTTCTGAAGGACATCTGCTGAGGGCAGACAGGGCAGTATTGAAATCTTCAGGAAGGGGTGCATAAAAGGTCATCGCCCTGCCATTTACCGGATGAAAAAAACTGAGACTTCCGGCATGCAGCATCTGTCTTTTGAATAGATGCTTATCCCCTCCCCGTCCATACAGTGCATCTCCTGCAACCGGATAACCGAGTGAAGCCATGTGCACCCGTATCTGATGAGTACGACCGGTTTCAATACCAATCTTTACAAGGGAAAACCCCTCTTTATATTCAGCAGTGACCTGCCAGTTACTCGCAGCATAGCGCCCTTTTCTTTCACAGACTGCCATTTTCTGCCGGTTTATCGGATGCCTGGCAATCGGAGCTACAATTCTGCCTGTTTTGCGGTCAAGATGTCCCCTCAACAGGGCAATGTACTCTTTTTTCACCGTCCGTTCCTTAAAGGCCTGAACCAGAATCCGATGGCTTTCGGCAGTTTTTGCGACAACCATAATGCCGGATGTGTCCTTATCCAGACGATGGACAATACCGGGTCGTAATTCATCTCCGACTTCAGCAATACTTTTGCAATAATAGATTAGAGCGTTAACAAGCGTTCCGTCAGGATTACCGCTCCCGGGATGGACTATAAGACCGGGAGGTTTTGAAACAAGCAGGATATGCTCATCTTCAAAGAGAATGTTAAGAGGAATATTTTGCGGAATAAGCCGGGGAACGGGGGGGACAAAAAGTGTGCCGCTGACAAGCTCTCCCTCTTTCAGGCGATAGGAACTTTTCTTTTTAACTCCGTCAACCAGAATAAGCCCGAGGCGAATGGACTGAATGAGAAGGGATCGGCTGGTTTCCGGTACGGTAAGTACAAGGAAATGATCCAACCTGTTTCCGGCATGATCGGGAGAGACCTGCAGGGTTATCATACTATAAAGAGTGGTAAAAAAGGATAGGGGAGATATCAAGTGCTGATATCATAAAATTGTCTGCGGGACCTTAAAAAAACCATCAGCTGAGAGGGTACCTGCCAAACCCTCAAGGGGGGAGTGAAAAGAGCACCACCCCCCGTGTTTACCGGTATCAGTTAAACATTTCTTCAATAAGATCAGAAATCTTACTTTCGTCCACCTTACGGGCAAGAGAAATTTCTGTAACAAGCAGACTTTTGGCAGTATCCATCATCTTGCGTTCACCATAGGAGAGATCCTTATCGGCACTGAGCAGGAAAAGATCACGCAGTACTGACGCCACTTCATGAATAGACCCGGTCTTGATCTTTTCCATATACTCCCTGTACCGGCGATTCCAGGTCTGAGTACCGATTTCGGTTTCCCGATCACGCAGTATATCAAGAACCTTATCAACTTCTTTTTTCCCAATGATCGCACGTAATCCAACATTATCACTGGTCATGGTAGGGATCATAATCTTCATGTTATTATCAAGGATTTTCATAACGTAAAAATCCTGATTGATCCCAGCCACTGTCTGAGACTCAATGGCCTCAATCACACCTACTCCATGGGCCGGATATACGGCCATATCACCCTGTGCAAACACATTATTCTCCTGTCCCTGAACATTTGGGACGATTAGATCATCAGTTGCGTTTCTTCAAAGCCATTTATTACAATTGAAGACAGGGAAAGAAGATGCAACTGAGAACATGATGATTTAATGAAACATTCCAACTAACCAGTCCGGCTGAATCAGAATTGAACCGCCGTTATATCTGCAATGCAGAAAGAAACTGAAAATAAAAAAATGTTCGATACTATTTCATAAAGGTATCGGGTGAGCACATTCCGCCTGAAACAACAAACGAAATGTCGGACACAACTGAACGAATCAGTCTTTCCAAATACGAAGGACTGTACTATACCACACTTTCCCTCAAAATGCCTTGAAAAAGAGAGCTGTCTCCGATATTTCAGGAGCTTACTTAATACTATTAAGTAAATTCATAGCCTGATCCGGTCCGGATTCAAGGAACAGATCGATCCCCTCAACAATCTGCTCCATTCGTCTGTCCAGCAGACTCTCCTCTCCCTCCGTCAGAGCTGCCAGCACATATTTATCAACTGGCATATTCTGATGGGTCTGATTCTCTCCCGGCTTCCCTATACCATATTTTAACCTGAAGAAATTTTTTCCTCCAAGACACTGGATCAAAGAACGAATACCATTATGTCCGCCTGCCCCCACGCCACTTACAAGTTTTAAGCGTCCGGGATGCATATCAAGGTCATCGTGACAGATAAGTATATGCTCACGGGGGATTTTGTAGAAATCTGCAAATGCGGAAACGGAACGCCCGGAACGGTTCATAAATGTCTGCGGCTTTACAAACAATAACCGTAGCCCGTGCCGGCTTGTCCGGGTATAAAGTGCATCCCATTTACTTCTGTCTGCTATCACTCCATGGTGTCTGCAGAGGGCATCAATCACCATAAAACCGATATTATGTCTTGTATCCCTGTACTGCAGCCCGGGGTTTCCAAGACCTGCTATCAAAAATGTGTCCTGAGCCATAGCCTGGATCCTTCAAAAAAAAAACCGGGAAAGATGCTTTCATCTTTCCCGGACTGTAAAACCTAAGGCTTTTCTTCTGGAATATCAGGAATCGTCAGAGAAACACCCCGTTCCAAACTATTCAGATTCAGTAGCCTCAGCCCCAGCTTCACCTTCAGCAGCAGATGTCTCCACCTCAGTTACTTCCTCGGCATCACTTTTTTCTGCAGCATCAACAGCAGCTGCAGCGGCAGCAGCGGCAGCAGCAGCGGCAGTTGCAGAAATCACTTCAATACACAGCTCTGTTTCAGAAGATGCCATATTAATGTCAGAAGGCAGGGAAATATCAGAGGCCACAATGGAATCACCGACGCCAAGATCGCTAATATCAACTGAGACCACATCCGGAATGGACAACGGCAAACCTTCCAAGGTAATGGCTGCATTATGAACAACAACCTCACCACCAAACTCTTCCCCTTTCGCCTTGCCTGTGAAATCCAGGGGGACAATGAAGTTTGAGGCTTTCTGCAGATCAATCTCATGGAAATCGGCATGCACCAGACTGTCAGTAACAGGATCGGTCTGTACCTCTTTAACAACAACGTGGCGGGTATCGGCATCGTTTATGGAAAGATTAACAACCGCATTCTTACGGCTGATATGAAAAAGGCTCTTTAGAAAAGGAGCCGTTTCAAGTTGCAGCGGAGTCACCTCTTTTGCATTACCATACAGAACAGCAGGTGTATTACCGGCAGTACGCAAACGACGCATCGCACCTTTACCAAAACTTTCTCGTGTTGAAGCAGACATATCAATTTGAATCATTCGATCCTCCTTACTCCTGCACCATCGCTGTAAACGACGGCACAAGTTTTCTCTCAGTATTTTATAAACCCTCAGAGGGTTCTTTTTCTTTCATTGCACCAGCCCAGGAGGCTTGTCAGAGAATGCCCTTTCGGACAAGCTCCTAGACAAACAATGAACTGATGGAGCCTTCCGTATGTATACAATCAATGGCATCAGCCAGTAATTTCGAAACAGACAAAACCTTAATCTTATCACACTGCAGTGCATCTCCACGCAGAGGAATGGAATTCGTCACAACCAGTGATTTTATCATGGAATCATTTAAACGCTCTATGGCCGGTCCGGAAAGTACCGGATGGGAACAGCAGGCGTGGACTTCATTCGCTCCGTGTTTCATCAGAGTGGCCGCTCCGTTACAAAGAGTTCCGGCAGTATCAACCATATCATCGAGCAGGATGGCTGTTTTCCCTTCCACGTCACCGATGACATGCATCGCCTCACACTCATTGGGACGATCACGTCGTTTATCAATAATTGCGAGCCCGGCATTGAGCCGTTTAGCAAACGCCCGCGTCCGCTCAACACCGCCGGCATCCGGGGAGACCATCACCACATTGCTGAACTTATCTTTTATATAGTCAAGGATTACAGGGGCAGCATACAGGTGATCCACTGGTATATTAAAAAACCCCTGAATCTGTCCTGCATGCAGATCCATGCTCAGAACACGCCGTACCCCCACAGCCATAAACATCTCGGCAACGACCTTTGCGGAAATAGGAACCCTTGGGGCAACCTTTCTGTCCTGACGGGCATAACCGTAATAGGGAACGACTGCTGTTATACGTCGTGCTGATGCACGTCTTAAGGCATCAACCATAATTACCAGTTCCATGAGATTATCATTCACCGGAGTACAGGTTGGCTGAACGATAAAAACATCAGTCCCACGCACATTCTCCTTTATCTCAACAAAAATCTCACCATCACTGAACTGTTTAACATCGGCATCAGAAAGCGGGATTTTAAGAAAATCTGCGATTTCCTGAGCCATTTCAGGATTAGCATTTCCAGAAAAGACCTTGATTATATTTGGCATAATCTATTCTCAGTAAGGTTTTTTTGTTGTTCCCCGAAGAGATCTCTTTTGTACCTTGCAGATATATTTCCAGTCTCTTCTCTTACCAGTTTTTTTTGGGGGGAAGAAAATGATTTGCAGGATACTTACACCCCTAAAGGGCTACTAAACAGAGTATCGGTTTACCGATCTTCACCGATGTCGGTGCTATTTCTTTTCATCTCACTAAATTCTCAAGACATGCTGTAATCATCAGAAGAATCCCGTATTCATCCTGCTGCGTTACGTTCTGTTCTGGCTGGGGCGGGAGGATTCGAACCTCCGAATGCTGGGATCAAAACCCAGTGCCTTAACCGCTTGGCTACGCCCCACTAAAACACAATCAGGACCCGGCCGGTCTTGTAATAAAGACCCCGCGTCCGTATTTATCTTTTAATTGATCTGCACAGCGGGCGATAGCTTCGTCGCCGTTTTCAAACAGTGCAAAAACCGTTGGACCGCTACCAGACATTAACGCCTGGGACGCACCATTATCAATCAGGTACTCTTTCAACGCAGCTATCTCCGGATACCGGTTAACAGTCACACTTTCCAGATCATTAAACAACGGACAGGCGGAACCTGTCAAGGTGTCGTTTTGGGGAGAATTTGACAGATTAGAATTTTTATCTGTCCTTGTCAATCTAAAATTTTTATAAACCCATGCTGTGGACACAGAAAATCCCGGATTAACCAGCAGTACGGCACAGCCTGTCAATGGCGCAACCGGCTTCATTCTGTCCCCTATCCCTGTTGCAAACACTGCACTATGCGGCACAACAAAGAAAGGAACATCGGCACCAAGCTTCACTGCCATATCAAGCAGCTGCCTCTCCTGAAGTGCCTGCCGGGTCAATCGGTTCAGAGCAGTCAGCAGGGAAGCGGCATCACTGGAACCGCCACCCAAACCGGCTGCCACGGGAATGGTTTTTTGCAAAATAATTGAGACACCGAAAGAATCGCTTTGCCCGACAGTATCGAGAAAGGATTCAGCAGCCTTCCATACAATATTGGACTCATCTTCAGGCAGGTCTGAACCGGGACAGGAAAGTCGGATTCCCGGTTGTTCAGTCAGACTGACCTGCAGGGTGTCGCACAGATCAACCTTCTGCATGACGGTTTCCAGATCATGGTAACCGTCAGATCGTTTCCCTGTGATACGCAGATAAACATTGACTTTGGCAGGGGCATGGACAAGCACTTCCCGACCGTATTCCTTATTCATTGCAAAGGGATTACTTACCTGCGTTTTTTTCTTTAACGATCTTCACGAAATGCATTTTCAATTCATAGAGAATATTTTTCAGCATTTCTGCTTCGTCGGTATCAAGGTTTCCCCCTGTCTTTTCCTCAAGCATAACCAAGGTGTCAATGGCATGCCGGGCAAGGGCGAAATCGACAACCTTCTCACCGCTGACAGGGTCAGCGAGTTCCCCCATGTGAAAAAGAGCCGACGTGTGCAACGACATGATAAATGCCGAAAAGGTAACCTCAGGCATCACGCAATGCCCATGCTGATCAGGAACTTTACCGTCCTCGCAGGGGCATCCCTGTTCAAATTCTGTAGCCATGTTATTCCCTTTTCCCGCTAAAAAATAAATCTGCCGGATTATACGCCGAGATCAAGTCCAAGGGCATCATCGATATTCTCAAGTCCCTTCACCTTGGCAAGCAGTTCCTTGGTGACCACACTATCGGTGTTGAGCAGAATAATATTCTGATTACTTGCCTCTTCACGACCAACAGTCATACGGGAGATATTCACACTGTCTCCTCCAAGGGTTACACCGAGTGCTCCTATAACTCCGGGAACATCATTATTATACACCAGGAGCATGGGACCCTGCAGCAGGGCTTCAAGGCGGAAGGTGTTGAGACGTACCAGCCGTGGCTCATTTTTGCCAAAAACTGTACCAACGAGGACATTTTCACCCTCACTGGTCACAACCCTGATCCGTAAAACATTTACAAAATCATCTGAACTTTCACTTTTGGACTCAACAACACGAATTCCTCTGTCTTTAGCAATAACAGGGGCGTTCACATAATTCACGGCATCCTGCAGAATGGGTGTGAAAAGTCCTTTTAAGAAGGCAACGGTGATGGGGCTGGTATTCATCTCTGCCAATTCGCCGCTGTATTCAAGCTCCACTTCTTTTACTCCGCCTTTTGCTATCTGCATATGCAGGGAGCCAAGCATTTCACCAAGGTTAACATACGGACCAACCTGGGCAAGAACATCATCACTGACAGAGGGAACATTTACAGCGTTTGTGACAACGCCCTTGTTTAAATAATCGGCAACCTGTTCCGCTATGGTCAGAGCGACATTCTCCTGGGCTTCTGAGGTGGATGCACCAAGATGGGGGGTGCAGATAAAATTTTTCAGGCCAAGGAGCGGGCAGTTGTCAAGGTTTGTGGGCTCATCGGCAAACACATCAAGTGCTGCTCCTGCAATCTCACCGTCAACCAATGCTTTATAAAGGGCTTCCTCGTCACAGACGCCACCCCGTGCACAGTCGATAAACATGGCATCGTTCTTCATATTTTTGAAAAAATCGGTGGAAAGAACCTTGTTGGTCTCTTTTGTGAGAGGCACGTGAACGGTGATATAGTCTGAACGTTTTGCAAGCTCTTCAAGGCTCACCAGCTCTACACCCAACTTTTCCACCAGCTCTTTAGGCATATGGGGGTCATAGGCAATGGTCTTCATCTTCAGTCCCTGGGCACGGCTGGCGGCAATTGCCCCAATCCTGCCTATTCCAAAGATACCAAGAGTCTTGCCGGTTATCTCCCGCCCCATGAAGCTTTTCTTTTCCCACTTCCCCTCTTTCATGGAAGCGGTCGCCTGCGGAATATTCCGGGACAGTGACATCATCATACCGATGGCATGTTCAGCAGCAGTGGTTGCATTGCCATCGGGGGCATTCATAACAACAATACCCTTCTGACTGGCAGCAGGGATATCAACATTATCAAGCCCGATACCTGCACGACCGATAACTTTCAGATTTTCTGCGGCATCGATAATGGCAGAGGTTGCCTTGGTTGCACTGCGCACAACAAGGGCATCGTAGGCACCAATTATTTTCTGCAGTTCTTCAGGCGGCAGTCCTGTATTCACATCTACTTCAAGCCCTGCATCCACAAGAATTTTCTCTGCCGACGGGGACATATTGTCACTGATTAGTACTTTCATTGCTGCTTACTCCCTTCTCTCTTAAAAAAAGTCATGGTTTGGTTATAAACCGGACTAATATAACGAGTTTTCTATAAGACGACAACCAAAATAACCTGACGCTATCTGCATCTGGGAATGGTGGTGACAAACGAAAGAAAAAGAATGGCGAAAAGGCATCAAAAAAACTTTTCTGGAGCTGTCAAATCATTTTGTTTTGCGGTATTAACCGTGCTTAACATACCGTTTTCAAGGAGAATCGCCTGATGGGCAAGCTGTCTGCTCTGGGCAAGATAATGGGTTGCCATAACGATCGAGGTACCTTTTTCCGTATTTATTTTCTTTAGAACCCGAAGAATGATTTCTTGATTTTCGGAATCAACATTGGCAGTGGGTTCATCGAGAAGCAGGACTTCGGGATTCACAGCAAGGGCTCTTGCCAGTGCCACCCGCTTACTTTCACCACCTGACAGTCGGTGGGCGTCCGCATAACGAAAGTCTTCCATCCCCACGTTTTCTAGGGCCTCTTCAACCCGCTCCCTGCATGTCGATTTGGAGAGACCGCGAACCTTTAAACCAAAGGCAACATTTTTCCAGACGGATCGGGTAAAGAGGATGGGATACTGCTCCACCAAAACCACACGACGCCGCAGTCTAAGCAGTTCCTGTTCCCGGTACTTCACCTCTCTGTCACAAAACAGCAAAGTACCCTCTGTTGCCGGTTCAAGGAATGCCAGGATATTTAAAAGGGTGGTCTTCCCTGCCCCGTTTGCACCAATAAGGGCATAGATCTGTTCTCTTTCCAGATGCAAATCTGTAAGGTTCAAAATGACTTTCTTTTTAAAAATCTTTTTCAGACGATCCGCACTATAGAGCATCGACGCCAGTCCTTCCCTGAAAAAAATGAAACAAAAGATTCACCGCAAAGGCGATACTCATCAGACAAAGTCCCAAAGCCACAGCCAGCACAAACTCCCCCTTATCGTATTCCAAAGCCATTGCCGTGGTCATTGTCCTGGTAAATCCCCTGGCATTCCCCCCAAGCATCATGCTGATTCCTACCTCGGCGATGACCCTGCCAAATGAAGCAATCACCGCAGCCCCTATCCCGTAGCGTGCCTCCTGAATGATAACCCATGCCATCTGCAGTTGGGTTGCCCCAAGGGTGAGGGCAGTCTTTCTGTAACGCTGATCGATCCGGCTGATTGCGGCTATGGTAAGTGTTGTAACAAGTGGGACAATAAGGATAACCTGACCGATTATTATCGCCTTCTGGGTATACAGCAGATCAAAAGAGCCCAAAAGACCACGCCTGGAAATAAAGGAATAGACCAGAAGCCCGATCACCACCGTGGGAAGGGCAAGCAGAGTGTTTAGACATGTGAGCAGCAGACGTTTTCCGTAAAAGCTGGAATAAGCGATAAAAAAACCACAGGGGATGCCAAGACAGGAGGCAATAAAAGTGGAAATAGAACTTACTTTCAGGGAAACACCAACAATTACCAGGAGCTCGGGATCACCTGCAAGGAGAAGCAGAGCAGCGGACTGCAGACTGTCAAAAAGAAAATCCATTGATTACGTATAAGATAGCAGAGCTTCTGTATAACACAGAACGGCTGAGATAACCCGCCCGCTATTGAGCTGGCTACCAGCTTAGAGCGTGGCACTGACTTGAACCTACATCAAGAAAATGAGCGTGCTCGCGGGTCGGCGTTAATTGATTTATTATATGCTTGCTGACTGCAACTGACTGATATTGCGCTATTGTTTTACAATTTGTTACGACATGAACTGCACCTGGTTGCACCTCTGAACATTTTTATACCGCAACCATTACAAGTATATTTTTCCTCTTGAGTTTGAACCCATTTTTCGGTTCCAATTTCTCCCCAGAGAGGAATTGTATTTTTGATTAGCTCTTTTGCCGCAGGGATTGGAAAGGCTTCTATGTGCCTACATGGAAATTCTTTGCAACTATAACAGCCCTCGTAACCTTTTTTGTTTGCGCAATCTCTTATTTTACATGCTTGGCAATATTGAAATATGTTGTTTGATCTACATCCGTTACATTTTATGTCATCAACGCTGAGATTAGCCGAGGCCTCAAGATTAGCCCTTTTTTTGTAAACTGCTAATGCCAATTTTTTTGATTTTAAATCATTTTTTTGATGGGCGGTATAGATTGCGCATACTCCACAATAAAGGCCACAAGGAGAAATAATTTCAGTATTTATTCCCATGTGTAACATTTCTCCCTATGAGTCTCCCAATTTTCCAGGCCATGTTTTTTTATAAGTTTTAGGTTTTTCAATGGCCCATTGCCATGGAATGGTTTCAGGAAAGTAAATTTTGGGCAGTTTACATAGGCTGGACATTCCCAGCACCCTGCAATTAATTTTTCTTTTACGCATTGAATGATTTTGCAATTACCACCGCATCCGTCTCCACCTGCACGACATGGAATATTGCACCCAAAATTAGAAATAGAGGTGAGTAGTTGCAGGCTGCTTTCAAAGTGGTTGAATTCGGCAGCATTTTCTTTTTTTATTTTTGAATATTCAGAGTAATTTTTTAAGTTAAATTCGGCTATCAACTCACCAGCTAACTTTGCTCCTTTGCATTTGTATCTGATACAATCACCGCAGAACAGCCCACAATAAGCAGTCAATTCACTTTCAATTTTATGCTTACTGTTGGATTTCATCATTTATCACATATAACTTTATATAAAGATTTCACAAAGACCTTCCGCTAACCATTCCAGCTCAGTAGTGTACAAAAACAATTGATCCTTCGTCAACAACTCAAAGTTGGATTTTTCAGCCGGCATCGGGATAAAAAAGCTGCTTTCCCTGCAAACGGTAGCCATTAATCATCTCCTGAGCATGCCTCCCTGTCAGCCAATGGATAAAAACCATTGCCAGTTTATACTGAACATGCGGATGCATCTCCGGATTCACCGGGATAATACCGTAGGGGTTTACAAGTGCCACATCCCCTTCACTGACTATCAGAAGATCAATGGCAGGGCTCTTCCCGTATTTGTATTTAATATAGGTTCCGCGGTCAGCAAGGGTGTATCCCTGTTTTTCATCGGCATAGGTTATAACCTTTCCCATTCCCTGACCAACAGAAAGATACCATTTGGAGGAATCCGCCGGCTGTTTTGAGCTGACTGCCTTGGTTTTACCCTTTTTGACGATGGTACGCGTTACGGTATCCAGTTGAACACCGCTTGCCAGCCACAATTGCTGCTCTTTTGTGTGGGTTCCGGAGTCGTCACCCCTGGAGACAAAGAGTGAGCCGGCTTCTGCAATCCCGGCAAAAGCCTTTGAGGCAGTTTTTTCACCCATGATCTTTGCAGGATCAGATGCAGGACCGAGAATAACAAAATCATTGTGCATCACCGGATAGCGTTTCGTGCCATATCCCTCCTTCACAAAATCAAGCTCCCGCTCTTTGGCATGGACAAAAATCAGATCGACGTTTCCATCCTCTCCGTCGCGAATCGCAGCTCCAGTTCCCTTGGTGATCACTTTCACCTTTATGCCGGTTTCACTTTCAAAAACCGGTAAAAGAATGTCCAGCAAACCGGAAGAACGGGTACTGGTAGTGGTGGACATTGTCAGTATTCTCTCACTGCTCCAGCCATTTACCGAACACAAAAATAACACAACAAAGAGAATACTCCCTGTCTTCACTCTCATTTTATTCCTCATTGCTGATAGTATCAGGCAAAAGCACTGCGATACGCGATCCACGGTCATTACCACCCCTGGAGGATGCATGTTATTGCCGCATCTACGTGCAGGGGATTGGCAAAGCGGCCCGGGTTCCTCCTGCCGCCACGCAGCAAACATCAAAATATATTTTCATAGACCAAGAATACCGAATCTGTCCATTTTAACAAGAAATATACACTCCCAATCTAATGGGCCCATGCACGAGGAAATTTTCAACCTTGACCTTCACACTGAATTCCTATTGAACAATCAGCTTGAAAACGATATAGAACATGCCTATTATAATGCCTCTTGGATACATTCTTTTATTCTACTCTAAAAAAAATAAGGTTTCCCATGACTGAAACACGACTACGTTTTCCACCAAGCCCCACAGGATATCTTCATATCGGCGGTGCCAGGACTGCTCTTTATAACTGGCTTTACGCCCGAAAAACCGGTGGAAAACTGATTCTTCGTATTGAAGATACAGATGCAGAACGCTCCACCCAGGAATCTATCCAGGGAATCCTTGACGGACTCAATTGGCTTGGCATTGACTGGGATGAAGGGCCGTATTTTCAGACAGAATTCGAAAGTGAGCATGAGGAGCGGGCACAAAAACTGCTCGATGAAGGAAAAGCGTACAAATGTTTCTGCACAAAAGAGGAACTCGACGCAAAACGTGAAGCTGCCCAGAAAAATAAGAGCACCTACGGCTATGATGGAAAATGCCGTCATCTCAGCCCGCAGGAAGTTGCCGACAAAGAGGCTGCCGGACTTCCCTTTGTGGTTCGCTTCAAAGTTCCTGAAGAGGAAGGCGAAATAGGCTATGAAGACAGGGTTCTTGGTCAAATCAAGGCACAGTACAGTGAAATAGAGGATTTTGTCATCGTCCGTTCATCAGGTAAGCCCCTGTATCTGCTCTGCAACGTGGTGGACGATATTCGTGATCGGATAAGCCATATCATTCGTGGACAGGATCATATGACCAACACCATCCGTCAGGTCCTTCTCTATCAGGCGTTTGGGGCACCTGTTCCGGTTTTTGCCCATATGCCGCTCACCCTTGATCTCAAAAAGGCAAAGATTTCCAAACGCAAACATGGTGAAATTGTTGCCGTTCACTTCTACCAGGAGCACGGTTTTATTCCCTGGGCACTGTCAAACTTTCTCGTACTCCTTGGCTGGTCCTCCGGTGACGACAAGGAATTCTATACCCGGGAAGAGCTGATAGAAGCATTCACCCTTGAAAGAATCAACAAATCCAACTCCACCTTTAACTATCAGCCGGGGAACGCCAAATTTTTCACAGACCCCAAGGCCATTGCCTTCAATGAGCATTATCTGCGAACCATGCCCATCGAAGAACTGGCAGTACTGGTAAAGCCCTTTCTTGAAGAACAGGCTATCTGGGACGATTCTTATGAAGGGGATCGGAAAGAATGGTTTTTGAGCACCCTGGACCTTATCCGGGATCGTTTTCATGTGCTTACAGACTTCGCTGATCTTGGCAGGGCATACTTTGCCGATGATTTCCCAGTAGAAAAAAAGCCGCTCAAAAAGAATGTCTTAAAACATGAGGGATTAAAAGAATGGCTGCCCATGCTCGCTGACCGGTATGAGGCACTGGATGATTTTAATACAGAAAATGCCGAACAGACAGCAAGGGATCTTGCAACCGAGCTTGATGTAAAACCTGGAGTAATCATTAATGGAATGCGAACGGTTGTAACCGGTCAGCTGGCAGGTCCTTCCATGTTTGATATTCTCACAACCATAGGCAGGGAAAAAGTAGTCAGCCGTCTGAGAAATATCAGCAGCCTCTATCCGGACTGACATTTTACAGCAGCATATATTTACAGGAACTCCGCACCTCACAAACGGTACTACAGGAAAAAATAATGGCTACCAGCGAAACCGAAATAAAAGCAGAAAAACCTTTGGATTTTATCCGTCAGATAATCCGCGATGATCTGGCAAGCGGGAAACATAAGACTCCCGTTACCCGCTTCCCCCCGGAACCCAATGGCTTTCTCCATATTGGCCATGCCAAGTCAATCTGTCTGAATTTCGGGATTGCCCTGGAAAATAACGCAAGCTGCAACCTCCGTTTTGATGATACCAATCCCAGTAAAGAGGAAACCGAGTACGTTGAATCCATCAAAAACGACGTGAAATGGCTTGGCTACGACTGGGGAGACAATCTTTTTTTCTCATCCGATTATTTCGACAATCTGTATGACTACGCCGTTGAACTCATCCGGATGGGTAAAGCATACGTCTGCTGTCTTGATGCCGAAGAGATGCGTGAATATCGCGGAACCCTCACCGAAGCCGGCAAAGAGAGTCCCTATCGAAATCGCAGCGTTGAGGAAAATATAGACCTGTTTAACAGGATGAAGAACGGTGAACTGGCTGAAGGGAGTCATGTCCTGCGGGCAAAGATCGATATGGCATCACCAAATCTCAATATGCGTGATCCCGTTATATACAGAATTATGAAGGTGGACCATCACCGGACAGGAAGCAAATGGTGTATTTATCCCATGTACGATTACACCCACTGTATCTCAGACGCCCTGGAAAACATTACCCATTCCCTCTGCACCCTTGAATTTGAAGACCACAGACCCTTGTATGACTGGTTTCTCGATGTACTGAAAACTCCGGCCCATCCACGGCAAATTGAATTTGCCCGCCTGAACCTCAGCTATACGGTGATGTCCAAACGTAAATTGATGCAGCTGGTCTCTGAAAATCTGGTGTCAGGATGGGATGATCCACGTATGCTCACCATATCCGGATTACGCAGACGCGGCTATACTCCTGCCTCCATCCGTAATTTCTGCGATGAAATCGGTATCGGTAAGCGGGAAAGCTGGATCGATATGGGGGTGCTTGAAAACAGTATCAGAAATGATCTGAACGAGATCGCACCAAGGGTTATGGGTGTGCTTGATCCCTTAAAAGTTATTATCACCAATTACCCGGAAGAGCAGACAGAAGAGATTGAAGGCAAGAATCATCCGCAAAAACCGGAAATGGGGACACGTAAGCTACCCTTTACCCGGGAAATATATGTGGAACGTAGTGATTTTATGGAAGAGCCGCCGAAAAAGTTTTTCCGCCTGGGACCTGGAAGAGAGGTACGCCTCAGATATGCCTATTTTATCACCTGCACCGATTTTGTAAAAGACGAAACAACGGGTGAGATCACCGAGATTCACTGCACTTACGATCCGGAAACCTATGGCGGCAATGCCCCTGACGGCAGAAAAGTTAAGGGAACCATTCACTGGGTTTCTGCTGTACATGGGGTGCCTGCCCGGATACATCTTTACGACAGACTTTTTAACATTGAAAATCCCGACGCGGACAAAGACGTCAACTTTAAGGAGCATCTCAATCCGGACTCGCTGACCACCCTCACACACTCCGTTGTTGAGCCGTCGCTTGCCGGCTCTGCCCCGGGAACCAGGGTTCAGTTTGAACGTCAGGGCTATTTTTGTGTGGATAAAGACTCCACGGATGAGAGCCTTATTTTTAACAGAACTGTGGGGCTGCGGGATTCCTGGAAGAAGAAAAAGTAGGTTTTGGGTTTTAGGTTTTAGGTTTTGGGTTTTGGGTTTTGGGACGGATTCTGGCTCTTTGTTGGTTGAGGAGGAGGATTACTGAGACCAGGAGACTGGAAACCATTGCCAGGGCAAAATAGACACTGTTGAAACCAAATGTCTCTTTTATGCTGCCGACCATCTGCACACTGACTGCCCCCACCCCAAAGGTCAGGATAAACTTTAGTCCGTAGGCGGAACTGTGCAGCTGCGGGGGACTGAGCCTTGCGACCAGAGTATTTTCTATGGGCTGCATTCCCAGAAGAAAAAATGAATGGACCATGGCAAAGAAAATAAGTGGAATATTTGTCGTCAAAGCCATGGCAATGGCTGCCGGTATGGTTATCAGGTGAAAAAGAAGATACCCTTTACCAAGATCCATTGTCTCCCCTGCTCTGCCGCCGCAGTATTGCCCCATCATCCCCACAAGATAAATAAGTGATGTCACAAGGGTGGCAAATACATTGGCAGAACCAAAGGATCCGGCAATGTTGAGAAAACTCTGATACAGATCCTGATTCTGCAGTTCAAAATACGCCGGCAGGGTAATCGACACTGCCCGATACACCACCCCGCCCAGCATCATGGCAACGAGCAGAATCAAAAATGGTGTAAGAGAACGTGTTTTCTTTACTGTTGCCTGTTTTCCAGACAGGTCCCTTTCCCGGCCATTTCCTGCAAAATAAATAAAGATCAAACCGCAAAGATTCAGTGCCCCGACCACCATATACACGGCAGTCGCCCCCCACAGATAATTTACCGAGCCGGCAAGAATGGGGGCCGTTGCAAGCCCCAGGTTTCCAGACATGCCGTTGTAGGACATGGCACGACTGGTCTGTTTAATCTCTTTTGCAATCCAGCCAAGCCCTGCCGGATGATATATCCCTGAGAAGATACCAATTCCTGCCAGACAAATACTCAAGAGAAAGGGATTCCCCATATTCACTGCTGCAAGAAAGCCGCAACAACCGGCACCCAGATAAAAAAGAATCAGCAGCGGACGTGGTCCGAAACGATCGGCAAGGATTCCCCATGGTAATGCCGTGACCCCGAAAAGGAGATACATCCAGAACGAAAGACCAAGGGTCTGTCCCATATCCATACCCAGTTTTGCTGACAGGGGCAGGAGGATAGCCGGGAAAACCAGCATATTAAAATGACTGAGAAAGTGACCGTAACATGCCACTGTCAGGATGGATCGTTCCTTTGGAGTCATGCGTTTGCAGTCGTCCGATTGTGCAGCAGTTCGACGATGCGATCAAGGATGAGATCTGCTGTTTCATCCTTGCTGACAAGGGGAAGTTCTGTGAACCCGGAGTGATCCAGCAGGGTCACCTGATTGGTATCCGACTCAAAACCGGTGTTCTTCCTGCTGATATCATTAATTGCGATAAGATCAAGATGTTTGTTTTTCAGTTTCCTGCTGCCGGCTTCACGAAGATTTTCAGATTCGGCGGCAAACCCGACCAGCAGGTAGCCGTGATCGTTCTTTTTCATACCAAGCTGCTGCAGGATATCAACGGTCTGTTCGAGTTTCAGCTCAAAGGAGGCATGTTCCTTCTTCACCTTCTCAGCTGCCTGTTCCAATGGTCGGAAATCACTCACAGCAGCAGCTTTAACAATAACCGTTGCCTCTTTACTCTGCTCCATGACCGCAGTATGCATTTCTTCTGCAGTCTGTACATCTATTTGCTGCACGCCAAAAGGTGTCGGAAGATTAACAGGACCACTGACAAGAACAACATCAGCACCCCTGCGTACAGCAGATCTGGCAAGGGCATAGCCCATCTTCCCCGAGGAACGGTTGCTGAGAAAGCGGGCCGGGTCAAGATGTTCACGTGTCGGTCCTGCTGTTATAAGAAACTTTTCACCTTGCAGATCTCTTTCTGACAGCACTGCAAGCATCTGTTCAGAGACACTCTCCCATTCGGGAAGCCGTCCGGGCCCCTCAGATTTGCACGCCATTGTGCCGGTTGCCGGATCAACTATGATTATCCCTGTGTCTGCCAGTCGCTGCAGGTTCTGACGGGTGAGCGGGTTGGCAAACATCTGTGAGTTCATGGCAGGAACGATCATTACCGGACAGGTTGCGGCGAGCACGGTGGTGGTCAGCAGATCATCAGCCAGTCCGCAACTCAATTTAGCTATGGTATTTGCTGTAGCTGGGGCTATACAGACAAGAGCTGCCTCCTGTCCAAGCTGAATATGAGAGATGGAGTGAGCCTGCTCGGCAGAAAACATATTACCCGGCACAGGATTTCCGGATAATGCAGCAAAGGTCAGCGGAGCGATAAATTTACAGGCAGAATCTGTCATGACAACCGCAACATCTGCCCCGTCTTTTGCAAGGGTACTGACCCAGCCAGCCACCTTAAAAGCGGCAATGGATCCGGTAATACCCATAACGATTTTTTTTCCTGTAAACGGGCTATGCATCAGACGACCTTTTATAGTTCATGAAAATAAAAACGTGATCCCCGGCAACGCACAGTTAGACCATATCTCATATAGGGTTCACTCTTGTATACAATTCAAGATATTGCTGAATCTTGGAAATCGCTCGCAGGGGCGAGCTCCTACAGGTGCATTTTGCATTCTACCTGGGCCTGGGTATGGCCATAATAAAAAAAGTATGCCCCGCACAGGCAGGACATACTTTTTTTATAAACCGGATTCTGAAAAGATTCTACTAAGAACGGTAAGCCGCCATTAATCTCTGCTGCCACCGAAAAAACGGAGAAGCATCAGAAAAAGATTGATAAAGTCAAGGTAGAGAGCAAGAGCCCCCATAATAGCACCTTTTTTGACCATCTCCTCGCCCTGCTCCATGATACCGTCTTCACCCATTTGTTTGATCTTCTGCACATCATAGGCAGTAAGACCGACAAAGACAAAGACACCAATTAGAGAAATCGCCCAGTACAGTGAAGAACTCTTTAAAAAGATATTCACAATGGAGGCAATAATGATACCAATCACACCCATGATCAGAAATGATCCCCAACCGGACAGATCCCGTTTGGTTACAAGTCCGTACACTGCCATGGCACCAAACATTCCGGCGGTTATAAAAAATGTTCCGGCAATGGACTCTGCCGTATAGGCCAGAAAAATCATGGACAGAGTCAGCCCGTTCAGGGCAGCATACCCAATAAAAAGACCCGTGGCAGTTCCGGCCTGGATTTTATTAATGCGGGCAGACAGATAAAAAACCAGTCCAAGTTCTGCAAACAGGAAGACCATAAAAAGTGGTCCCTGTACAAGTTGAACGGCTAAGCCGCTGCTTGCTGTAAACCAGGCTATCACTCCGGTTATGCCAAGACCTATTGCCATCCAGTTAAAGACTTTTGCCAGGAATATGGTGGAAGCCTCCTGCCTTGCCTGGCTGAGTGTCATCGAATTACTTACATGCTGCATGCTATAACTCCTATTTTTTTGTTTACGCAATCATGATCATTCACTAAATATCCTTTCAAGATATAAGCATTATAGAGCAGCTTGCAAGAAAAAGCAGACCCAAAGGATACGATAATTATGAAAATTGCGATCAGCGGAAAAGGCGGTGTGGGCAAAACCACCATCATGGCACTTCTTGCCGGCGAATTCAAAAAGAATGGGAAGGATGTGCTGCTGATAGATGCGGATCCCAGTCCACATATGGCTGAAACGCTGGGGGTCAAAAACCCCGAGACAATAAAGCCCATCGCCGATATGACCCAGCTCCTGGTGGAACGATCCGGAAAAACTGAAGGATCCCCCATGTATAATATGAATCCGGAGGTGAACGACATCCTCAAGGATTTCATGGTCAGTCACGACGGCATGAAACTTATGGTACTTGGTGCGATTCAGACCGGCGACAAGGGTTGTGCCTGTCCGGAAAACAATGTCCTGCGACGAATGCTGACCAAACTGCTGCTCACAAAGGATCAGGTGGTTCTTCTTGATATGGAAGCGGGGGTCGAGCATCTGGGCAGGGGGACCATTGCCGGGATTGATCAGCTGCTGATTGTGGTGATCCCTTCAAAATCATCGATTCGTACGGCACTAAAAGTAAAAAAACTGGCAGAAGATGTGAAAATTCCAAAGATCCATTTTGTGGGAAATCTTGTCCTTGACGATGAGGACAAACAGTTTCTGGAAGCTGGTCTTGGTGCTAAACCCATTGCCTTTTTTGCCGACTCGGCAGCAATCAGAAGAGCGGAACGAAATGAGATCCCGGTGACAAGCCTTGAAAACATAGCAGAAAATGCTGCCGCAGATCTTCTGCTTGCAATACAAAACGGGAAATAACAGGACCTGCCTGGAATCAGGAAGGATACACCTGCGGATGCTTCTTAAACCGCACCCCTGCCGTCAAACACCCGTTTAATTGTTTTGGCAATAATCTTAATATCAGTCCACAATGAATAGTTGAGTATATACCAGTCATCGAGCCCCACCCGTTCATCATAGCTGCTGCTGTCAGAACGGTGCTGAACCTGCCATGGACCGGTGATTCCCGGTTTCATGGAGCAGTAGCGCCCTGCACTTTCCTTATAAAAATCTGTAAGTTCCTGCCCGACAATAGGGCGTGCACCCACCACGCTCATCTCCCCTTTTAAGACATTAAAAAACTGGGGCAGCTCGTCAAGGCTTGTCCTGCGAAGGAATCTTCCAAGACGGGTTATGCGCGGATCATTTCGCAGTTTAAAGGTCTGCTGCCACTCTTCCCGCAGTTCGGGATTGTCCTGCAAAAGCTCTTCAAGCTGCTTTTCGGCACCCACCACCATGGATCGGAACTTCAGGCAGCCGAATTCCTTTCCGGCAGAGGTAATGCGCCGGTGCCGGTAAAAAACAGGCCCGCCGTCCTGAAGCTTCACCAGGACAGCAATAAGCAGGAGAAGCGGTGAAATCAGCAGCAAAACAAGAGAAGAGAAAATCATGTCAAAGCTGCGTTTCCATTCAGTATTGGGATTAAAATTCAGAACAATGAGGTTCCCAAGGGACTGCATCTCTGCATGGTGCAGTCCAAAAACATAGAGATCAGGAACGAGATAAATACGGGCTCCAAGGGATCGGCATTCCCGCAGAATCTTAAATATTTTTTTCTCGGCACGCATGGGAAGGGCAATATACACATAATCCACATCGTTGCTTTCGAGATACCCGGGAAGTTGGGTAATATCACCGATAATCTGATTCCCCATCTCCTGCAGCTCTTCGCTTTCCTCCACCTTATCATCAAAGAAACCAACCACTTCAATTCCTGCCCAATGGATGGTTTCAAGTTCCCGGGCAAGTGAGACACCAAGATCCCCGGCACCTGCTATCACAGCATGACGGACATTCTTGCCTTGGGAACGAAAACGACGGAGTATTTTTCTGGCAATAACATGGAGGCAAAAAAGAACAAGGGGTGTGGCAAGGGACCAGATTAAAAAAACCACTCGGGAGTAGGCATTGGAAATCTTGAAAATAAAGAAATAAAAAAGAAGCACCCCGATAACCGTTCCCCATGCCCGGAGAATCACAAGGAATTCCTGAAAAAATTTCCAGCCACGCCAGGAACGGTAGAGCTGATACGATTGGAAAGTGATAAGACAAAGGACAAAAGTGATAACGGCAAAACGGGTATAGTACGGTGTCCAGGGTACACGATACCAGAGGAGCAGTGCATAGAGAAATGCCACAACAATAACACAGTCCACAAGATGGAGCAGCCGCGCCATGATGGAACTCTGCTCACGCAGATTTGTTGAAAGCATATTCATAGAGAGTTCCTGAACAATACAAAAACAGGGGATTCGTTACTTTGCGGCAGTATCACTGCGTGACCACCAGCCGGAATGCATACTCAACTTTGGCAGCACCCTTCGGGGTAGCACATGATACCTGCTCCCCAGTTTATAGCCAATAAGTTTTGCACAATTGCGCAAGAAAAAAAGAGGCAGCAGAAAAAATCGTTTCGCTTTTAGAATTCGAGCCAGTTCAAACTTCACATAGCGCATTCCCTCACCTTCCGCCCTGCCGTACGTCTCTGGCAGCCAGCGCTCCGATCGATGAAGCACACCAATATCAAAAGAACGCTGAAACTCCTGGATCAGTGAATAATTGTGAGAGTGATAGACGGCAGCTTCAGCAACATATGCCATGGAATAGCCTTTTTTCAAAAGCCTTCCGGCGGCACAGGTGTCTTCGCCGAAAATCAGTGAATCCGGGAAATAGCCTATCTCGGCAAGAATAGACTTTTTGTAACAGGAACAGGAGTTTGAGACAAATACTGTTTTCAGTCCAAGCTTTGAACGATCTGAAAAAGTCCTGACAACAGAATGTCCGGGGTAATTGAAATCCCGAAGAGCTGCAGCAAAAAGGGATGCATTCGGATTGGGCAGCTGTCGACCGTAGCTGATACAAAGATTCTCATTTCCGCGAAATGGAGCAATGAGTTTTTCGATACAATCAGAGGCTAGGGGGATGGCGTCCTGGGTAAAAAAGATAAGGAGGTCCCCTTTTGCCCGTTTTGCCATCATTGTACGGGTGGCGCCGTGATCAAATTCTGCCTGCTGAATTTGTACAAGCTGGGCATTAATTTTTTGTGCTATCTGAACTGTTTCATCAGTGGACTGCGAATCAACAATGAGCAGTTCGTCAACGCTGATGGTCTGCGACGCAAGTTTCTCCAGGAGTGCCGGCAGCGTCAGTGCCCCGTTTCTGGTGGGAATAATCACCGATATTTTCAAAGCTTCAGCCATCAGTTACAAACGAAGGAATCGCACCAGAATATATTTTAAAACTGCCCAGACCATATAGGGGGATGGATGTTTCCTGTAGAGCAGTATTTCACTTTTTGCTGCAAGCAGCCTGAGAGCAGAACTCATCTCTGCCCTTTCACTTTGCCAGCCGCGACAATGATAGACTTTAAGATCAGGGTGGTAGAGCAGACTCCATCCATTTTTTCGCAGGCGAAGGCTCAGCTCAATATCTTCTTTATAGAGAAAAAAGTCCGGATCAAAAACAGGTGTGCCCAGGGATTTCAAGGCAGCAGATCGACAGAACAAAAACGCACCGCAAAGGGCAGGCATCTCCATGGGCTCCAGGTATACTCCGGAATCAGGCTCCCCCTGCCCCCGATCAATCCACCTGCCGTACCATTGCCTGACAATACCCGTTGAATCGATACGTCCGTTTGCCTTATCCTGTGCCATATCATACCCCAGAAGTCGCCCTGAGAGCATGCCGACTCCAGGGTTTTCCTCACAGATGGAGACAGCCTTGCCCACTGTATCGGAAAGGACAAAAAGATCAGGATTCACAAAAAGCACATAATCTGTTTCAGGAGAGAGCTTCCTGTAGCCAAGATTATTAGCCCGGGAAAAACCTTTATTTTCTCCATAGATAATCTGCAGTCTGTCGTACTGGTCGAACTCCTGCAGAAAGTCAGTTTCAGAGGAACCGCTATCCACAAGTACAACAGAGTCAAGGGGATACTTCTGTTCAAAAAGTGCTCCCAGACATCTTGCAAGTGTCGCCTGTGAATTATGGGAGACAAGCACAGCAGAAACAGATATGTGCCTGGAATCTGATCGGCTAGTCATAGGAACAGACGAAGATACAGGGTGAATAATCCGTTGCCTTTCCCCTGCTCCTCACGCCTGCGCATAATGGAACGAACTGCATCCTTTTCTGCGTGGCTCATGAGTGCCGCCAGTTCTTTTTGAGAAATACTTGCAGCAGCAAGATTCCTCCTGCGTTTTTCAAGCATTATTGGAATGTTTCGCAGGAATTTCCACAGTCCCTGTAAATATGCAGGCAGCTGTAACTTTTTCAGGACAAACAGAAACCAGAAAAACTGATAGACACAGAGTGCAGGAAAAAAACGAAAGAGCAGAGGCAGCGGGTAATTTTTTAAAAGAACATTCAGATTATTGCGGGTGGACAGGCTGACGGTAAACGCATTAATCCTGGAACCCGTTGTCGCGCTACCGATATGATACACCCTGGCTTCAGGAATATACCAGCACCTCCTGCCGCGACTCTTTGCCCGAAGGTTCAGATCCACATCTTCGAGATATGCAAAGAAATCCTCGTCGAACAATCCAATCCCCTTAAAAAAAGTCCGCCTGTAGAGTGCGGCACCAGCACACGTACCAAAGACTTCCCTGGCAACACTGTAGGCTTCACCGTCTTTTTCCATAGTGCCGAGTTTATAGCCCACACCGCCACGCAGAAAACCGTCGCCCGCTCCGTCCAGACGGGTGCGATCATGGTAGTTGATCATCTTCATGGCAAAAAAGTCATACTCTTCCATTTTCTCAGCCGCCGATGACAACTCTTCGAGACATTTGGTATCGAGTTCTGTATCGTTATTGAGAAGGAAAACAAGGGGTGCGGAACCGGCATCTATCCCTGCATTAACGGCAGCACTGAACCCCCTGTTTTCAGAAAAAGCAATCCGTTTTACATGGGGGTACTTATCCGCCAGAAAAGATACAGACTCATCTGTCGAGCCGTTATCAACAACAAAGACTGTAAAATCAGAAAAACTCTGCCCCTGCAGGGAATCAAGACAGGCTCCCAGAAATTTTCTGCCGTTATAGTTAGGGATTACAATGTCTATATGCATACACACAAACGGTACTTCCTAACACCGGTGATGAACGGTAAGCCGGCACTCTTTTCAGTACCCCCTTGAGGGGTATAAGTGCCTCGAAGATCTCGTGCCTCGCTATCTGGTGATATTTGTAACATTCTGTCATTAAAGCGAGTATGGAACTTCGTGTTTTTTTATTACAGCTTTTCAAGAATAAGGCACTAACAGGAGATATCTCCATTCTGCCCAAATACACGACGGATATAATAAATCGGCTTTTTCTGGGACTCGTGATAGGTTCGTACAACGAGCTCGGCCAGCAGTCCCATGGTGATAAACTGCACTCCCATGAACATGAGCAGAACGGCAAGCAGCAGTAAGGGGCGGTTCCCCAGGGCAATATCAAAGAACTGTCTCTGAATAAGCATAATCATGGCTATCAGCCCGCCAAGTGCTGTGGACAAAACACCGACAGTTCCAAAAACATGCAGGGGACGGGTGGCGTAACTGAGCAGGAATTTAACGGTCAGCAGATCAAGAACCACACGTATGGTTCTTGATATTCCATACTTTGAAGTACCAAAGCGGCGTGCCCGATGATTCACCTTTACCTCGGTAAATGAGATCCCCATACCACTGGCAATGGCAGGAATAAAACGATGCATTTCCCCGTAGAGATGGATATTTTCCGTAACTTCCCTGCGAAAGGCCTTTAAGGTGCAGCCATAATCGTGAAGTCCAACACCGGTCACCCATGAAATCAGTTTATTTGCCATCATGGAAGGCAGTTTTCGGGAGAGAAACGGATCTTTTCGATCAAACCGCCAACCGGTAACCACGTCGTATCCGTCATTGAGTTTGGCAACCATGGCCGGGATATCATGGGGATCATTCTGCAGATCCCCATCCATGGTAATGGTTATATCTCCCTGTGCATGATCAAATCCTGCGGACATGGCTGCGGTCTGCCCGAAATTTCGTCTCAATGCAACAACCACCACATTCGAACCTTCTTCCTGACTGATGGCTTCAAGAACGTGTACGGAAGTGTCACTGGAACCGTCATCGACAAAAATTATCTCATAACTGTACTCGGTGGCATCCATCACCTCTCTAATCTCTTGATAAAGAAGCGGTATATTTTCCTCTTCATTAAATATGGGTATAATCAGCGAAATATCCAACAGCTATCTCCTTTCTTCTTTCACAAAAACAGATGAACTTACATTTTAAAAAAATATGCCTACACCATACTCTCTTTTGCGTGATCCTCAATAACATTTAAACGTAAAAGGAATTTAAAATCAGGCAGAACGAAGTGCCTGGATGGGATCCATCCTGCCGGCTTTTATTGCAGGATAGAGTCCGGCACAAACGCCGACCACAACAGAAGTGAGCAGCGGCAGCAGTATAGTCACCGGGCTGACGGCAACATGCCACCGGGCAAAGTGTGCTATAAGCCAGGAACAGCACAGACCTGCGAGGATCCCAATCACTCCGCCGGAAGCAGTCAGAAGGATAGCTTCCGCAAGAAACTGGGCGATAATATCCTCCCGGCCCGCCCCAACAGCCCGCCGGATTCCTATTTCCCTTGTACGTTCGGAAATACTTGCAAGCAGAACATTCATAATGCCGATTCCACCGACGATAAGAGAAATACCGCCTATGGAGGCAAGAATAAAGTTAAAAATACGCTGGGTCTTTTTCGCCTGCTGCATGAGCTGTCTGGGCACGATCAGCTCATAATTCTGTTTTCCCCGGTGCTGGATATCCATGGTTCGACGAATAAGGGGAAGAAGAGTCTCCACATTCTGCTCACTGCCAACCCTCACAATAATCTCATCAAGTCCGCTGTTATCCGACATCAATGCCCTGTCCCTCAAATAGACATGGGTGGCAAACGGGATAAAAATCATGGTGTCCACATTTCGTGCAAGCGCCACTCCGCTCCCCCGCTGCCGGGTTTCGGCGGAACTGTTTTTTACCAGCCCGACAATCAGAAAAATCTGCGTCCCTATCCGAATATGTTCACCGGGTCTGCCACGGGCACCAAGTTCAGCGGCGAGGGTTTCCCCCAGCACACAGACCATCTTTTGTAATGTTTCATCATTTTTGCTGATAAACCGTCCGCTTTTCAGATTAAGCCCCATCACCCGCCGGTAAGATGCAGATACGGCGGCAAGATTCGGGCGTGTTCCGCTACTGAAATCCGGAAGATCGGTTATAACTTCACGCAGATAGGCAATGTGAGTCACGACCCTGGAGGATGCCAGGAGAATGGGAACGTCTGCGACCTGCAAACCGGGTGCCAAAGCCATCCCCGTCTCCCCTCCTTCACTGCCGGAGAGTGACACCCTGCGAAGGATGATATTCTCCAGTCCAAGGCTTCGAATCCCGGCGAGGACCTCACGTCTTGCCCCTTCACCAATGGAAAGTGTTGCAAAAACAGCAGCAACCCCGCCCACAACACCCAAAACTGAAAGCAGGGAACGCATGCGATGACGCAGCAGGGAGGAAAATGCAATTCTGAAAACTTCCAGAAGATATCTGCCCTGGAAAAAGTGTCTCATGCCACATCCCTGAGCAGCCCGTTTTTCATCTCGTACAGGGTATCAGCAGCATTTGAGACTTCACGGTCATGGCTGACAAGTAAAATTGTCGCTCCATTTCCATGGAGACTGGTAAATAGATCCATTATTTCAAGACTTGTGTTGTGGTCGAGGTTCCCTGTGGGCTCATCGGCAAGGATCAGTTTGGGATTCACTGCAACCGCACGGGCAATGGCTACCCGCTGTCGTTCTCCCCCGGAAAGGGCAGAAGGATGATGCGTAAGACGATGACTGAGACCCACATTCTCTATGGCATGACGAATCTTTTCATCTGCGGCACTGTCTGGAGAGTACAGGAACGGGAGGGCGACATTTTCATAAACTGTGGCATGGGGCAGAAGATTGAAATCCTGGAAAACAAAACCGATAAAATTTCTCCTGTAAACTGACAATCTGGAATCTGAGAGCTTGCTCACATCTTCACCACCGAGCAGATAGGTCCCCGAATCCACATGATCAAGACAACCGAGAATATGAAGGAGGGTGGATTTACCCGATCCTGATGCGCCGGTAATTGCGACAAAATCATGCTTTTTAATGGTAAAATCGATTCCATTCAGAACAGAAACCCGGTTTTGCCCGAATGAATACTTTTTTTTAACAGCTGTGAGTTCGACAATGGGCACAGAAGTCATGAACGTTTCCATTGTCCCATTTTTTTACAGATTCCGCAGAGACAGCGGGGCAGTGGTGCTCACCCGTGTTCCCTTTTCAAGTCCTGAAAGGATCTCAACCTGCAAGCCGTTTTCCCTACCCGTGACAACAGACCTTTTCTCAACACTTCCTGCTGTAACGACATAGCAGAACGCCCCACCATCATCATCGTAGAATACTGCCTGCACCGGAAGCATCAGTACATCTTCGGCATTATCAGTTCTGATATGAACACGGGCAGTCATTCCGGGACGCAAACGCCTGTCTTTTCCGGTAAGAGCAAGAACCACCTGAAAATATTTCCCACTCTGCCCCGGATTGTTCTCTGTCGCCAGTGCCCCGATAAACTGAACCTCCGCCTGGAAGTTCAGTGAGGGATAGGCATCAATCCGCACCGATGCCTGCTGTCCTATCCTGACCTTATACAGATCCACCTCACGAACCTGGGTCCTCACAATAAGATGTGAGATATCAGGAAGATAAAGAATAGGCTGGTGCATAAGGACATTGTCCCCTTCCCGCGGTTTTCTCTTCATCCCTCCCCTGAACGCTTCATAAAGAATGGCAATCCCGCTAAAAGGTGCTTTCAATACAGTGTTTTCAAGATCCTGACGGGCAAGGACAAGGGAACTTTCTGCGGTGGCTTTTTTAGCAAGAACCTGTTTATAATCAGCCGCAGCATTAGCAGTTTTATAAACAGCGGCAGTTTTTGTCTGTCCCATAATCACCCGGCTGTTTTCCACTTTTGCCTTGGCCGACTCAACCTTTGATGGCAAAACATAATCCCTGTAACTGACAAACCGCTGATGGGCAGCTGTGAACTTTTCCGCGTAGGTATCAGCATTTTCCTTCGCCCTTGTCAGTTCCGACGGATTCTCAAAGCCCTGCTTTTTAAGTTTCAGCAGCTCTTCATAAAAAGAGAGATACCGTTCATGCTCCGCCTTTGCCTTGCTCATCTCCTCCTGATACTGTGCAAGCTGTAAGGGCCCATCCCCTTTTACCAGACGTTTCAGATCAAGTTCTGCAACTTTGAGATCATATTCTCTTGCAGCAATATTCTGCGCCACCTGATTCTTCTCCCAGGCAAGCATCTGTTCAGATGCATCCACCGCCGCTGTGAGACTGTCGACAGTCCCTTGGAGGCTGCGCACTGCCTCCTCAAAGGGTGAAGGATCCAGTTTTACCAGGATATCTCCCTTTTCAACCCAGCTCCCGTCACGCACGAGGAAAATAATCTTCCCGTCATTACCCCGAATTTTTGATGAGAGCATATGGGATTTAGCAGCGTCAAGCTTTCCCACTGTGTGGATGGAAACGTTAAGGTCTCCGCTCTGAACCTGTGCCACCAGGAGTTCTCCATCCCCCTGAGACTGTCCGGATCTGTTGGTCACCAGGAGAAAAAGAACCAGCAGAACGGGAAGAGTGATGAGGATATAGTGGACTTTTCTTTTCATCATCTGGTAATTAATGTTCCCATAACAGCACGAAGCTTATACTGACCTGTAATATAGGCAATTTTCCCTTCAAGGAGATTCACTTTCGCCCTCTGCAGTTCTGTTTCCGATTCGATATAATCAAAATTGTTCCCCATGCCGTGACTGAACTTTATCTCAGCCAGCCGCATTTTTCCCTTTGCCTGAATGATCTGTTCCTGCCGCAGCCTGATGCGCTGTTCCTCTTTTTTCAGTTCATCGAGCTGTTTTCTCACTTCAGCCAGAATGTTCTCTCTTTGTTCCTGCTCCTGCAGCTTTGCACGTCTGACATGTAACAAACTCTGCTGGTAGCGTGACTGCTCCTCACTGCGGGCAAGATCAGTATCACTGGTAAATCCGACACTCCAGTAATCACCATAATATAACTCGGAGGATGCCAATCCATCAAGGAAGGTATTTTTTCTATAGGTGGCTACAAAATTCAGATCCGGCAGCAGCCTTTTTTCGGCAATATGGGCTTTTCGTTTCGCTTCGTTCGCTTCCGCTTCCGCCTGTTCAAGTTCGATCCTGTTGGCAACAGCTATCTGTTCCGCAGTATCCGGTTCTATTTTCGTAATCGTGTAGCTTAGCGGTGCTTCAACCCGCAAGGTGTCGGCAACCGGCATGGCAATCATGATCTTTACTCTGTCAAGGGACTCCAGGTACCTGCGCCTTGCCACCTGCAGCTGGTCTTCGACGTCTTTTAACCGAATCTCGGCACGATAGGTATCTGTGGGAGTGCCAAGACCGGTGGACTCAAGCAGACGGGTGGTGGCGGCATGGCCCTGCAGTGCCTGCTTTTGTCGGGAGTACATATCAACAAAGCTACGTTGCCGAATCACTTCGTAGGTTAACCTGACAACCTTTAAAACCGTCTCCACCTCTGCCAGATACATAGTGCGAATACTGGACTGCAGAGCAAAATCAGCAGCATCGACCGGATCCTTATTATACGCCCTTCCAAACCCTCTAAGAAGCGGCACAGACAGAGAAACACCAACACCTGCCGAGGTATTTTCGTCGTTAACGTAGGCAACGGAAGGGGTAAAGGTGGTCTCTATTCCATATTGTGTTTTCTTTGATATTTTCCCTGAAATGCCGCTGGCTTGCTGTGTAGAATCACCGCTTTTTGACAGACCAAGATTTGCAACCGGGCGTACCTTCCAGTCAAACAGAGACTGAACTCCCTGCAGGTTCAGTTGACTGGACTGCACGGATAGCTGGGTCTGGAGCAAGTACCGATTATTCTGCTGAACACGGGAGATGATCTCCTTAAGTGGAAGAGTAATTTCATTATCTGGAATAACAGGTATATCAGAAACCGCTGCAGCATTACAACTGCCCCCAATGCCTTGTACAAAAAGCAGAACAAACAGAAGGACCATCCCCGGATAATTTTCACCTGCAGCTTTCACCTTATCCAGTGCAGTCCTCAGTTGTCCGACTTGTCGGGTTCGCAAACTCTAATCCTCAACTCTGTTCTCAGTGCCAGTCTTTCCGGTTTTCCCGGAAATCATTGAGTACAATATACCACCCATTCCAGCATCAACAAATGATTTAAACCGCATCAAAAGTGCGGTGGAAAGTGCAAGTTCGCTGCTGTATCCGGACATCTCAAAGATAAAGACAAAGGCAAATTCCATAAGTCCGATTCCACCGATGGAGATTGGCAGATTCATAATAAACATAACCAATGGAACTGCCGTCAGCAATGGAAGGAACTCAACATTCGTGTTAAAGGCAGAGGCTGTGACATATACATTTACCACGGCAAGCAGATAGAAGAGGAATGTATTGAGCAGAGCAATGACCAGGGCACTGCGATTATCTTTATAGGCAGCAATGGCACCATGCAGACTGTCAATTTTAGATACGATCCTCGTGAGAAAGGAAAAACGGTTCTGCAAAAAAGAGGTGACAAAACGATAGGGACGATCATCTATAATAACCCACACAATCCCGACACTTGCAGCAATGGCAAAGAGCAGACTCAACACCATCCAGGATACAGAGAGCAGCTGCCTTTGCATGAGAACGGCAATAAATGTCAGAAAGAAAAGAACAATCATGCCTGAAAACCGTTCCACAAAAACCGAAGCAGCCGCTTCTGCTCGCTTTCCGGTTATTTTTCCAAGCTCATGCAGACGAATAAGATCACCCCCCATACTGGTCGGCAGCAGCAGGCTGAAAAAAATGCCCACCATATAGAGGCTCCAACTGGTAAAGAAGCTCACATCCAGATTTTTGGAGCGAAGGAGCAGATACCACTTGTAGGCACTGGACAGATTCAACAGCAGGGATACGCCAAAGGAAGTAAGCAGTAAGGGCAGACTCACAGAAATGATCATTTCAAAGAGTGCTGACCGTCTGCCTGCATCAAAAACCCCAGCCTTCTGCAGAACATACAGGAGCAGAAGTCCGGTGATAAACAAACGCAGTATTGTGGTGATTCGTTTCATGGATCAATGATACAGGAGAGGGAACTCTGCGTAAATAAAAACTGCAGAAAAAACCGGATGGACGTGACTGAACTCTTTATTCAAATTGTTTAGCATCAAAGCACAGTAAATCTGGATTAGATTCAGGAGCTTGCCCCTGCGTGCGATTCAAGGTGGTGCCAGACCTGGAAAATTGCTCTCAGGGGCGAGCTTCGACAGTTCCATTTTATATGTACCTGAGCTTTAGTGCTTATCAAAGACATCTTGGCGAGCGTATAAGAGACTGACCAGGTAATTTCAGTCGTTTGCCGAATCGTTTCCTCTGCAGTTTGGCAAAAGGGGGGAGTTTTTTTGCGATCATGCACCATAATTTTCGGGAATCAAAAAAAGTGGGGTGACACTGTCTGTCACCCCACTTTTCATACTCTGCACCTGAATGATCATGCAAGCCTTCAGCGGGTAAGGACAAGCGCCCAGCCGACATTGGAACCAAGGGTGATGGTGGAATATAATCCGGGCACAAAGGAACCGTCATAGGTTGAACCGTGATCCGTTTGTAATACCAGCTCATAGCCGTTACTATTCCAACTGCCGCCTCCAACCATGTGCTCTCCGTCACTCACATTCAAGTCATAGCCAAGTGAACCTCCCGCATAGAAAGTATAGAAACCGGTGTAGGTAAGACCGCTGCCGGGTTGATCGCCACTGGCATTCCAGCGACCGGTGAGCATGGCTGCGGTGGGCGGGGCAGTGGAAAAACCACTGGAATCACTTCCTCCTCCCCCACCACCTGCAGCGATTGCCACACCCAGTACAACGGCAGCACCGGCACCAATTCCAATCATCATACCGGTGGACATGGCAGGAGATTCAGCATTTTCTTCGGTGGTTGTTACAGTTCTTTGTGTAACAGGGTGGCTCCCTTTGTCTTTTGCCGGAACACTCTTTACGACCTTCTTTTTAGACTGAGTGCCCAGTGTTGTTGTTTCTGCAAAACAGACAGAGACATGAAGAGGAATCAGTACAATTGCTGAAATAAGGATCAATGAAAACAAACTGTTCAATCTGCCGTGCCGCATGTTAAACCTCTTTTACCGTATAAAAGTTTCCTGTTTTTTAAAAAAAATTCATAATTACCACTGAAGCTCATATAAATGCAAAATGGAATTGCAGGGGGCGAGCTCCTACATCCAATCCAGATTACTTGTGCTTTGATAGAAATTATAAAAAAATAAGTATCAATACCATTACGGAATTGACAATAGTACGCTGTCACTTTTTTTCAACTGGTATTTTTCGCCATCCGCCACTTCCTGTCAACTCCCTGGCACTGAGACACCAGATGACGGTTTTTTTTCCACTGAGAAAAGAGGGATCTTTTCTCGATCGCTGGTACAATTTAATTCGACTGGGAGTGGCTCCAGACCCGCGGACACCTATAAGATCTAAAGGAAAAGAGAATCTGGCACTCAGCATATCAAATAGCCCTGCTCCCCTGCTGTGAAGGTCTCCCCCCACAGAAAAAACCAGTGTATGACTGTCACCAAGGAGCAGTACAGGGCTGTTTCCATCGACTGCCACCGGTTTTCCAGTTCCGTGCTCAGTAACAAACTGCAGAGACAGCGTCTCGGAATCAGGAGAATTTTTCATGGCAGTGAGATCGCCGGTGATTGATATTTCGCGTGTCGAAATGTCATACGTATGTTTTGCAACGTCATCATACCAAGAGTTTTGTCGTATCACCGATGCCAGCATATCGGCAGCAATATCGATCCCAGCACCGGAGAAATGGGTATCTGTCCGACAATAGGGCTGTGACACATTCCTCGCATCCTGATACGCCGGGAAGAGATCGAGTACATTCACTCCTGCCTGTGTGAGTTCCGTATACAGATCCAGATAATTCTTTCGTATCCGGCTAACATTTTCATCATTCAGTGCAAGGGGAAGTTTCTCCGGATAAAGGAGAGCCTTTGGAGGAATGGGAACAAAAACAAGTTCGATTCCATGTTCCTGAAGCTGATTATTGAAATCAACTATAGCCGGCAGGGGATCTGCAAATTGCTTCTTTGCAACTTTTGAAGTTTTTTTCACCCCTTCCCCGTAAAATACAGGGCTCTCCATATGTTCGAGCTCTTCTTTTAAAAACAACCATCCATCTTTGCCACTGATAACCCCGTTGGCATCGGCAGTGGAAATAATGGCATCAAGCTGCTGCTGAACAGTTGCGGCGGCGACAGGGACAGCAGCGAAAAAAAAGGTACATATGGCTGAGATCAGCATATAACGTATCATCGTAGTAATTCTCCCCAAACAGGCAGTTCAAGTTCCAACATCTCATCATCCAGAGAACTGCGTCGATAACTGGAATATTTCATCTGTACTGCATCCCAGTCAACACAGCTCATTTCTATATGTTCTCCAACCCTCAGGCGGGCAAGATCTGTCAACACATTGTCTTCCATCCCCCAACCGTAAACCAGGGACTGTCCCAGTTCCTCTCCGGTTTCCAGATCTTTCATATCAACCAGATGCAATGTTACAATATTATCCTTGTAGGGAACAGTGCCAGGCATTGGAGACCTGGAAACAGCAGATACAATAGCACTTACTTTTCTTTTTTCATTTGCCGACGGCACAAAAAAATCACTCCTGACCGCTGCCTGCAGTTTCATGGGAATGATCTTCCAGTTTCCGGAGGCAAGCTCGCGGGCAGCAAACTGCCAGACAACAATTTTTTTATTCTCCAGCCGGTCACGACCTCGTAAGAGTTCGGCAGCAAGCATTTCCCGGGTGGCATAAGAGCCTGCATCATTTTGCAGCAGCACATCAAGATTGCGATCAAGGAAATAGCTGAGCTGTTCAGCCAGCCCGGCACTCTCCCCCCAGCCCATTCCTGCAAGGGAAAATATATTTGCAAAAGAATCTCCAAGGAGAAGAATATCAGCATCCGCAGAGGGCTGCCACAGCTCATTAGCACTGCTTACCACCGGATGGATCGTCTCGGACTGTGGTGCAAAAGGTGAAAGAACAGCGGGAAGAAGCAGCATATCATCGATATCACCAGTGTTCAGCACCTGTTTTTCCAGGCGCTGCAGCCCTATACCGGAAGGCTCAAAAGAAAATTTCTGCCGCAGGTAGAATGCCAGTTCTCCGGCAACGGCTTCCATGGCTGCTGCCCGCCAATGGGTGTCTGTCTTGAGAAAGGCTGGGGTATCAGCTTCATTGGCATACCTGGACAGTATGGGAGCAGGATCAAAAACAGGAATACCAGCTTTTTTCAGCTGCATCAGAAACTCAGTCCATGATCTGTTCTGCAGGATACCAGTATATATTCCCGCGACAAAATAGTCAGGATGCAATGATGCTTTAATGGGAGTCGGCATTAGCACAAGGCTTATGCCTCTCTTCTGCAGTTGTCTGTGAAAGGAGGTGATAGCCTGTAGAGGATCGGGCTGTATGCCATTGTCCCATAGGGCTCCTTCTCCCCTTCTCTTTATGAGTATGTCAGGATCAAGAAATCCGGGTCCCATGAGATAATCCATATCAGGTCGATAAAAGAGCCAGCCATCTTTGCCGGGATACACTTTTTCATTCCCTGCCCCAAGGCCCAGCAGCAGACGTTGCCCGGGAACCAGCATCCAGTCACGCAGGAAACTGTTTTCCTCTACTTCTTTTTCAAAGCTGTCCATCCCGGCAAGGAGTTGTGTATTTCGCTGCCAGAGAGTATCCGTTTCTGAGTATTTGCTGTTCAACAGACTTGTAAACGAATCGTATAACGGGACACCTGCCGGATGCCTGGAATCTGTTACAAGCTGAAAAGCAGGAACAGCCAGGATAAGGAGCAGGAAGAAGCATACCAGGGATACGGCAAGGGGGCGAGACACCGCCGTTTGTCCAACTTCCAGTGCTGCCAGTTCTTCGCGGGTCAGTTTTTGTTCCATAACAGTTTTTCTGACACCATTAAAAGTTGAAGTAAATAAAAGGATTATATGATTGCAACGTGAGCATCATAACAGATAGAACCATGACCAGTGCAGTGAGAAGGCCTTTTTTCACAGTGAGTTCCCTGCTCCAGTCCCAGCTCTGCGGTGCTGCCCAGACAACAATCGCTGCCGTACTCATAACCAGAAGATAGAAAGGCTGATAGAGTATCCCCTGAACCAGCAAGGATGTTTCAGGAACACTTCCAACCGCAAACATTGATGCCAGATAATGAAGGGCTGACTTCAGGGTTTCTGCTCTGAAAAAAACCCAGGCAATCAATACCAGCACAAATGTCATTGTGATGCGGATGGAACGACGGAACTTAAAATAGAGGGATCGTCTGCCCATACTCCGTTCAAAACCCAGCATACCGCCATGCAGAAGACCCCAGATTACAAAGTTCCAGGAGGCTCCGTGCCAGAGCCCTCCAAGAAACATGACAATCAGGAGATTGAGTGCCGTTCTGCTGCGCCCTTTTCTGTTGCCGCCCAGGGGGAAGTACAGATATTCACGAAGCCAGGTAGACAATGAGATATGCCAGCGTCGCCAGAATTCTGTAATGGATGCAGATTTATAGGGGGAGCTGAAGTTTTTGGGAAAGACAAACCCAAACATCAGTCCCAAGCCAATAGCCATATCGGAATATCCTGAAAAATCAAAATAGATCTGGAATGAATAGGCAAGAGCCCCATACCACGCATCAAAGCAGTGCAGGCTGCCTGCGGCAAAGGCAACATCGGCTATTTTACCGCAGCCGTTTGCCAGGAGCACTTTTTTGGCCATTCCAAGGGAGAAAAAGACCACTCCTCTGGAAAACTTTTCAACCGTATGGGTTCGCTGAGCCAGTTGATTGGCAACTTCCTGAAATCGAATAATAGGCCCTGCGACAAGCTGTGGAAACATGGACACATAGCAGGCGAAATCAATAAAATTCTTTTTAAAACCTGCCTCTCCACGATACACATCGATGGAATAACTCATAGACTGAAAGGTGTAAAAACTTATCCCCAGGGGCAGGATAAACTGGAATCCAGGCTCTATCCCCATGTTTTCCACGCCGGCTGCAGAAAGCAGCATGTTGTAATTTTCCAGGGCAAAGTGGGAATATTTGAAGATGCCAAGCAAAGAAAGATTAGTGACAATGGAGAGTGCCAGGGCAGCCTTTCTTTTCCCCGCCTTCTGTATGGGACTTGCTGTGCCGATAACCCATCCGCAGATATAATCCACAAGGGTGGAAAAGAACATCAGCAGCGTGAACAGCGGATTAGACCATCCGTAAAAGAGATAACTGAACAGCGTGAGAACGAGATTCCTGCCCCTTACAGGCATCAGATAGTATCCACCCAGACTCAACGGCAGGAAGAGGAAGAGAAAGAGATGTGAAGAGAAAACCATTATTCAGAAGTATCCGTATAGAGATCAGGGGCGAATCTGATAATACAACTCAAGATCCGGATCAAACATATCCATCATCAGACGTTCCCCTTCAAGTTCAGGGTGCAGATCAAATTTTTCCACCTGCAGCTCGAGTCGTTTTCCTTCCTCATAAGATTTCGTTTCCGGCATTATCTTTCTGTCCATCACAGCCCACTGGGCGACAAGAATCTCATTTTCAGGGTAAGTTCCATTTTTGATGTCTTCTATCTTGTAACGATTTACAACAAGAGCCCGTGTATACGCCCCCAGACTGTCAGGTGCCGGAACATTTGAAGTTTCGATGAGTGTTCCCGTAACTGTGAGAGATTCTATCTCTTTTCTTGCCTCAAGTTCACCGGTCACCAGCTGAGCGTTTTCAGTTATACTTTTCTGAGGGGCAGATTCTGCGTACAGTGCCACATGGGAGATGGCAGCATCAAGACCATTTTCATTTGCAGAAATATTTCCAAAAGTAAGCTGCGGATCCTTCAGCAGAGGGATTATATCTTGTGTCAGGGTAACTTCTTTTACCAGAATGCCGTTTACATGGAGCTGCAGTTTTTTGTCATGCAAAGAGAGATAAAAATGTTCGGGACGTCCGGCATGCAGCAGGGACTCCATACGGAGTTTGCCAACTGTTTTTTCACCGTTTACTACGCTAACAGCAATTTCTTCACCTGTCTGAGCCACTTCAAGGACAACACCGGCAGCAATATCGCCAAATTTCAGAACAACACCCTCAGCATCGTCTGCAACCGATAGCGGAGTATACAAAAATTCTATACCTGCGCCTCCACTTTTGCGGACAGCAGCTGCAGTTTTGTCATCCAGAGGTGCTGCTATGAACCCGCCATGATTGAGATCCATCTCCAGAAAACGATTATAATGGGCACGCTGAACCGGACTGACCGTAAACTGTCTGAAACCAAGAAGACCGGCATCACCACTTTTGTTTTCAGCCAGAACATCTTGCCAGAGAAATAACAGGGAGTCCCTATTTACAGGCCATTCAAGATCTTTTTCCTGTATCCGGGCAGACTTTACTAAATCCTGATCGCCAAAATTTGACTCCCGCCCCCCTGCAATCCAGACATCGGGAAAAAAATCGGCACGATCATTATGGGTCACCTGGTACCACTGTTCAACCTGTTTCAAATCCTGACTGAACCGTCCCACATAGATTTCAACCTTCTGCCCGCCACCGGTAATCTTATTACCACCTTCCCCTTCCACGTATGGACCTGTCATGGTGAGAAATCGAACATGATTACTCCACCTTGGATGATATACCTCATAACCGTTTATTCCCTCTGCCTTATTAATACTGGTTGTCCAGACCTCAGAGCTAAAAGGATTGACGAAATTCAGGTTGCGATGCAGACCATCAAATGTCCAGAGAATGGCACTATTATCAGGACTGAGTGCTGTCCAGCAGCCCTGTCCGTATTTTTTCCAGGTGTTTTCCTGAAAGATAAGGATGCCAGACGCCGGCCATGGGAACAAGCCTCCTGCAAACTTTCCGTCACGTGAAAGATCAAAGTTACTCCAGGAGAGATGGCTTTTGCTCCACACATCTTCACGCTTTTTGGGATTGTTCAGAGGAAAACGAATAAGTGGATGTGTGGTAAAATACTGGTTTTCGGGACCATCACCTGCAAGGGCATAGACCCAGGTCACTCCGGTTTCAGGATCATCCCAGACCTCAACTGCCACACCTTTACCAAGGGTTTTCTTCTTTCCTTTTTGAAAATCTACCAGATAGATCTCATGGCGGGAACGGCTGCTGACCACAACCTGCTCCCCATCCGGGGTAAGTATGGGTTTGTAGAAATTTTGCACCTCTTTCAAAAGAGGACGCTCTTTTTTTCCATCACGGGAATCATAGCCCATCAGTTTAAAATTTTCGCCAAAGGCAAAAGAATCGGCACCCTTCCCCTGCTCCTGCACCCAGACCACCCGGGTGTGAGCATTGGTCAAATTCTCAATGGGTTCCGGAGTTCCCGAGGAATTTGTACAGGAAAAAAGAAACAGTGATAAAAGAATGAGGAAAAAGAATCTCTTTTCAATAATTTTTGCTGCATTTTTCATATCGTTATCACTCTATTACCTGGAGTATTTTAGAATATATGATACCGGCCAGTTCCACTGCCCCCAAAGCATTTGGGTGAATCCCGTCAATAAAGAGATTCGATTTTCCGGCAAGCATCTGATGAACATTGAGGAACTCTGCACCACTCTCAGCGGCGACACTACGAATCATTCTGTTTACCTGAGTCACATGCTCAACATCCAACACACTGTTAGGAGACAGAAATATCGGTGGTATGGTACAGACTATCACCCTTGGTCGAGACGCAAGGTGCTGCAGAGAATCTACAATGCGTCTGTAGTCTTCCAGAAAGTCAGAAATATATCTCCAATTATTGTTTTTCGTGTCATTTGTCCCCAGCATCAGAACCACCACATCTGGACTGGAATGCATGGCAATCCGGTATGCGTCCTGGTTGATTATCGGGATATCTCCTTTACTCAGTACCGTTGCCCCGTTTACACCAAGATTCTGCACATGCCACAGCCCTTGCGAATGCTCCTCCATACGCGATGGAAAGCTCTCCTGGGCGGGATCAGGGAGTTTGAATCCGTGGGTAATGGAATCACCAAGACACAGGATATTCAGTTCCTGACGCTGTTCGCTGCCGGTACAGGAAGAGAGCAGAAAGAGTATTCCAAAAAGAAGCACTGCCCATGGGGACACAGGAGGGAAACGGTAATTCGTCATTTTCTCAACCCTGCCCATACCCCTGCGGATGACTGCAGTACCAGTCCCAGGCAGTCTGAACGATATTTTTCAAAGTGTTAAACTCCGGCTGCCAGCCAAGCTCCCTGGAAATCTTTTCAGAAGAGCCGACCAGCACCGCCGGATCCCCTTTTCTTCTGTGGGAATATGAAAAATCTATTTTCCTTCCGGTAATTTCTTCGGCAACGGTGATCACATCAAGAATGGAGTATCCGCTGCCATTGCCGAGATTGTATTTTCTGCTTCCCCCGCCATCTAACAAATGCTTCAGAGCAAGATAATGCGCCTGTGCCAGATCACTCACATGGATGTAATCCCTAACACAGGTACCGTCTGTTGTGGGATAATCGCTGCCAAAAACAGTGAGCTTTTTTTCGGGATGTTTTGCAGCCTGCAGGACAAGAGGTATAAGGTGGGTTTCAGGGGAATGATCTTCGCCAAGCACACCGGCAGGATCTGCACCGGCGGCATTAAAATATCGAAGACAGACAGATTTTAAGCCATTGGCCTCTTCAAGATCATCAAAAATATTTTCCATCATAAGCTTACTGCGTCCGTAAGGATTGATGGGATTCTGTGGTTGATCTTCTGTTATGGGCAGACTTTCGGGTTCTCCATAGGTTGCACATGATGAAGAAAAAATTATCTTATCCACACCATGATCTGCCATTGCCATCAGCAGTCCAAGACTTGCCCCCACGTTATTTTTATAATATTTCAGTGCTTCATGGACAGACTCCCCAACGTAACAATAGGCAGCAAAATGCATCACCGCACTGATGGAGTGGCTGGAAAAGATTTCAGCAAGGATATTTTCATCATTCATCTCCCCTTTATAGAGAGGTCCCCACTGCACGGATTCCCTGTGTCCAAGGCTCAGGTTATCAAGCACAACAGGGCCAAATCCCTGTTCGTGCAGATACTTGCACATGTGAGAACCGATATAACCGGCTCCGCCTACTATCAAAATTTCCGACATCTGTCAGCCGCTCCTGTTTTGTATTAGAGAAAAACAGCATTCTAAGGATTTATCATTTATTGTCAAACAGAACCTCTATTTTTACTGACTTTCCATTCTGAGCGTCCTGTTGTTCTATGTTTGCAGCAGTATAGCATGAAACGCAAACTCATGACTATTGCTTATGGTAATGCCGCAAGGAATATGCTAGCTTCTTTTGGGACAGCTGTCATATAGGAACCTACACTGGTCTCACTACCTGTTCACCAGTGTTCAAATGGTGTCTTTATTCACGTATAAAGAAAAAAGAACAAAGAAAAAAGAGGATCTGCCGTGTCAATTCTGCTTGATGGTCACATCCATATACACCCCACAGTTGATCGTAATCGACTCCTCGATGCCGCCTGGCAGAATTTTTCCATGGCCGGGGATCACCTGTTCGCAGATTTAGAAAACTCTTCATTTGTCCTGCTGCTTGCCGAAGGAAAGAAAAATGATGTGTTTTCCACAATGCAGGAAGAGTCAGGAAAAACAGTTCTTTCCACTGCAGAATCATGGTGCTTTCAGGCAACCGGGGAAGAAAACAGTGTCCTTGCCGTACGAGGGGACAGGATCATCATTGTCATTGCCGGACGGCAGCTGATAAGCAGTGAAAAACTTGAAGTGCTTTCTCTTTTCAGTAAAACAATCCTCCCGGATGCCACGTATCCTTTAGCAAAGCTAACGCAAATGGTCACGGATGACGGGGGAATTCCTCTTCTTGCCTGGGGTGTTGGCAAGTGGCTTGGTAAACGCGGCAAGATTATAAATGATTTCATAAAAAACCCTGCCGTTCCGACTTACTTTGTCGGTGACAACGGCAACCGTCCGACTTTCTGGCCCTACCCAAAACTCCTGTCCCGTGCAGAAGAAAAAAATATCCCGTCACTTCCCGGAAGCGACCCTCTGCCAATCGTCAACCATGAATTGCGTGCCGGTTCTTACGGGGCGGCAATTCAATCTGAGAAACTCGATGGAAAACAGCCTGCGTCTGAACTTCTGCAACTTCTATCATCAGGTGCTGCCCTTACCCCCTATGGTCGCGGTGTCGGACCTGTCAGATTTTTCCGGGATCAGCTGCAGGCAAATCTGCAAAAACGACTGCCTTAAGCTCAAACAAGCATTCAATTTTTTCAAAAAAACAGTATTCATGAAACAAAAAACAGAAACAGGCAACCAGGATATCAACAAGCCCATACTCAGCGATGAGCTGCACACATCCTCGGCTTCTCCCCTTGCACGATACCGGAACAAGGTTTTAGGCGGCTCCGCTGGAACAGCACGACTGATCCAGTATGAACTTGCCAGTCTTTTCTGTGTGAACCTGGGCGGCGGTTTGGGTTATCTGCTGCGACGCCTGATGTTTTCCTCCTTATTTGAGGAATGCGGCAGAGGATTGATACTCGGCAAATCCTTAATGATTCGAAAACCCGCCCAGATACGCATCGGTTCCCGGGTGGCCATAGACGATGGAACCCTGCTCGACGGTGCCCTTGAAAATGAAACGGCAATACGCATCGGGGACGGTTCTGTTATCAGCAAAGGCTGTGTAATCCAGGCGAAGACACGACCGCTTACCATGGGTAAACACTGTGATATCGGTGCCCATGTAATTCTCTCAAGCATCGGTGGAATTCACCTGGCAGATTCAGTTCTTATTGCCGGTAACTGTTACATAGGCGGCGGCAGATATCACAACGAAGATCTTGAAAAAGCAATTATGTATCAGGGAGTGTATTCCCGGGGAGCAGTAACCATCGGGGAAGGTTCATGGATTGGAGCATCTGCCACCATTCTGGACGGCGTTAGCATTGGCAGGGGCTGCATAATCGGGGCAAACGCTCTTGTTACAAAAGACATTCCCGATTATGCAGTGGCTGTGGGGTCACCGGCAAAAGTGGTACAGCAAAGAGATGATAGAGCCGGAGTGTAACACCTTTATTTGTCAATGAAATGACGCAGCCACATTTCGAGCACAGCAAGTGCCCACAGTCGATGTGAATGATTGCACCGTTTCGCCAGATGGTCATTGCTCATCCTGGTAATAATTTTCCCGTCAAACAGACCGCGCCTGGCAATGACTTCAGGAGACACGTGGTCAAGGATCATCTCCCGCACCGGTTTATTGTCACGTATCCAGTTTTTCATGGGAATACTGTGCCCGAGTTTGTCCTTCCGATAGATAATGTTGTGCGGCAGCACGCCTTCCATTGCCTTTTTAAAGATATATTTTGTGTCGAACCAGCCCTTGATTTTCAGATCAGATGGCATACCTGCACAGAACTCAACGAGTTTGTGATCAAGAAGGGGAAACCTGCTCTCTATTCCCAATCGCCGGGTCAGATCATTTCGACGCAGATAAAAATCAACCGCCGTCTGATAATCACTGTAAAGACAGCGTGAAAGCAGATCGGGTGCGTTACTCTCCTCGTTGGTCCGGAGGATGTCTTTCAAGAGATCAGCCCAATTCAACTGCTGAAAAAGCCCCCCCCGGGCAAGCTGTGAAAAATCCCCGTCCGTATAATAAATTCGCCAGCGGTGAGAAAGGAGCTCTTTTGGGTAGGCAAGACTCTCCGCAAAACGCTTCAGCTTAACCGACAGATTCTTTTTCTGATCGGAGTCCGGTAAGGAAGAAAAAATCTTTAATACCGGCAGCAGCAGAGGTCTTGGGATCATGTCCACAAATCGTGCCATTTTGTCAGCTTCGTAGACAGGATGCCCGGCAAAGAGCTCGTCCCCGCCATCTCCCGTGAGAATATATTTTGTCGGAGTTTCAGCAGCATTTGTTCCCAGAAGAAATGTGGCAATATTGATCCCCACATCACAGAACGGTTCGTTCATGGAAGAGACAATATCGGGCATCCGTAAAACATCTTCACTGCCATACTCACATTCATGGTGTTTGGAATCGGTAAATTTTGCCATCGCCCTTGCGTATTCTGACTCATCAAAGGAAATCGCACGGCAGCGATAGGAAAAGGTGCTCACCTGCTGTGCCGCTTTTTCAGCTCCAAGGGCGACCACGGTACTCGAATCCATCCCGCCGCTTAAAAACACTCCGGGTGCCTGATCTGCATCCACCCTGAGAGATACCGCCTGCCGAAGATGAGACAGCAGATTATCAGCCACCTCTTTTTCATTTGCGGCAACGGGATTAAAGACAAGCTGCCAGTAACGTTTCAGATCCACATCACCGTTTTGAATCCGCAGAAAATGTGCCGCCGGCAGCCGTTTGCTGCCGGTAAAGAAGGTGTCCAGCCCCGGATTGTAGTTAAAGAGAAGGAACTTGCCCACAGCTGCCGGATTGAGCTGTTTTTCCTGTCCGGTGAGCTGAAAAAGACCTTGAATAGTCGCGGAAAATGCCACATAATCGGCATGGACGATATAATACAGCGGTTCGATACCAAAGCGATCCCGAGCCATCAGACACACGCCGGCGACGGAATCGAAAAGAACAAAGGAAAATTTCCCGTTTATCTTATCGACACAGGATTCACCATAACGATCATAGAGATGCAGAAACAGCATCCCATCATCTTCTGCTCCGCGGGTGGAGGAGAAATCCACCTCTGCCGCCAGTTCTTCACGGTTATAGATATTGCCTGCCCAGCAGCCGCTTAACCTGTCATTATCAAGGCTTAAAGGTTCTGACACTGCCATCCCCATGGCAGCATCGTGCTGTCCGCAGGCAAGAAGAAGCTGTTCCCTGCAGAACTTCGCCTGAAATGCTTCATTTGCGGTGATACCTGGCAGTAAGGCCTGACAGGCCGCACTGTTCTTTTTCCGAAAAAACACTCCTGATAACATAGTACTTCCTATTTCAAAACCAGATTATATTCCATCAGGCAGTGCCAGAAGACGCTGCCTGCACCTGTCGATTTCCTGTTTTTGCTTTTCTTCATTCCACGCAAACAGTGTGCAGAGTTTCTCTGCAAATTGCAACGCTTCTTCTCCATCCTCCCAGAGCAATGAACGACGAAACAACAGATCGTCCAGATGCAGAATGGACTGGTCACGGGCAAGAAGATCCCGATACAGCTCAAGATTTGTGCCGTCCTCAACCTGAGCGTATGTCCTGCTTTCCTCGCCGGGAAGAGAGCGGGAAACGTCAGCAGCTCTACTGAGTGTAAGGATTTTCTCCGCCACAAGTCTTGCTGTGGTGAATTTAATGCCTCCCACACTAAAGAGTCCGGCAGGACCGCCTACTGCACCGTGATCAACAATGACCTCACGCTTTGTCAGGATATTGCTGCCCGCCTCTGTTGTGGGTAACAAACCTGCAAATATCCGTCCCACCTCCTGAATTCGAAGATCAAGTCCGGGAACTGCAGCATTCAACGAACCGATAAAGCCAAGCAGCTGCTCACGGTCGGGGCATGGACGATCCGGAGAGCCGAGCCATGGCTCATGACCGGTACCGGCAAAGATTTTCCCTTTCCAGGGAGTGATAAAAAAGAGACGGCTGCCAGGTTCTCTCGCCTGCACGGCAAGGGCATGATCCGAAAGGGCCTTTCTGTCAAAGAGAACATTCCAGGCAAGAGAGGGTCGAAACAGGGATTCCGGTACAGCGTCAAATCCTTCGACAATCTTTCTGCACCACGGTCCTGCAGCATTGATAACACAATCGCTCCTGTACTGGTAAGCGGTTCCGCTCTCCCTGTCAACACCACTCACACCGCAAACATGTCCCTGACTGTCGGTTTCAATAGCTGTTGCCTGCACATAATTTAAGGCATCCGCCCCAAGGCTTGCGGCGGCAAGGAGCAGATCCATAATAAGAAGCTGGGAGTCGGGCATAAAACCGTCATACCAGACAGCACCACCCTTCAACCCGGCAGTATCAAGCAGTGGGAAGATTTCACGACTCTTATCAACCCCCACAACTTTCCCCATGGGCAGATGACGATCTGGCCGAACCTTTGCGTTTCGATTGAAAGAGAGAAGGTGATTGGCAAACAGGGCTGCCCTGAATATGGAAGGTTTTCGCATGCCGTTTCCATACAGCGGCATAAAACAGGGTAAGGGATGAACGCGTTTGGGAAAATGACGCAGAAACCAGGTACGCTCACCAACCGATTCCCTGAATCGGTGCAGGTCAAGGCTTTGCAGGTAGCGAAGTCCGCCATGAATAATCTTCAGGCTGTTGAAACTGGTCTGTTCACCAAAATCCCCTTTTTCGAGGATCAGGGTCTTCAGCCCCCTGCGACCGGCTTCAAGAGCAAGGGTGATACCGTAGATGCCGCCACCAATAATAATCGCATCATATGCACTTCCTGCAGCACCTTGTGGATCTCGCGTTATCTCCATTGGACTCCTACTTCATTACTTCATAAAATCGTTTACAGTAACACATACTGTCATCATTTTTTTTCATGATTACCATTGAAACTCAGGTAAATGCAAAATGGGAATGTAGGAGCTCGCCCCTGCGAGCGATTTTCCAGGTCTGGCAACACCTTGAATCACACACAGGGGCAAGCTCCCACATCAAATACAGATGAACCGGGCTTTGAGGATAATCACTTTTTCCTTTGCATCAACTTAGATGAGTCCCTGTTCCTTGTACCAGTCTGCAGTTCGGGCAAGTCCGTCCCGTAAACCGACCTTTGGCTGATAGCCGAGCAGACGTTTTGCTTTTTCAATGGAAAAAGCTCGATCTTTTGAAAAGAATTCAACACGGCGTGGATAAATCGGAGGACTGACCCCAATCAGTTTGCAAAGCTTATCACAGACAACAGATGCAAGATAAACGGGCATATAAGGAATCCGAAAACCAGTCCTGCCCTTGCCAAGTACCTCAGCTATCGTATCAACCAGTACCTGCAGGGTGGTATACTGCTCACCGCCCAGGGTAAAAACCTCTCCAAGTGCTTCAGGACGTGATCCGCAGAGAAGAATACCATCAACCAGATCATCGATGTAGGTCATGTGATAGAGCACCTCACCGGAACCAATCATCATAAACATCCCTTTTGAAACCGGTTTAAACAGTTTTAAAAATCGGGTATCACCGGGGCCGTAAATGCCCACCGGACGAAACACAGTGCCGGGTACCCCTTCTGCAAAGTATTTCAGTGCCAGCAGTTCCCCTTCCTTCTTCGACTCCTGATAATGGTCTCCCGGCTTAAAGCGATACTCCTCGTCAGCGGGAGGATCATCGATTTCCCCCTGCACCCCCACAGTGGAACAGTGAACAAATCGTTTGATGCCATTTTTCTTCGCTGCCTCCAGCAGATTGCGCGTCGCCTCCACATTTACGAGAGTAAACATATCCTCGGTGGAATGTTCGGTGCGGTAGGCTGCTGCGATATGATAGACAAGATCAAAATCTGTGAAATTTTTATCCACATCCGCTGCACTGGTAATATCTGCCTGCACAGTTTGCACACCAATCTCCTGCAACCGGCTGGTGTCACTGCTTGCCCGTACAAAGGCGACCACCTCTTCTCCGTCTTTTACAAGACGTTCACATAAGGCCTTGCCGGTAAAGCCGGTGGCACCGGTAACTAACACTCTACTCATACTGTTATCCTTTCAACCAGCGCTGCTGCCAGGACTGGAACATTATCAGGGCCCACAGAATATGACTGTGATTTGCCCTTCCGCTGTAGTGTTCTTTTTTTAACTGTTCCACCCGCTCCACCTGAAAAATTCCCTGTTCACGAATGTTTTTGGAATTGAGCAGATCCTCCATCAGGGGACGAAGGGTGGTTGACAGCCATTGTTTTATGGGAATACTGAATCCTTCCTTGGGACGATAAACACACTCTCTGGGTAAATGTCTGGCAGCGACTTTTTTCAAAAGAGTTTTGGTCTCACCATGAGCAATTTTCAGTTCTGCAGGCATGGAAAAGGCGAGTTCGACCAGCTCCACATCCAGATACGGCACACGTGCTTCAAGGGAGACTGCCATGGACATTCGATCCACTTTAGTGAGTATATTATCACAGAGATAACTTTTTGTATCCACATAGAGACTTTTATTCAGTGGATGACGATCTCCGGACTTTTGAAACAACTGCCGTACATGGGCACCAAGCGGAGTTGTGATCTGAGATTGTGCCTCCGGAGTAAACAGCTGTGCCTGTTCGATCTCGCCTGCAAATATACGCCAGCGGGTATGGGAAAAATCTGATGGCTGTTCAAGACCTTCTATAAAACGTTTCGCCTTGTTAATCAGTCCTTTTTTGGCAGCCTGCGGTTTGATCGAGCGAATCAGCGGTTCAACCATCATCTTGCGGATCAGAGCAGGACACATGGCATACTGTCTTGCTTTGGCATCTGCAAGATATGTTTCATAGCCGCCAAAGAGTTCGTCACCACCATCACCACTGAGAACCACAGTGACATGCTCCCGTGCCAGGCGGGACACCAGAAAGGTAGGAAAAATGGAAAAATCACCGATGGGATCATCCATAAAATACATCAGGCGATCAAAGAGTTCCAGGATATCCGGCTGCAGAATTTCATCCCTGTGTTCAACGCCAAGATGTGCTGCCACCTTTTGCGCCCAGTGCAGTTCGTTATAGGAGGGATCATCAAAGCCGATACTGAACGTTTTAGCACCGGGCATGG
>JANTGG010000005.1 GCA_024763035.1 Desulfocapsa sp. | reverse complement strand
AGCATCCCGGGAGCTTGACCTGGCCCATTTTAACGTGGGCGACTATATCGGCTCGGTTGATGACAAGGTGCGCTCGGAAACCCTGTCCAAGGTGCTCTACCCCTCAGACGATATCCGAGAAGGTCAGGAACTGCGCCTCAAACAGCAATACTTTTTTGTTGCCGCCACGTTCTGCGACATCATGCGCCGCTACACAAAACATAATGATGATTTCACCGACTTTCCCAACCAGGTGGCAGTTCAGCTCAACGACACCCACCCGGCCATTGCCATTCCCGAACTGATGCGGCTGCTACTCGACGAACACGGTCTCCCCTGGGAAAGAGCCTGGGATATATCAGTCCGCACCTTCGGCTACACCAACCACACCCTGATGCCGGAAGCCCTAGAAACCTGGCCAGTGGAAATGATCAGCCGAGTGCTTCCACGGCACATGGAGATCATCTTTGAGATCAACCGCCGCTTTCTTGAAGAAGTTGCCCTGAAATATCCGGGTAATGAGCGAAAAATTCGCGAGATGTCCATTATTGCCGAAGACGATATCAGGCAGGTGCGCATGTCCAACCTGGCCATCATCGGCAGTCATTCCGTTAACGGAGTGGCGGCTCTGCATACCGAGCTGCTCAAGAGAGATCTGTTTCATCATTTTCATGAGATGTATCCGAACCGGATTAATTCCAAAACCAATGGCATCACCCCGAGACGCTGGCTGCTCAAATGCAATCCGGGTCTTGCCGCCCTGATCAGTGAAAAAATCGGTCCGGATTTCACCACCGACCTGGATCAGCTGAAAAAACTTATTCCCCATGCGGACGATCCGGATTTTCAGAGCCGGTGGCAGCAGGTCAAACTGGCAAACAAACAGGAACTTGCACGACTGATCGAAACAACCTGCGGGGTTACAGTCAACCCGGATTCCATGTTTGACATCCAGGTCAAACGCATCCATGAGTACAAACGGCAGCTGCTCAATATCCTCCATGTGATTGCGCTGTATCACCGTTTAATCTCCCACCCCGGGGAAACGCAGGCAGAGCGAACCGTCATCTTTGCCGGCAAAGCAGCGCCCTCGTATCACCGGGCAAAACTGATCATCAAGCTCATCAACTCTGTTGCCGATATCATTAACGGTGACCCGCGCATTGGTGAGCGGCTGAAGGTTGTCTTCCTTCCCAACTACAACGTATCCCTTGCCGAGTGCATCATGCCGGCGGCTGATCTTTCCCAGCAGATCTCCACCGCCGGAACAGAAGCATCGGGAACCGGAAACATGAAGTTCTCCTTAAACGGCGCCCTGACCGTGGGCACCCTGGATGGCGCCAATATAGAAATCCGTGAAGAGGTAGGGGAGGAAAATATCTTTATTTTCGGCATGACCGCCGAAGAAGTGGAATATGAAAAACTGCATAAGAGCCGGACACCATGGCAGATATGCAGCTCCAACCCGGTTGTCAGCCGCATCATTGAGGCCATTGGCAGCGGTGCCTTCAGTAATGGCGACACTGAAATTTTCAAACCTATTGTGGATGACCTGCTCAGTGAGCATGATCCCTACCTGATCCTGCTGGATCTGGAATCCTACCTGGCCTGCCAGGAAAGCATTGGTCGGGAATACCTGAACAGCGTGGACTGGACAAGAAAGTCTATCCTCAATGTGGCCAACATGGGGAAATTCAGCAGTGACCGCACCATCGGCGAGTATGCCCGGGAAATCTGGGGTGTGGATCCGGGCTGAATCTCACACACATTCAACCCCGATGGACTCAGATCCTGAGTATGGTCTTCCGGTAATACTTCAGCTCTTCAATAGATTCCTTAATGTCATCCAGGGCCAGGTGATTATTCTGTTTACTGAACCCCTCTGCTGTTTCAGGAGCCCAGCGTTGGAACAGTTCTTTAAGGGTGGAAACATCAAGATTGCGATAATGAAAAAATTCCTCAAGTTCAGGCATCAACCGGGCAAGGAATCGGCGATCCTGGCAGATTGAATTGCCGCAGATTGGAGAGACGCCCGCCGGCACCCACTCTTTGAGAAAGGCAAGGGTCTGTTCTTCCGCCTGTGCAGGGCTAAGAGTTGACGTTCGCACCCGCTTCAGCAGACCGGAGGCAGAGTGATGCGAGGTGTTCCACTCATCCATCCGGTTCAGTATCTCTTCGGGTTGATAAACAGCCAGCACCGGTCCCTGGGCAAGGATATTCAGCTCCGGGTCGGTGATGATGGTCGCAATCTCTATGATCTGATCCGTTTCCGGATCCAGCCCGGTCATTTCAAGGTCAATCCAGATCAAATTTTCTTTTGCAACAGACATGGCAGAACTCCCATAGTATTTTTTTGCCAGAATAACCTCAACTTTGTGCCACATGATGCGATAGGTCTTGGAAACAGTTTGGCACAATCTCCACCTTTTCCACATCTGCAAGAAAAAGAATAGACAGCTGCGGTACCCTTTTGCGTCCGGAAAAACGACCCATCATATCCATGTGCATCTTCTTTTTCTTCCCGACCATAAAAAAGAAAATAGAGAGCTTTTTCGATCAATGTAGATCTTTTAAAAAGTTAAGCAATTGCCATGCCAGAACCTCAGGTAGAGTAAAGCACTAAATCGACAGATCTCTCCTGGTTCTTTTGCTAACATCCCGCCGTACACGGCTTTCTGATGTTCTTCACCTGATCTCTTGCATATCATAACCATGCCTGAAACAGAGGATGGTTTACATCGTATAGTTGGAAAAGTGCATCGACACTATAGCAAGTATATCAATTTCCAAAAAAAGTGGAAGGGACATCTCTGACGGGGACATTTTGTTTCTTTTCCCATGGGGAAGAAGTATACTCTCTCCACTGCCCGTTTCATTGACGTAAATCCCGTAAAGCTGGAATGGTAAGGCGAACAGAAGAGTATAAGGGCGTATGCCGGAGCACATCTTCGCGGTGAGGATGATGATCTCCGGCGTCGACACGATGCGGAGCAGTCGCCCCCCTTGGGTTAGAAGTTTTTCTGGATAAATTGGGAAATCTCACATTCCGGATACTTAAAAAACAGAAACCAGAACCAAAGACAAATAATTAAGTATGGTATCCCCGAAACTGCATTTAAGAGTAAGGCACTGATTGGTTTTGATTTTCATGCTGACAATCACGCCACTTCTTTTAATATGCCGGAAGCGTACTTGTGAATCAAACTGCCGATGAGAGTCTGATACGGCAATCCCTCTCGCACAGCTAACAGTTTGATGGATTCCAGGTCATTTTCTGAAATACGAATATTGATGTTTTTATTTTTCTTCATGGTTTGCTGAGCTGCAACAATCAGGGATTCTGATACTTCACCCTGCTCCATAGTACCGGCTTCATGGCGGTCCAAAATCTCCTTTTCATAATCATCGAGAAGATATTTTTTGGTCTTAGTCATTCTCTTCACCCCGTATTCGTCTGGTTTCTTTGCGGCTTGGGATAATCGTTTTCAGGAAATAATGCTGCCCGTCCATAACATAAGGCACCAAGTGGGCATAATTTCGAATTATTACCGTCAAGATGTGTTGATTGGGATACTTTTCGCGATTCCAATGAGGAACATCATTCACTCCATAACCGTCAGCAATGGCCTGAACAATCTCTTCAAAGGAAATGCCACGTTCCCTGATCAGTTGCCTGTTTTTTTCAGGATTCCATTTAAACATATCTATATATTATGACAACGTATACACAATGTCAACAACCAAGCAGTCTTGCCAAATACAGGGAACAAGGTCTACCCTGCTGTATTCCGACCAAGTTCGGACGAAATGTGAAGACTGGTCGCCTTTGAAATTTATCGTAAATTTTCAGGATATATATTGACTTTGTCAGGAGGATCAAATGAAAGTAACTGTTATGGTGTTTCTACTGTTAATTATGGCAACAGGTTGTTCCAACAAAGAACAGATGTATGAGGGAATATACAACGGAATGGGGGCTATGGAACAGAACCGGCGTACTGAAAATCCCTCATATGACCCGATCACGGCAGCAGAGCAGGCACAACTCGGGTACAACGCATATAAAATGGAACGCCGGGAAATCCTTAAAAAAGACAACTCCGTTAACAGTGAATAAGCAGTCATTTGAAACGCATAAATCAATCAAGCAAAGTCAGCCATACGGCGGCATTCATCTTTATCATCAAAACACATTGGGCCGCATTGTATGTAAGAGTTTGTCCCTGTGCACGATCCAAGGTGTTGCTAAACCTGGAAAATCGATCGCGGGGGCGAGCTCCTGCAGGTTCATTGTGCTTCTTCCTGATTTTCAGTGGTAACCAGGAGGATGTTTTTTTACACCATCCTTCCTGCTTGAAACGAGGGACTATTGACGACGCCCCTTTCCATCTCTCTCCCCTATCTCCCTTTGCCATAGCTCATGTCTTCTGATACAACTGGCATCCGGACCGGGTAAATTCATCTGCCTTCTCCTGCATCCCCCTTGTGTACTCCCTGACCTCATGGGAGATCTTCATGGAACAGAATTTCGGTCCGCACATGGAACAGAAATGGGCGACCTTGGCATTGGAATGGGGCAGAGTTTTATCATGAAACTCTATCGCTTTCTCAGGGTCGAGGGAAAGACTGAACTGATCCTGCCAGCGAAACTCAAAGCGTGCCCGTGAAATCGCATTATCGCGATACTGGGAACCGGGATGGCCTTTGGCAAGATCTGCGGCATGGGCTGCGAGTTTATAGGTAACCACACCCTCACGCACATCTTCCCGATCCGGCAAACCAAGATGTTCCTTAGGTGTTACATAACAGAGCATCGCCGTGCCGTACCAGCCAATCATGGCACCGCCGATGGCACTGGTTATATGATCATAGCCCGGGGCAATATCTGTGACCAGCGGTCCAAGGGTGTAAAAAGGTGCTTCCCCGCACTCCTTCAGCTGCTTGTCCATGTTCTCTTTAATCATGTGCATGGGGACATGACCGGGCCCTTCGATAAATGTCTGCACATCATGCTTCCAGGCAATTTTAGTCAACTCTCCAAGGGCTTCCAGCTCCCCGAACTGTGCCGCATCATTTGCATCCTGCAGACAGCCCGGGCGCAGCCCGTCACCGAGGGAAACTCCCACATCGTACTGCTTTAACAGTTCGCACAGCTCTTCAAAATTGGTGTAAAGGAAATTCTCCCTGTGATGTGCCAGACACCATTTCGCAAGAATACTTCCTCCCCGGCTGACAATGCCGGTGGTTCGATTCGCGGTCATCGGTATGTGACGCAGCAGAAGCCCGGCATGGATGGTAAAATAACTCACCCCCTGTTCGCACTGTTCCACAAGGGTATCCCGAAACATCTCCCAGGTCAGTTCCTCCGCCCGCCCTTCCACTTTTTCAAGTGCCTGATAGATGGGAACTGTGCCGATGGGAACAGGTGAGTTACGCAGAATCCACTCACGGGTTTCATGGATATTGGCTCCGGTGGAGAGATCCATCACCGTGTCTGCCCCCCAGCGTGTTGCCCACACCATCTTTTCCACCTCCTCTTCGATGGAGGAAGTAACGGATGAATTTCCGATATTGGCGTTGATTTTGACCAGAAAATTCCTGCCGATGATCATCGGCTCGCTCTCCGGATGATTGATATTACAGGGCAGCACCGCACGCCGGGCGGCAATCTCATCCCGGACAAACTCGGGTGTGATAAAAGAGACAGGCGTATTTGCCCCGAAACTCTCTCCCGGATGCTGCTGCAGTTCTTCCTGCAGTTCGTCAATTCGCTGATTCTCCCGGATGGCGACATATTCCATCTCCGGGGTTATGATGCCCTGACGGGCATAGTGGAGCTGGCTCACATTTTTACCGGCTTTTGCCCGCAACGGCTTTTTCACCTCCTGAAAACGCAGATAATCCAGATCAGAATTATACAGGCGGTCTTTACCAAACTGCGAAGAAAGGTCTTCGAGTTGTTCCACATCTCCCCGATCCATAATCCATTTTTCCCGAAGCCGGGGTAATCCTTTACGCACATCAAGAGAGATTTCCGGGTCGGAATACGGACCGCTGGTATCGTAGACAGTGACCACAGAACCGCAACCACCGGGTCCGCTGATGGCTGCATCGTCCACGCTGATCTCCCTCATCGCCACCTTGATATCATGCAGTTTTCCAGGGACATACACCTTTTGCGAATTTGTGAAAGGTGTGCGGGTGATACTTCCCGCACCGGGGAGTTTTTCTTTTCTTTCCATTTCATTCCTCTTTTTTATGGGACATACAAACTGATATTGGCGACAAAAAGACGCAATAACAGATATCTCGTGATTGCCACCAACACACAATCAAGCTCTGTCTGATATGGAAGCTCACCCCCTGCCAAGCGATTCAAGGTGTTGCCAGGTCTGGAATTTCGCTCGCAGGGCGAGCTCCTACGGTTCCATTTTGCTTTTAGTACCTTATAGATACTTTCTCGGAGTCTTTGCTTAGCTGTTTTTTTCGACTGACCACCACTTGTGGAAATGATGCACCGGTCCATGACCCTCGCCGATTTTCACGTCCGCACCGCCCTGCAGGGCATCATCGATATATTTTTTAGCGGCAGTCACCGCATCAGTCAGCTCCATGCCCCTGGCAAGACCGGCGGCGATGGCGGAGGAGATGGTGCATCCTGTACCATGGCTGTTTACCGTATCCACTCGGGGACTCTCAAGTTTCACAAGCTCACCCCTTCCATGATCATACATGAGATCCACACTGACAGAACCTCTCAGGGCTCCGCCTTTTAGAAATACACGGTCACAGCCGAGCCGGGCAAGATCACGGCAGGCATCCGCCATCTGCTCGTACTCATCGATCCTGCGGTCAAGGAGCAGGGATGCCTCGGCAAGGTTGGGGGTGATAACGGTGGCGAGGGGAAAAAGTTCCTCCTGCAGTGCCAGTACCGCATCATCCTGCAGCAGCTTATCCCCGTTTCTGGTCACCATCACCGGATCAAGGACAATGGTTTTGCAGGAATAGCGCTGCAGGCAGCGGGCCACTGCGACAATCACTTCGGGAGAATGGAGCATACCTATCTTTACCGCGTCCGCTCCAATATCACCCAGCACCGCATCCATCTGCAGTTCTATAAATTCCGGCGGAACTGCCTGAATCCCCGAAACAGTCACACTGTTCTGGGCAGTGAGTGCAGTGATCACCGACATGCCGTAACAACCGAGGGCGGAAAAGGTTTTCAGATCCGCCTGAATACCTGCCCCACCGCCGCTGTCTGATCCGGCAATGGTCAATGCTCGAAAATATCTTTTCACAGCTCTTTTCTCCTACCAGACGTGAATCAGCTCGGCAGCCTGCACCGGTTTTTCAATCAGTCCATGCTGCAGGGAAAAATCGGCAAACCGCTGCCAGGCAGTGACATCTGAGCCGCCGGGAGCTGCATAAAAAGGAAGGGTCAACGCAAACGCATCACTTTCAACCCGTACATCCGCTTCCGGCAATGCCTTGAGATAAATCTGCAGTGCCTCCTGCGGGTGCGTACGGGTGTACATTGCCGCTGCTGCCACAGCCTCAATAAAATCTTTGATATGCGCCTCTTTTCCGGCAAGGGTTCCGGCACCACAGACAAAGATCAGCTCCTCGTAGTCCGGGATACCCCACTTCTCCAGTTCAAAGTACGCCGCCTCAAGGTTCTGATGTTTCATGGTCACCGTCTCATAGGTCTTAAAAGGACCCATAACCGCGTCCACATTACCGGCAACCAGTGACGGGACAATGGTAAAACCCACATTCACCGCCTCATACTCCTTTACCCCGTTAAGGCTGAGCAGCGCTTTCAACATCACATCCATCAAGCCCGGAACTGTATAGCCGATTTTTTTCCCTTCCAGGTCTTTGACTGTTTTAAAGCCCTTTTCCTTGAGAAAAAGAAGCGTCGTCAGGGGATGCTCCACCAGCCTTCCCACCACCTTCACATCAAGCCCGCCTGCTGCTGCGATAATGGTCTGCGGCTCATAGGACACTGCCAGGTCCACATTGCCGGAGGCGGCAAGTTTCAGACCGTCTGCTGTTTCAGAGGGAGAGAGAATCTCCACCTCCAGCCCGACTTTTTTAAAGAGTCCCTGCTCCTGCGCCACATAGATGGGCAGATGATCGATATTTGGAAACCAGTCCAGCATAAGGGTCAGTTTTTCTGCCGATGCGGAGACCGCTCCCAGCAGCAACGCACAAGAAATCAGAGTTGCAATTATTTGTTTCTTCATCATATATTTTCCTTATCCTACTGTGAAAGTTGCTGATTATTTTTCCAGTAAATACTCTTTTTTTCCAGCCAGCCCACGCCGTACCAGAGCAGCAGTCCCATAAGGGACAGCCACAGGATAACGGCAAAGACCAGATCAACTTTGAGGCGGGCGTTTGCCTGTATCATCAGATAGCCAAGTCCCTTTTGTGCACCCACCCATTCACCGATCACCGCCCCGATGGTCGCAACCGTCACACCCACCCGCAATCCGGCAAAGAAATGGGGCAATGCCCATGGCCAGTATAACAGACGCATGGTCTGCCAGAACCCTGCCCCCATCAGGCGAAACAGCACCCGAAACTCCCGGTCACAACTTTTAAACCCTTCCAGAAGACTCACCGTGATGGGAAAAAAGATGATAATTGCTGCCATCAGTATCTTTCCTGCCATCCCATATCCCAGCCACACCACCAGGAGGGGTGCCAGAGCAAAGACCGGTATCGCCTGGGAAGCAACCAGAAAGGGAGAAAGGGCCTTCTCCAGCCAGCTCCAGGCAAACATCCCTATGGCAAGGGGAATCGCCGCAGAAAGTGCCAAAGCAATACCGCAGACAATCTCCAGCCCCGTGGTCAGGGCGTGGGGAAAAATCACCCCTGCCTGCCGTACCGCGGTCTGGACAACGATGGAGGGCGGCGGCAGGATAAAGGAGGGAATGGTAAACAGGGAACACGCTCCCTCCCACAAGCCAAGCAGCAGAAGCAGGATCCCAAGTGCCAGAAGATTACTGCGCAGCATGCTCAATATCTCCCTCCAGCTTCGCCAGAACCGCCTCCTTGAGTGTGATAAACTCAGGATTATCAAAACGTCTGGGCTTCTCCGTTCCCGGCATAATATGTTCCATAATACGCATGGGTTTTGTGCTGAGCAGGTAAAGATCATCTGCCAACAGCAACGCCTCATCCACATCGTGGGTAATCATCAAAAGCGTCCTCTTAAACTCACTCTGCAGAAGCAGCAACAGCGACTGCAAACTCCTGCGGGTTATGGCATCAAGGGCTGAAAGCGGCTCATCAAGCAGAATCAGCTCCCGGTCAAAAATAAGCGTCCGCACAAGGGCACAACGCTGCCGCATCCCGCCCGATACCTGACCGGGCAGATGCTGTTCATAGCCGGAAAGTCCAAGCCTCGCAAACAGCTCCAGGCCACGGGAACGTGCCTGCTGCATATCCTCTCCCCTTGTTCGTGACGGCAACAAGCTGTTTTCAAGGAGGGAAAACCAGGGCAGCAGCAGATCATTCTGGTGCATGTACGCGGCATGTTCCCCCAGATGGGTCAGATCCCTTCCCTGCCAGTTCACCAGCCCTTCATCACAGGAAGTCACGCCGGTAAGCACATCAAAGAGGGTGCTCTTTCCGCAGCCGGAGGGACCAAGCAGCACGGCAAAGCGATTCCCGGAGAGAGTGAGATCAAAACCGGAGAAGACGAGCTGCCGGTCAAAAGCTTTGGTTAAACCGGAAACAGAAAGCATTATGATCCGTTCGACAAAAAGTTCAAAAAAAGGGAAAGGAGTACCGGACGCCGGTACAGGGGAAGATACTGCAACCACCATGACTTTCCCTACGACTTGATTACAAGTACAGGTTCCAGGAGTCTGTTCTCAGCCGTCATTTCGGCACCCCCAAGTCCCGAGAACACTCCCGCATCCTCACTGTTTCTCATGCTTTTGCAAACAAACGCAGCACAAAGGAGATACGAGTATAATAAGAATCAGATTTAATTTCCAGATATTCTGACAGGATTCCCTCCAGCATTTTACTCAAATCATCCAATCCGGAAATCCTTGAAATGGATTTTTATTTCAGCTATCATCACAGCGGTGAGCATTGCACTGTAGCCTGGACAGTTCCCCGCACCAGCAGCGGGCATCAAACCACAGCCGGCTCACCGTTCGTTACCGGTGTACCTTTCAGACTTCCTGTATGCAATCACTGCTGTAAGTATCGACAAAAAAGGAGATCCAATGCTTAACAAATACCGTGAACCCTTTATCGTCCGGGAAGTCGCCCCCTTCAAGATCGAAGGCCTCGCAATTCCCTACCCGGAATTCGTCCCCAAGCTCTACAACTTCTGTATAGAACTCGGCTTCCACAAAGGGTACATCATGCCTTCCAGAGCATTTTGTTCTGATGAAAATCAAGGACTCCCCATTATTCTGCTATCCAAACATTTCGGCACATTTCCCTTTGACCATGGGCGTGTCGGGGGCAGACTCGCCACCAATCGACACGGTCCCCACTCCCAGCATGGTGACGACCTTGTGATTATTCAGGCAACACATGTGGGCTACGACCCGGATACCGGTGCATACGGCACCTACCACCGCCCGCAGATTTCCGGGGATAATTCCTGTGTGTCATGTGGAAAGCTGACAAATGTGATCACTCCCTACATCAACCGCTATCACTTCGCCCGTGACCGTATTTTTCTCAGTAAAGATACCCTGGGACGTTGTCTGATTACCGCCAAGGCATCTTTCATTGATTTCGGTTCCCATCCGGTGGAACAGGGTCTGGTGCTGAAACTTTCCAAAATTGTTGATCAGGACAGCCAGGGCATTATCCATCCGCTTTCCGCTGCCAGTACCACCCAGACGTATGAGGTATCCCCCGCCTTCAGAAAACGGATGGAGGAGCAGGGATATAAGTGGCAGACAGGAAAAGAGGACAGCATCGGGGAACGGCTGACATCCGACCTTTTCTTCTTCAAGGAGCATTTCCACGCCACCGATGATTCCATCCATCTGGAGCGAGACCTGATCGAATTTATACCCGATATTGTCAGCGCAAAATATCCGTCTCTGCAGGCTGCCAAGACCACTGTTCAACTTGAGTTTGCCAGGGTGGTACAGTCCATCAGAAGGGGCGATGAATATACGGGAAGAAACCTTCTGTATATTGCCGGTCTGAATATTGATATCCCGGAATACAACGGCTTCCCCCCCCATACCTATTTTATCCCCTGGGCTGCCCACGTGCAGTTGGGTAATGAAACACCGAAAGAATATATCCACCCCATTGAGCAGGAAGCACTCTACAAAAAACTCATGGCACAGGATTCCGAGAACCCGGATCAGGCCGACCAGAAAGAAAATATCCGTACCATTCTCAACGCCCCCCGACTCGATATTAAGGTGATCTGAAGCAGGTTTTTACGTCACACGTAATCTCATCATTCCCCGCACGGGCTTACCTGAAATCCCCCCTCCGCCTAAGAGCCGCGCAATCACTCCAGCGGCTCTTAACTCTCTGTTTTTACGTATTCGTATCAATCTTTTCCCTGAAAAGAAAAAAATAATGATTGACTTCCCCCGTAAGGAGGCACATAATCCGACACTTTTGCAAGTCGCCAACCGCGGAAATGCTCCTTTGGTTTTTCCTGTGATCGACGACGGTGATAGGGCACTTTTCCTGCAGCCATTCTCTCGGGTATCGTTTTATCCCTGCCTGCTGACCTTACTGCACCACACAGCTGTAGTGAAAAGTGCTGCAGCAGGGTAACGGGCAGCACGCCCTTTTTATCGACCTGACACAAGGGGACACATGGACACCTTTTTAATTGCTTTATTGCTGATCGCGGCCGGCGGTCTCCAGGCGCTTGTAACCTTCAGAGCCTATTTATTGATGAAAATTCTTGCCGTTTCCACCATCATCGGCGGCTGCGGGCTGGGGCTTTACAACGCTGTGAATCAGATCTTCCGGCAGGTCGAGCCGTTTGTCTGCAGCTGTGAGTGGCTGCAAATCTTCACGTTCTCGCTCAAAATCGATGCTGTCTCTGCATTTTTCCTGATTCCTGTCTTTGCTATTTCTGCCGTGGCAGCCCTTTACAGTTTTCAGTACATGGGCGACAAAGAGCGCTCAGCGGCAACGGCAGCTAACTACTTCTTCTATGCACTTCTCATTATCTCCATGAGTCTTGTGGTCTGTGCAGACAACCTGATAAGCTTTGCCCTTACCTGGGAATTGATGTCCATCTCCTCCTTCTTTCTTGTTATTTACGACTTTCATAAACAGGCAGTAAGAAACGCCGGATACATCTATTTTTTCTTCACCCAGGCGGGCGCCCTGTTTATCTTTGCCGGATTCGGTTGCATCTACGCCCACACCGGTTCGTTTTCCTTTGACGCCATTGCCGCCATTCCGGAATCCGTCAAACTGACTGCCTTTATTCTGATCCTTATCGGCTGCGGCTCAAAGGCGGGCATCATGCCCTTCCATATCTGGCTGCCCTATGCCCATCCCGCCGCCCCGTCTCATATCTCTGCTGTTATGTCCGGGGTGATGATCAAGATCGGCATATACGGGATCGTGCGTTTCTATCTCCTGCTTGCACCAACAAGTGTGCTCTTTGGTCAGCTCATCATTGTGCTCGGCATTGTATCCGGCATCCTCGGTGTGGTCTATGCCCTTGGCAAGCATGATATCAAGAGACTGCTTGCCTACCACAGTGTCGAAAATATCGGTATCATCCTCCTTGGTCTTGGAATCGGCATGCTCGGAGTCGCCACCGGCCATAAAACCATGGCAGCTTTTGGTTTTGCCGGCGGTCTGCTCCACGTTCTGAACCACTCCATTTTCAAATCCCTGCTCTTTTTCGGTGCCGGAGGGCTTCTCCGGCAAACAGGAACTGCTGCCATTGACCAGCTGGGCGGTCTGATGAAACGAATGCCCTTCACCGGCAGATCTTTTCTGGTCGGCTCCCTCTCAATATCCGGCCTCCCGCCATTCAACGGCTTTATCAGTGAGTTCCTCATCTATTATGGGGCGTTCCACGGACTGGACCTCCAGGGAGCATCATTTATTCTTACAAACCTTACCATTCTCTCACTTGCTCTTATCGGCGGGCTGGCCGCCGCCTGCTTTACAAAAGTGGTGGGTATTGTCTTCCTCGGGGAAGCCCGAAGTGAGGCAGCAGCACAGGCATCGGAGACCGGCAGTCTGATAATCATCTCCCAGCTTATCCTTGCCCTCTTCTGTCTCCTTATCGGAATCTTCCCTGAGCCTTTTGTCCGGGCAGCATTCCTTGCCAGTCGTTCAATCCCGCTGCTTGCCGACTTTGACTCCATGCAGTTCCTGCCGGTTCTCTCCAATATTGCCCGCACTGCGGCACTGTTTCTTATTCTTTTTCTGCTTATTGCCGGTATCAGAAAACTTCTATACAGCGGAAAAGAGATAACACAATCCGGCACATGGGGCTGCGGGTTTACCCAGCCGACAGTACGGATGCAGTACACAGGGGCATCGTACGCAGACAGCATGGTTGATTTCTTCCGTCCCTTTGTTCGGGTACAAAAGAAATATTCCGGAATCAACACAGTATTCCCCGGAAAAACGACCTACAGTTCACATGTACAGGATACCTCTGAAACCGGACTCACCCTGTTTCTTGTCCGCCCAATTCTCTATCTGCTCGGCAAACTGCGTTGGATGCAGCATGGAAATATTCAACTCTACATTGGCTATATTGTGCTGGCCATAGTAGTTATGCTCATCTTCATATAGGAACACTTCGATGAACATTTCTTTCTCATTTGCGTCACTTGCCATGCTCTTTGCCGCCTTTGCACTGGCGCCCCTGCTTATGGGTGTCATTCTCAAGGTAAAGGCCTTCTTTGCCGGGAAACAGGGGCCTCCCTGGCTGATCAAATACCATACCCTGGTCAAGCTGCTGCAAAAAGGTTCTGTGTACTCAACAAGCACGACCTTTATCTTTAAGCTGGGCCCGGTTGTATCCTTCACCACTGCCGTGATGCTCCTGCTCTTTTTCCCCTTTGCAGGGATGGCACCGGTGCTCTCCTTCCACGGTGATGTGATCATGCTTTTCTATCTCCTGGGTCTTGGACGATTTTTCACCGTACTTGCCGCCCTTGATACCGCGTCTCCCTTCGAGGGAATGGGGGCTGCTCGTGAGGTCTTTTTCTCATCCCTTGCAGAAGCAGCCATCTTTGTGATCCTTGCTCTCTTCTTCAGGCTGAGCGGGAGCTTAAGCTTTGCCGAGTATTTCACCGGTACACATGCGGTGAACCTCTGGTCGGAATCAGCAGCCCTTATTCTGCTGGTGGTGATTGCCCTTTTCATTGTGCTGCTCACTGAGAACTCTCGGGTTCCGGTTGATGACCCCGCAACCCACCTTGAACTGACCATGATCCATGAAGTTATGATCCTCGATCACAGCGGTCCGGACCTTGCCCTTATTGAAATGGGAGCGTTCTGCAAGATGCTCTTTTATGCATCCTTTGTCTCATGCCTGCTCTTTCCCTTTCAGACGGGGACACCGTTTTTCAATATCATCATCTTTGCTATGGTTATGACACTGGTATACGCCGGAGTCGGTCTTGTGGAGTCCATCACGGCACGCTATAAGATGGATACAGTGCCAAACTATATCCTCACCTCATTTGCCCTCGTCTGTTTTGCGACCATTCTTACCATGGAGTTTGTCCTGTGATACATATTTCCAATATACTTCTAGCGCTTATCCTCCTCTCGGTACTGCTGTCCCTGCGATCCAACCGCCTTATGGCCCTGGTTGAGCTTATGGCATTTCAGGGAGTAATGGTCTCGGCAGTTCCACTGGTACTGGAAACAGCCCATGGAGTGACTTTCAACCTGATTCTGTTCTTCCTTCTGCTGGTACTGGTCAAGGGAGTGCTGATCCCCTGGCTTATGTACCGGGCAGTGAAACTGGTTGTTGTGGACAGGGAAGTAGAGCCCATCATCGGCTATAATGCCTCCCTCTTTGCCGGGCTTATTATGATCGTCTTCTCTGTTTATGTAACAAACAACCTGCATCTCAACATGCTGCCGATGGATCACAAACTTCTCCTGGCAACTGCCATAACCACCATGGGTGCCGGGCTGATTCTTCTGATGACCCGACGCAAAGCCATTACCCAGGTCATCGGATACCTGATAATGGAGAACGGTATCTACCTCATAGGTACTGCTCTTGCAAAACAGGTTCACACCCAGTACGTCGTCGAATTTGCAGTCCTTCTTGACCTTATTGTTGCGGTTCTAGTCATGGGCATTGTCTTAAACGATATCAACCACACCTTTGACGATGTCGACACGACTCTTATGGGACAGCTTAAGGATTAACACCATGCTCCAATCAGTCTTTTTACTACCATTTCTCGCGGGAACGGCGGTTTTCTTTCTTCCGGTGAAAAGCGGCAGACTCCTCCTCCTTGCCACGGCCCTCTTCCATGTACTGATTACAGCACTGGAATGGTTTCAGGCGACAGGCCCGCTGCAAACACAATATTTTGCCAACACCCCGGAAGGGATGCTGGTTCTCGGGATTATGTCCTTTCTTTTCCTGCTTATTTCCATCTATACTGTTTTTTACATGGCAGAGGTGGAGATGAGTAAAGAGCCTGTGTTTAATGCCAGTATGCTGCTCTTCCTGGGTGCCATGTCCATGGTTGCCGTTGCCGACCATATCATCATGCTCTGGGTGGCCGTTGAGGCAACCACTCTTATGAGTGCCCCGCTGATCTTTGTGCACCGCTCTAAAGAATCCCTGGAAGCCACCTGGAAATATGTTCTTATCTGTTCGGTGGGTATTGCCCTTGCCCTGCTGGGCAGCTTCTTTATCATCTTCTCCATGGAGATGAGTACTGTCCACGTCCCCATCAGTTTCTCTTCTTTTAATGATGTTGCTGACCAGCTGAACACCGTGTGGCTGAAGGCGGGTTTTATCTTTATCGTTATCGGATATGGAACGAAAATGGGACTGGCTCCCATGCACACCTGGCTCCCCGATGCCCACAGTGAAGCCCCAAGCCCTGCTTCGGCCCTGCTCTCCGGTGCCCTTTTAAACTGTGCCTTTCTCGGCGTCTATCGCTGCCACCAGCTGATGGTCGGTGCCGGTCTTGGAGACTATTCCGGTAATGTGCTTATCGCCTTTGGACTGGTGTCCATGCTGGTATCTGCTGTATTTATCCTTAATCAGACCGACTATAAACGGATGCTCGCCTATTCCAGTATTGAAAATATGGGAATCATCGCCGTGGGCATCGGTATCGGCGGCATTGCTGCGTTTGCTGCCATGCTCCACATGATTCACCACTCTCTGATCAAATCATCGCTCTTTCTCACCACCGGCAACATCCTGCTGGGATACGGCACCAAGTCCATCGACAGGACACGGGGCATGCTGCGGCTCTTTCCTGAAACTGCCATCACCTTCTTTGCCGGTTTTGCCGGAATATCAGGCTTCCCGCCCTTTGGTCTCTTTATCAGTGAGCTGCTCATTGTCATGGGTGCAATCAAGACAGGACGTTATGTTGTTATCAGCATCTTTATCTTCTGCCTCATCCTGATATTTGCCGGTGCCTCACGACTGGTCATGCAGATGGTCTTCAGTAGTCGTGACAGTGATGAGAGACTGGTTCCGGAACAATGGAGCCGGGCGCTGCCTCCCATTATTCTGTTACTCACCTCACTGACCTTGGTTCTCTGGATGCCGGATTCTCTCTTCCTCACAATTCAGCATGCGATTTCATCCATTGGAGGCACGGTAAATGGATAAGCTCCTGCAAGTACAGAACGGCGAGGCAGTGTCCCGCAGAGACATTCCGGATTTACCTTTTCGGGATTTTCAGAAGGTCGTCCTTTCCAAAACCGACCACAGCGGATTCCCTGTACAGTTTTTTGCCTATGAAAATGAAGAAAAAGAGTTGAAACTCATCACTGTGATCCGTTCCGGGACGCACCTCTACACTGCAGGCTGCTCATTGCCGGAAGAGTTCCCCTCACTCACTGCAAAATGCGAAAAATTTCACATGTTCGAGCGGGAAATAGCAGAACAGTTCGGAGCCCGTCCCAAGGATCATCCCTGGCTGAAGATGGTTCGCTACCATGCAAATTATCGTGGAAAGGAGGATGTCTTCGGCAATGACTACAGGGTGGATATTCCCGGTAATTACCCGTACTTTAGCGTTGATGGGCATTCCATCCATGAAGTCGCTGTCGGACCGGTTCATGCCGGAATCATCGAACCCGGGCACTTTCGCTTTCAATGTGCCGGTGAAAAAGTTTTCAGTCTGGAGATCCAGCTGGGTTATCAGCATCGCGGAGTAGAAAAGCTTCTCGAACAGGCAGGACAACCACTGAACCGGCTCCCTGTAATCTGTGAATCCATTGCCGGAGACACCGCCATCGGTCACAGTCTCTGCCATTCCCAGGCCATTGAAGCCCTTGCCGGTCTGGAGGTAGATAAAGGATCGAAAATCATTCGTTCCGTTGCCCTTGAACTGGAACGGCTTGCCAACCATATCGGTGATCTTGGTGCTCTCAGCGGTGACGTTGCCTTCAACCCGCCCCTCAACTATTTCGGCCGGATCAGAGGTGAATTCCTCAACCTGTCACTGACCATGGCCGGCAACCGCTTCGGTAAAGGCCTGGTTCGCCCGGGAGGCATTTCCTTTCCGGTTGGCGAGGAACAGCGTCAAATCATGATCAACAAGGTGATTGACGAGACCCAGGGTATTGACCATGTCTGTGACCTGCTCTTTTCTGCGCACACCGTCCTTGCCCGTTTTGAAAATACCGGCACCGTACCACGAGAGCTGGCAGAAAAAATCGGTTTGGTCGGCTATTCCGGACGGGCCAGCGGGCTCTCCTACGATGCCAGGGTGGCCTTTCCCACCGAGCTGTTTGGCGAGATGGAGGCCAACCGCAACAACCGTACCGTCGGTGATGTCTGCAGTCGGGCAACGGTGAGAAGGGAGGAGATTATGCACTCCCTCGACGCCATTCCCAAACTTCTTTCTAAAAATATTGACGCAGAACCACTGCCGGTTCCCGCTTCTCACACTCTAGCTGCCGATTCCTTTGTGGTCACCATTAATGAAGCGTGGCGTGGTGAGCTTTCTCACTGTCTGCTCACCAACAAGGAGGGGGCAATCCTTCGCTACAAGGTGAAAGACCCATCCTTTCACAACTGGACTGGACTTTCCATGTCCCTGCGTAATCAGGGTATTTCAGACTTCCCGCTGTGCAACAAGAGTTTTAATCTCTCCTATTGCGGATTTGACCTGTAGCCGTACGCTGCAGGATACTTATAGAGGTTCATATACATGCTGAAGGTTATACAAAACAGACGGGAACAGGGTTACCGGACTACAAAATATCCCAAAGAACCGATCAACTTGTATTCCCGCTATCGCGGCTTACCCACCGTTCATCAGGACTGTGACAAAGAACTGGCAAGGAGTTGTGCCGACGCCTGCCCCCAGGAAGCCATTGATGCCGACAAAATGGTGATCGATATTGGACGCTGCACCTTCTGCGGCCAGTGCGAAATCCAGTCCGAAGGAAGGTTCATCACTTTCAGCAATAACTTTGAGCTTGCTGCTGCCAGCCGGGAGGCTCTGTTTACAAGCGGCTCACTGCCTGCTCTTGCCGAACACTCCAAACAGCATTTCAAGAAGCTTTTTGGTCGTTCCCTGCAGCTGCGCCAGATTTCTGCGGCAGGATGCAACTCCTGCGAAGCAGACACCAATGTTCTCGGCACACCGTTTTTTGATCTGCAGCGTTTCGGGATCGACTTTGTTGCCTCCCCGCGCCACGCCGACGGGATTCATGTAACGGGCCCGATATCCAACAATATGCGGGCGGCGGTTTTATCCACCTACGAGGCGGTACCTGCCCCTAAAGTTGTTATTGCCAGCGGTTGCTGTTCTATCTCCGGCGGCCCTTTCCGGGGAAGCAGGGATATCGTCGGCGACCTGAACAGTCTGATTCCGGTGGATCTTTATATCCCCGGCTGTCCACCACACCCCATGACCACCCTCCATGCCCTGCTTCAATATTTCAAATAAGGGTCGAGTGAAGAGCTAAACGCTGCCCACCTGCCCTTACCAGGGCGGCGGTTTTACTTTTCGCTTTTTCTTTCCTGTAAATCTTGCAAGCATTGTATCCAGTTGAGCTGCAAATATTTGCCGGTCGTTTTTACTGAGAGCCTGCGGTCCTCCTGTGTCAATACCATCTGCCCGCAAAGTAGCCATAAAATCCCGCATACTCAAGTGGGTGCGTATATTCTCCTCCGTGTACAACTCTCCCCTCGGATTTAAAGCCGTGCCTTTTTTGGCAATGACCTCCGCAGCCAGGGGAATATCGGCCGTAATCACCAGATCATCCGGCTGCATCCTCCTGACGATTTCAGTATCTGCCACATCCTTACCCGCAGCCACCAGAACAAAACTGATGTTCTTTGCAGACGGGACAGCCACCGGCTGATTGGCGACAAGGGTCAACTCCACTCCTGTCCGCTCAGCCGCCTTGAACAGGATCTCCTTTATTACCACCGGACACGCATCTGCATCCACCCATATCTTCATTGCATCACTCTCACTGTACACATCGTTTCATTTGCAGCGATCTACACCATAGAATTTGACTTCCACTCCGCCAGCCTATAAGATTACAGTAGTCAGCACATTGTTCCACTCTTTCCACAGTCATATCTGCCAATATTTCCAATGAGCTCACCATGATGAACACTAAATGGAAAGTCATCACCTCTGTCATGCTGCTCATTTTCTGCCTGTGTGTCTGCTATACAATCTTCTTTATCCAAAACAGCCACAAACAACTTGAAGATCTTGTCAATCTGCGGGCAGATGGGGTATACAATGTCACCACAACACTCCTGGAACAAACCGGCAAACAGTACCGAAAGCGCATCAAAAGCTTCATCAATTTTCACAGCCAGCCTTCCCATGGAGGGCTTCTGCAGGCATTTGCCGACCGTGACCGTGACAAACTGCAGGAACTCAGCCTCCCCTTTCTCAAGATTTTCAAAGAAGAAAATCCATATTTTTCCACCCTCAGCTGGGTTCTTCCCGATAATACTGCCTTCCTCCTCGTCCACAAACCGGAAAAATACGGGATGAAGGTGAGTGCGATGCGACCGGATATCGCCAGTGCCAACAGGGAACATCGTCAAGTGGAAGGCTTTGCCTCCAGTCCCATTGGACTGCAATATCGCATTGTCAATCCGGTGAACTTCCACAATCAACATCTCGGAGTTATTCAGTTTGGTCTTGATGACTCGTTTTTTATCGATACCCTCTACGAAAAGCTGCATATCCCCGTGGTGCTCGTCATTCCTAACGACACCTTTGCCTCTATAAAAGATTCCACCCTGCCCACCCTGAAGGGAAAAGAATTTACGATTCAATCCAGACAAATCAAGCTCTTCAGGGATTCCTCCACTGCCATAGACTGGAAGCTCGACAAACAGCAGATACGCCTTCGGGATCAGGACTATGTGCTCATGAAGGTTTTCACACTGGACAACTACGCCAAAGATCCTCAGGCATTTATTTTTGTCGCTATAGACATCTCGGATCAACGGGAAGCATTTAAACAGCAACTCATCCTCATTATTGCCTTCGGCAGTGTACTTATGCTGCTCTCCTTCCTGATTCTATACTTCAGCTACGGCTCCCTGGTCAAACAAATATCCGGTCTCCAGATTGTAGAACAGGTGAACAGAGCACTTGAAGAAAAAGTTGCCGAGCGTACCCGGGCCTTGCAGGAAAGTGAGCAGTATCTGATATCGATCTTTAACGCTCCCAGTGAAGCGATCTTTGTGCACGATTCTAAAACCTTTGCAATCCTTGATGTCAATCAGGCAATGATGAAGATGTTTGGCGTAAATCATGATGAGGCAATACAGTTTTCCATCGGAGAATTCAGTCTCAACGAATATCCTTTCACCCAGGAGCAGGCTGCAGAGAAGATTCAGCTTGCCATCCACGAAGGACCTCAGATATTTGAATGGATGGCGAGAAAAAAGAACGGAGAGCTCTTCTGGGCAGAGGTCAGTCTTACCCTCACAGAATTTGGCGATCACTCTCATGTCATTGCAGTTGTACGAAATATCGACGCCAGGAAAAAGTTGGAAGAAGAAATCCTCAAAACCAAAAAGCTGGAATCTGTCGGAGTGCTCGCCGGAGGCATAGCCCACGACTTCAACAATATCCTGTCGGCAATACTTGGTAATGTTGAACTGGCGTCGCTGATAGTCGGCAAAGATCACGAGGCCTTTCCCCTCCTTTTAGATGCCCAAAAGGCAAGTTCACGTGCAACAAAACTCACCCAGCAACTCCTCACCTTTGCCAAGGGCGGTCAACCGGTTAAAGAGACAACCTCGTTGCCCCAGCTCATTAAAGAGTCTGCAGACTTTGTTCTTCGCGGAAGTTCTGTTTCCTGCAGCTATGATTTCCCCAAAGACCTCAAGCTGGTCAATGTGGACACGGGTCAGTTCAGTCAGGTCATCCAGAACCTTATCATCAATGCCATACATGCCATGCCCAAGGGGGGCTGTGTGGATATTTACTGCAGCAATATAGAAAACAGCGGACAGGACATTGCCGGACTGCCGCCCGGCTCGTATGTGAAAATCGTGGTTCACGATACAGGAACAGGAATTTCCTCAAATATTGTCGACAAGGTCTTTGATCCCTATTTTTCCACGAAACCCGAAGGCAGCGGCCTTGGTCTGGCAATCTGTCATTCCATTATAAAAAAACACAACGGTCATATAGAGGTGCAGTCAACACCGGGTGAAGGATCTTCATTCACCCTGATCCTCCCTGCCTCAGAGGAAACAGTGTGCAAACATGAAAAGAAACTGACTCCTTCCGGCACATCACAATCTGCCAGAATAATGGTGATGGATGACGACACCATGCTGCGCACCGTTGCCACTTCTCTGCTCGAACATCTCGGACACAGCGTTGTTCCTGTGGTTGACGGAAATGAGGCAATCAGCCGCTATACTGAGCTGCAGAACAGTGACACCCCCATTGACATTATCATTATGGATCTTACAATTCCTGGAGGAATGGGGGGGAAAGAGACGGTTCAGGAAATTCTGAAAATCGACCCGCAGGCCAAAGTAATTGTGGCAAGCGGCTACTCCAACGATCCGGTTATGGCACATTGCACCGAATTCGGATTTATAGCAGCCATCGCCAAGCCCTTTAACCTTGAAGAACTGGATCACACGCTTAAGTCAATCATCTGAATATTTAAAAGAAACGTAAACGACAGGAACAGTTATGTTTAACACAGAAAAACTACTTGGAAAAATAGTTGGAGAAATCATCGGCGGCTCCGGGAAAAAAGGGGGTATCGCCGATTCCCTTACATCCGGTGCAGGGCTTATGACCATTGTCGGTCTTGGCGTCGGGGCAATGGAAATATTTAAGGATCAACAGCAAAAGAAGGCAGCATCTCCCCCGGGAACAGCTCCGACACCTCCGCCCACACCATCTACTCCGCCCCCTCCTCCGGGTGCTTCTGCAGGAAGTACTCCCCCGGTTCCTCCACCGCCCCCCGGAGCACAGACACAAGCACAGAAGCCCCCTGCGGCTGTTCAGGGCGATGAGCTGGCTCTGCGTATGATTCAGGTGATGATTGCGGCCGCCCACGCAGACGGCGTTATGGATGATGAAGAAAAAGCGACGGTTCTAAAAAAACTTGACGGAGCAAGACTGGAAGAAGAGGAGAAGAACTTTCTCCTGCAGGAAATGGACAGCCCCCTCACAATAGAGGAACTCACCAGCGGCATGGAAGACCCTGCAACCTGCAGAAGCATGTATATGCTGGCAGTGCGTGCCATAACCATCGACACTCCGCAGGAACGGGAGTGGATGGACAGGCTGGCGGCAGAACTGAATCTTGGGACTGATATAAAAGACTTTATTGAGGAACAGCAGCTATAAGGGAAGCCGGCTGCACCGCAATCCGTGCTCTCTGCAATATCTTCCAGGGACCTGCCCCCCACCTGCAGGGGCAGGTCCCTGTGAAGCAAGACCCTGTACTAATTTGCTACCGTTCAAACATATTGGCAATACCGCCAAGTACAGAACCTTCCCCGACCGTCTGACCGCCCGTTTGCGGAGCAGCTTCCCAGATGCGTCCGGCAAGTCGTGAAAAGGGTAAAGACTGCAGCCAGACATGCCCCGGGCCTTCAAGAGTGGCGTAAAAGAATCCCTCACCACCGAAGATAGCAGATTTCACATTTCCCACATATTCAATATCATACTCTACTGTCTGAGTAAGTGCGACCAGACAGCCGGTATCCACCTTCAACCGCTCGCCAGCGACCAGTTCCCGCTCAATAATCGTACCACCTGCATGGACAAAGCAGTATCCGTCTCCGTCCAGCTGCTGCATAATAAAACCTTCACCGCCAAACAGTGCCGTACCGATCTTTTTCTGAAAGGCAACACCCATGGCAACGCCGCGGGCAGCACAGAGAAAGGCGTCCTTTTGACAGATCAGTCTGTTGCCATATTTCTTCAGATCAAGGGGAATGATCTTTCCCGGATAAGGGGAGGCAAATGCCACCCGTCCCTTTCCAGAACCGGTGTGGGTGAACATGGTAATAAAAAGCCCTTCACCGGTAATAAGACGCTTGCCGGCCCCCAGCATCTTATCAAAAAAGCCGCCGGACTGGGAGGCCTCGGAACCATCACCAAAAATAGTCTCCAGCTGTATCTGGTCGGTCATATACATCATGGCACCCGCCTCGGAGATCACACTCTCCTGCGGATCCAGTTCAATTTCCACAAACTGCATCTCATGACCGAAAATCTCATAGTCAATCTCATGTGCCCGGGACGTAGAAACGGGCGGCGGTGCACTGGCAGCAGGTGCCGGAGGATTGAGCAACTCATCCACCTTGCCGATGGGCAGCCAGTCGGCAAAGCCTTCCTGCCAGACCATGGTGGCAGAATCATACTCTCCGGACTGCAAACCGCTTCGTATCTGCGCTCCGGCTAAAGGTCCACGGGACTCTCCATTTACTGCAACATACCACTTAGACATAGATGACCTCTCAAATACATGGGAATAGTATTAAACTGACTGCTAAGAAGTATAGCGTATATCAGCTGCTGCCCACAATTTTTTTCTCTCTCCCGATTCATTAATTCGCCCCCGGGCAGTCATCAGGTGAGCTGCTGACCCATCCGGGAAAACCCTTCCCCCCGCTCCTGAAACAGGGCCTGAATCTTCCTGCAGAACCATAACCGGACAATGCTGACATTGACTTCTACTTTTCCCGGTGTTACGGTTTGTTATGGTCTGTACTCCGGCAGTGATTTGTATTCTCCGTCCGGATTACAAACAGACTCACCCAAGGGGCATGCTGCCATGAAACGGAATCCTTTCAGTGCACTTCTCGACAAAACAACACCACCGGAAGGTCTGCTGCTTCTCATTCTCTCCGTTGTGATCGGCGGTTCCACAGGTCTTGCCGCAGTTTTTTTCATTCGCCTTATAGCCATTATCCAGAACCGCTCATACACCACGGTGCAGCTTCTTTTTCCCCACATGGGTGCCTGGAGTTATGTCTTTGTGCCCATCGCCGGTGCACTCATTGCCGGGCCGCTGATTGCCTGGTTTGCAAGGGAGGCAAAAGGGCACGGAGTTCCCGAAGTTATGCAGGCCCTTGTCATGCGCGGCGGCAGAATCCGTCCACGGGTGGCAATTGCCAAAATACTCGCATCCGCCCTCTGCATCGGTACAGGCGGTTCGGCAGGTCGTGAAGGGCCCATTGTCCAGGTAGGCTCAACCCTTGGATCGATGACCGGACAAATACTGCATCTCTCTGACGATCGTATCAAAAACCTTGTTGCCTGCGGGGCGGCAGCCGGTATTGCCGCCACATTCAATGCCCCCATTGCCGGCGTTGCCTTCTCCATCGAAGTGCTGATGTCCGAGCTGCAGGTGCGGGCATTCGGCAATGTGGTCATCGCCTCTGTTTCAGCAGCCGTTGTCAGCCAGCTCTATCTTGGAGACCGTCCAGCATTCACTGTTCCCACCTACACCATGGATTCTCCGATCACCATCCTTTTCTATCTGCTCCTTGGTATAGTCGCAGCCCTGGTGGGAGTCCTGTTTATCAAAATGCTTTCCTGGTTCGAAGATATTTTTGATAACTGGAAATTCTCCCTGGCACTCAAACCGGCTGTGGGAGCTCTGCTTCTTGGACTTCTGGGATTCAGCTACCTGCAACTCACCGGAGCAAGTTACAGCAACCCGACGGAATTTCAGCTCGGGATGCCGCTGATCGAAAATATCCCCCATGTGTACGGTTCCGGCTTTACCTTTATTGAAGAGGCACTGCATGGACGAATCAATTTCTGGATTCTGGCAGTGCTTGTTTTTCTTAAACCCCTTGCCACCTCCTTTACTCTTGGTTCCGGCAATTCCGGAGGTGTCTTTGCACCTTCCCTTTTTATCGGTGCCATGCTTGGAGGTGCAATGGGAGAACTCTTTGACGCATGGCAGCCTGCACTTGCAGGGCCTTCGGGAGCGTATGCCCTTGTCGGCATGGCAGCTGTTTTTTCCGCCTGTGCCCGTGCACCCCTCACTGCCATGCTCATCGTCTTTGAAATGAGCAATGATTATGCCCTGATTCTTCCCCTTATGCTCACAGCGGTGACTGCCTCCTACCTTGCCCAATATCTGCAGCAGGAGTCCATCTACACCATAAAGCTTGTCAAACGGGGCATTCGTTTTGAACAGGGACGGGATATGGACATTATGCAGGGAGTGCAGATACGCGAGGTGATGAATCAGGATTTGGTCACCGTTCATAAAGACCTGTCCCTTGCAGAACTGTATCAGAAATTTCAGGAGACGAACCTGCTGGGATTTCCGGTTGTAAATGATAAGGAAGAACTGACCGGAATCGTCACCCTGCAGGATCTTGAAAAAACTCTTTCCCAGTCGGCAGTAGATCTCCGTTCCTTAAAAGTGGAAGATTTTGCAACTGCCAATCCGATAACAGTCTTTGCAGATGAACCCATCTGGACTGCCATTCAGAAAATGGCACCAAGGGATCTTGCCCGCCTGCCGGTTGTTTCAAGGTCCTCAGAAAAAGAACTGCTCGGTCTTATCAGCCGCAGCGACATCCTGCGTGCCTATGACGTGGGTATTGTACGTAAACAACGGGGGCAGATGCTGGAGGGTGACCTCACCCTGCGCCGGGAACATTACAATGACTTTATGGAATTTTGTCTGAAAAAAGGACACTACGCAGTGGGAAAAAAACTGCAGGAACTGCAGTTCAGTGAGCCGGTAAATGTCGTTTCTCTCGACAGGGAAGGAGTCCTGCATATCCCCCGCGGCAATACCTGCTTTAACCCGGGGGATATTATCACCCTTTTCGGCAAAAAGAACTCCCTTGAGAATGCCAGAACCGTGTTTTTCTCAGGGGAAGAAACAGAATAATACCGGGAAGACTATCGGCCCCTGCCCGAAAAGCTCATGTACAAAAAGGGATAAAGGGGAAAAATATCTACTCTTTTTCAGAACCGATTTCAAAGCTTATGGTGACCTCGTTGCCATCCTCGTCAGTAAAGCTCTGTTCCAGCAGATCGTGGGCATCCATCTGTTTAATAAATTCATTGCTTGTTTGAAACTCTGCCAGAAGATTGGCAATGATCTGTAAATTTTCTTTATCAATATCAGAAGTCTTAAAGCCGACGCTTGTTTCATCTTCGCGAATAAGAGTGGCTGCAAATTCTATCTTCTCGCCCTCGGCGGTGGTCACTTCAATCTGATATTGAGCCGGACCGAGTGTGGTTGACGGTGCAACCAGCCCTACCCCGCCAGGACTGATATCGATGGTGTTCGTCTTTATCTGAACACCACTTTCATCACAAACAACGGCATCACCGGTGATGGGAACCCTTATATAAATTCGCTTCTGGACAATGGACATACGCTTCAATCTGTTCGAATTTAAAAACCTTTTCACTCACCCCTGTATTTTCCATTAACAAGTGTACTACCAAATTAAATAAAATTTCAATGTGTTTCCATTCAGTAATTCAAAAAACTTCCCTGTACCATGTGAGACAGAGATGGTGCCTCACACTTTCTGTGCCTGCCTCACCTGCTGAGAATCCTGCATTTTCATGGGCTGCAAGGGATGCAGCGTTTGTCGGGACAACAAATGAACGAATTTCCCGTGCCTGATAAAATTCTGTCAGGCACATGCAGCCAAGTCGTAAAATACGCGTTGCCAGGGATCTGTTGCGGAAATCTGGATGGGTATAGAGACCGCGGATTCTATATAAAGCGGGACGTCGCTGCTCCGCACAGAGATGAAGCAGAGCAGCTGTTCTTGTATTGCACACGGCAAACATAAAATAACGTCCTCCCGCCGACGGGTCATGCAAAAAGGAAGAGAAACGCTGCAATTGCCTTCTCTGCTCCCGTTTCGGATACACAGAGGCAAGCTGCTCTGCTGTACACCGATCTGCGGCAAGAAAATGAAACGAACAACCAGGAGCTTGTCCGAGAATAGGCATTTCGTTCAAAATCGAGGCATTTTCAAAATTTTACCGCAGGCATATAGCTGATATTCTCAGGATAAAATTCTGAAAATAAGGAAGAGTCTGGTAGAGAGGGCATTCTCGGACAGCCTCCTAGCCCGCAAGGCCGGACTCAATATCCTGCTGCATCGCTGCAATGACCCGGGCAGGATCTTCTGCTTTGGTTATGGGGCGCCCGACAACAACATGATCGGCACCAGTTGCAACGGCCCGTCCAGCAGTGATAATACGCTTCTGGTCATCGGAACCGTCACGGACATTTGCCCCGGGCCTGATACCGGGAGTGACAATCAGCAGTTTCTCCCCGAGATCATTTCGCAGCCGTTCAGCTTCAAGCCCCGAAGAAACCACTCCATCGCAGCCGAGTTTAAGGGCACGACGGGCCCGAAACAGAACAAGATCCTCCACCGACTGGGTCATCCCCATGGCGCGCAGATCCTCCTCACCAAAGCTTGTCAGTACGGTAACTGCCAATAGCTGCAAATCTCCCCGTGCCTCCATGGCAGCCCGAATAATCGCATCATTACCGTGAATAGTGGCAAGGGATACGCCCCGACTGTTCAGCTGCTCAACGGCAAGTTTTACCGTCTCCGGAATATCAAAAAATTTCAGATCCAGCATCACCTTATGACCACGTGCAAGGATCCAGTCCACCACCTCGAAGTAACTTGCCATAAAGAGCTGCAGACCCACCTTGAAATAACGGGTATGGGATTCACAGCGTTTAACCATCTCTTTTGCAAGATCCGGGCTCTGCACATCAAGAGCGACGATAATTCGTTCGTTTAAAGCGATCTCTTTGCTATTCATGTTTTGGGTCCTTATTTGAGAGCGTTACAGTGTTTATCCATTTACGGCAGCGTTTACGATCTCTTTATCAAAATAATTTATAGACATCCCTGCATCAACCACAATGGTCTGAGCCGTTATACCCGATGAGCGTGGTGAAAGGAGAAAGGCAGCGGTATCTGAGGCTTCCCGAGTTTTCAATGCTTTTTTTCGCAGTATCGCTTTCTCCGCGTAGAGATAGCTGTCGACATATCCGGGGATTCCCGCAGACGCCGAAGTTTTTAAGAGGCTGGGAGCAACCGCATTAAAACGGACGTTTGAAAAAGAGGAAAAAGATTTAGCCAGAAAACATATGGATGAATTCAATGCCGCCTTTATGGGAGCCATGTAGCCGTAATTTTCAGCCGCCATGGTGGTGGTGGAAATAGAGATGGTGACCGCTGCCGCATCGCTGGCAAAGAGCTCCTGGAAATGATTGCAGATGGAGATAAACGAAAAACAGGAGATATCAAATGCCTGCAGAAAATCTTTTTTCAAGGTTCCGTGAAATGGCTTCAATCCTTCGGAATAGTTGGCAAAAGCGATGGAATGAACAAGCCCGTCAATACGCCCGCCATCCGCCTCGCCGACGATCTCGCCAATCTCCCTGCGTACCCGGACAATATTTTCCTCTTCCTCAACATCACAAATACAAACAGGAGAGTCCGGAAACAGTTTTCCGGCAGCTTCTGCGCGTTCTTCCGATCGAACCACATGGATAATGTTTCCGCCTTCTTCCTGCAGCACCCTGGCAATGGCAGTCGCCACCGATTTTTTATTTGCCAGCCCAAAAACAACAAAGTTCTTCCCTTCAATCTGTAAAAATCCCATAATCTCCCCGATTCATCTTGTTAACAAATGTTCCTTCCCTGCAAAGATACACCAGGAAAAAGCAGACGACAAGGTGTTGCTCCATTCGCGGCGATACGGTATAAAGAGCGAGTAAAAACAGCAGCACTGTCCGTTAGGATTCTGCAAGAGGGCTTACGGTCTGTTCCAGGGATCTTCATTCCGGAAATTTCGCAGCATTTTTTGTGCTTTTTTTTCGTAAGCCCGCTCGTAATCGCTGCAATTTTCCAGGCGAACAACACCATAATAACACTTAAAACCCAACACCTGATACCCACCCATCCTTATGTCTCACTATATTATCGGCATCGACACAGGCGGCACCTACACCGACGCCATACTGTTTGACGCAGAAAGCAAAACTGTTATTGCTGCAGCAAAAGAGCCCACCACCCATCATCACCTGGCTCTTTCCACCGGCAGGTCACTGCATAAACTGCTGCAGAAGGCAGATATCGACCCGTCGCAGATCAAGCAGCTCTCCCTGTCCACAACCCTTGCCACCAACGCAGTTGTAGAGAAAAAAGGAGCCAGAGTCGCCGCCTTCATCATCGGCTACGTCAAACACTTCCGCCTGCCCATCACCGCCACCATCTTTATTAAGGGCGGACATAACATCATGGGCGAAGAGGAAGAACCTCTGGACATTGATAATATCGTCGACACCCTGCACGGATTACGTAACGATGCAGATGCCTATGCCATCTGCTCTGCCATGTCCATGAATAATCCGAGCCACGAACTGGTAACAGAAAAGGCCATCTCCATGATCGATAGCAAGCCCTGTTTCTGCTCCCACAGGATAAGTCAGCATGCCGGAATGCGGGAACGCGCAGCCACTGCAGCACTGCACGCAAAACTGATGCCGCTTATGCAGGAATATATCGACGGCGTTAAAGATGCCATGCAGGCCAATAAGCTCCACTGTCCCGTTTCCCTTATTACCGGTAACGGAGAACAGATCACCATTGGAGATGCTGCGGAACATGCCGGTGTCACTGTGGCAAGCGGCCCTGCCTGTACCGCTGCATTTGGAGCTTCTCAGAGAATAGAGGACGCCCTGGTGATAGATGTGGGCGGCACAACCACCGACATTGCCATGATAGAAAACGGAAAAACAGTTCTCTCTCCGGACGGGTGTCAGATTGGAGACTGGCAAACCCATATGGACGCCGTTGATATGTTCACCGGTGGAATCGGCGGGGACAGCCATGTGCAGATTGACAGTAAGGGATCGATCCTGCTCGGGCCCGGGAGGGTCATTCCCCTTGCCATGACAGAGGATTTCCCGGCAGTAAGCGACTGGCTCGGAGCAGGTAACAGAGCAAAATGTATCTCCCTACTGCCCGAGGTTGATGCCGCAAGGCAGACATCTGCCGTGATTCAAACCCTTTCCGGCAAAGGACCATGTACGCTGCAAAGCCTCCACGAGGCAACCGGCATTTCAGGAGTTCCCCTGGCAAAGCAGCTGGAACAGCTCTCCAGACAACAGATGATTCTTGAGACCGGCTTCACCCCCACGGACGCTCTACATGTACTCGGCAAAATTGATATCGGCAATGCAGAAAACGCGCAGGCGGGAGCAAAAATCCTTGGGGATCTTGCAGGAATGAACGCAGAAAGCTTTTCTAAAAAGATTGTTGCCCTCACAGCAGCAAGAATCGAAGACATGCTTATCGATTACGTGATTCACCGCTATTGGGGAAAATCACTCACCTCATTTATCAGCAGCCGCAGCGACCATCCGGTACTGGGCGTCAACTTCAGCCTGAAAATCCCTATCATCGGCATCGGTGCCGCAGCCCGTTATTTTCTGCCGGCAGTTGCTGATCATCTGGGAACAACGGTACATTTCCCTAAACACTGCAACGTTGGCAACGGTGTGGGTGCCGCCCTGCTTGGAACCTGAGAAACAGCATAGCACCTCTCCCCGCACCGGACAGCGGATCAGGGTTTGATATAGGAAAACCCGTCATTCTGAAAATTAATCAGGGAAAGTATACCCGCCGGGATGATCTCACACTCTTCAATCACCTGATCCTCTGCAATTTCGTAACGAACCATGGCATTCCTGCAAACCTGAAAGCGAACACCTTCGCCTACCAGAGCCTTTATCCGCTCAAGATGAGCGGCGACACCGTCCCAGGCAAGCAGATGAGCTCCAGGACCGTTAAAAATAACAATCAGATCGTGTTCTTCCCCCGGAATTGCCTTTAACAGATTGACCACGTTATTTAATGCCAAAGTCATAACCGACTCATCATTTTGATCCACATGAAAAATTGCCTTATACATTCCTGTTGCTCCAATTTTTTTTGTATTATTTCGATATCAGCCTACCCAAAACTGCTGTTGTGCGCCCGGAAAAGGAACTACTTTCATGATTTTCATCAAAACAGAGGGAAGCTGCAGTCTCATTTACATTTACCTGAGCTTCGGTGCTGATCATCATCATTTTTTTCCAAGCAGTGCCTGCCGTAAATCATCCGTCACCGGATGTTCACCCAGCCATATAGAGAGCAGTGCCCGATTGAAATCTGCTCCTGAGACAGTTCCCCGCTCTTTTCCGGCAATGGTGACAACAGTCCCTGTCTGCGGCTGATAATCAAGTACAATCTGCTCTCCTGCACGGACAGTTATAAAGAGATCGTTAAACTCTTTTATTCGGGGAGCAAGCCCCTTTAATTCAGATTCACTGAGATTTGCTGCAAAACCATCGTTCCAACCCTCCACCAGTTTTTCCGCATCAATTTCGTCATACAGGATATCCATCACCATTCGCTTCCTTCCAGTATCATCAAGAACAGCTGCAGCAGTATCAGAGGGGTGCTCCAGATACAGCTCCCCAATGTAGATTTTAAAGAAAAATTTTGACCGGATTCCCGCTCCGTTCAACTGTAAATCTGTATTCAAGGTATCAGGGATCGTCACTCCGGCAAGTTCAAGTGCCGGAGCAGATGTCGAAAAACAGAAGACAATCAACATGATAAGTATGTTACGCATACAAAAACCTCATAAATTAAAAAAAATACTTTTTTTTCAGACGGTGCTCACTCTGTGAGCACCTGCCCCTGTTACACTGCGCATAAATATAAACCAACAGGAGAAAAAATGAGAAAAAAATTTCAACAGCATAGTCCTTTACTGCAATCCCCCTTTCCGGCTGGATACCACCCCCAGGTCTTATGCAAAAAACACCCACTGCGTAACACGCTTCGAGCAGCCTCTTACTGGCCCTGTTTTCACTTTCTCACACTGCCCCTTGCCGGCAGAAAAAGGAAACAGGCACAGCTTAAACTCCTTAAACATCTGGACACCCTGCTGGCTGTTATCGCCATCACTCTCATGCTGCTCTCAGGTATATGGACCTTTCTTATCGAACTTGCTGAATTCGGATTACAGTAAAACAGAATGGTAAAATGAGAGATGAGGCGTACAAAAAAGGGCAGATGAAAATTTTCCACCTGCCCTTTTTCCAACACCGGTGATAAATGATAAGCCGGCGTACGTACCTTATTAGAAATTTTCTTGCGAAAAAAACAGGTAAGCGAAGACTCCGAGAAAACTATCTGTAAGGCACTAAGCTGAGCATGGAAGTTCTTGTTTTTATTGCAGCTTTTCAGGAGCAAGGCACTGAAAAGAATTTTTAAGTGATTACCGTCAAAGCACAGTTAGTCTGAATTTGGTGTAGGAACTCGCTTCTGCGAGCGATTCAAGATGTTGCCAGACCTGGAAAATTGATCGCAGGGGCGAGCTCCAGTTCCATTTTGCATTTACCTGAGCTTCAGTGCTAACCATGATTTATTTTTATTCTCTCAGCATCCAAGATCCGGCAATAGTTCCACCTTCACCGCCCGATTTTCGTTACCGACATGATGATACCAGACTTTGACCCGTCTCTCTTTCTTCACTTCTGTAAAAGCATACATACCTGTTAAATCTGTCTCCGGAGAGACCACCACCCGAACCCGCTTCCCTTCGGTATTTTTCACGGTGATCGTATCGGTTTCTAGAACCACCTTTCTCACACTCCCTTCAATAAACATGGCACCTGCAACAGACATTTCCGAGGTATCATTCTCGGCAGCAACAAAGGAAGCCGTGGAAAAGATCAGACATCCGGCAAGAACAACCAGCCATCCGGCATGGGTAACGGTTTGTTTTATTGTTCTCATGGGCACTCTCTCCTTCTTTTTGAAGTTATAGGTAAATCCTTCCATTTCCCATAAGTATAAGCATAAATACCACACTGTGCCAATCAAAAAAAATACCTGCAAGTGCTGTCACCCACGTTCTGTAAGAACTTTCTTCAATACCTTGAGTAAAAACGAGTGACTCCACAAAATAATACCCCGAATCAGGCGGAACGTATTGTTCCAGGAGGGAAACATTGACTTTACCCTTGACAAACTTCCACAAATGGTTCTCAATATTAAACATGCTACTGCCAGTGATGAACGCGGCAACCGACACCAATCACAACAATCGGGGTATCCATGAAAATATCCATAAAAACACTTCTTATTGCCGGCATCATCCTGCTCGGAGCACAGCATCCGGCATTTGCCAACAATCAGACACTGATCTGCAGCAGTAATAACCACGAGTACGCCTACTGCCGTGCAAACACAGCAAATCAAGTGAGACTCCTGAGGCAGTTATCTTCCTATCCTTGTCAGGAAGGAAGAACATGGGGATTTGATAATCATGGTGTCTGGGTGGACAAGGGTTGCCAGGCAGAATTTGCCATTGGCAGCGGAATCGGTGGCAACAACGGTTATCAGAACCATGGCGGCACTGTTCCCGCTTGGGCCGTAGGGAAATTTCAGGGAATCAATCAGCGCGATCACAGCAGTGCCACCATCGCCATCAGCCCCAAGGGCGAGGTTATCGCCATCTGGGCAGGACAGACCCATACCGGATATTTTGACGGATACAAAATGACCCTTGGAAATCTTGAATTTGCCGTACAGCAGAGAGGGGACGGATTTCTGACCACCCTGAGAACCGACCATGGAAATCAGGTGCTCTTCAGGAGAGCATACTAAGAGTCTGAAACGAAAGACCCTGCATTTACCGCGGGAAATCACCCCTGCAAACGGTTCAAGGTGTTGCCAGGCGTGGAATATCGTACGCAGGGGCACGCTCCTGCTATTCCCCTTCTCTCTTACGACTTCCTGACGTTCTGCTTTCGTTTTACCGGCACAAGCAGATCTGCCGCCGGCTCCACACAGGGAAGGGGGGCTTCCAGATATTCCTCAAGATCCATCAGATAAAAAGAAGATTCCTCATCGGCAAAGCTAATGGAAATGCCGTCGGCACCTGCTCGCCCGGTACGTCCAATCCGATGTACATAATCTTCCGGCTCATAGGGCAGCGTATAATTAATAACATGACTGATATCATCAATGTGAATACCACGACCTGCCACATCTGTTGCAATCATGACCTGCACCCGTCCTTTACGAAAACTCTCCAATCGGGCAGTCCGTTTTTGCTGCGGCACATCACCGGTGAGCAGGGTACAGTTAATACCGTCACGATGAAGACGGTCGTACAGACGTTTGGCGTCACGTTTCATATTGGCAAAAACGATAATTAAATCATGTTTCTGACTGGTAATAATATTGTATAAAACCAGATACTTTTCCTCTCTGGTGGTCATGTACACGATCTGCTGCACCGTTTCCACCGCTACCTGTTCGGTTTCAGTTTCCACCGATACCGGATCAACACACCACTGGGAAGAGAGCCTTGTCACCTCTTCGGTCAGTGTTGCCGAAAAAAGCATGGTCTGCCGTTTATCCTTATGCGGTGTCTTGTAAATAATTGAACGAACATCAGGAATAAAGCCCATGTCCAGCATCCGATCCGCTTCATCAATCACCATGATGCCTGCCCGACTGAGATCCACCACCCGCTTCCGTGAAAAATCGAGCAGCCGCCCGGGTGTTGCCACCAGAATATCCACCTGCCGGTTTTTGATATTCTTCTGCTGCCGGTCATAATCTGTGCCGCCATACGCTTCCGCCACCCGCAAAGGCAGATATTTGCCGATTGCCTTGGCATCTTTTGCGATCTGAATAACCAGCTCCCGGGTGGGTGCAATAATCAGTGCCCGCGGCATGCCGTTTTTTCGTTTCTGCTGCTGTTCCCGAATAAGGCGGGCAAAAATGCCGATCAAAAATACGGCACTCTTACCCGTTCCGGTGGATGCCTTGCCTATTAGATCTTTTCCGCGGATAACTGCGGGAAGAGACTGCTCCTGGATGGGAGTGCAATACTGAAAATTCAAATCTGCAATGCCGTGCATAAGACCGGCAGGAAGATGAAAATCGTGGAAGCGCATCTTCCCCTTTTCCTTTTCCACCACAAAACGGGATTGGGTCCACTTTGCCTTCTTCCGGGGTGTGCCATGCTTCTGCGACCTCTGTCTTCCTTCCCGTTTCTCTGCAGCCTGCGGCGTCTTTACCTTTACATCTACTTCTGCTGCTGCCGGTATCGTTTGCAGCACGGCCCGGTGACCTGTTGTGGAAACAAGAGCAGCTTTTTGAATAAAACGCTGCTTTCGTCGTCTCAGCCGACTTCGTCTGAATAATTTTCTTTGCATTTAGTACCTTATAAATTGTTTTCGTGTTTTTTGGAAAAGAATTTAGTGAAGGTACTTATACCGGCTTACCGTTCATCACCGGTGTTAGTTTGTTACCTTCACCAGGATATCGATGCCATCCGGCGTAAAATCTTCTTTTTTACTGAGTGCAAAAATATCGCTTACACTCATGAAACACCCGTAAGCCACTTCTTCTTCCTGCAGCTGAAAAGGTCCATTATGGATACAGGAAAAGATCCTGCCCCATACCCGGTTGTCGTCCTCTTCAAAATACTGATCAAAAAGGGGGGTCAGACTCACCCCGAAAACACCAAGCTCTTCTTCAAGCTCCCGTTCCGCCGATTCTTCATAGGATTCTCCGGCAAGTACCACACCGCCTGCCGCCACATCCCAGCAAGATGGATACAGATCTTTTGTGGCTGTCCGTTTCTGCAGATACAGCTCATCCTGATCGTTGAAAACCAAAATATAACACGCCCGGTGGATAAGTCCCTGTGCCCGCATAATCTGCCTGGGTAACGCCTCCACCTCCCGGTTTTTGCGATCCACTATCTGGACGATTTCTTCTGCCGGATTATACATTTTTTTTCTGCTTCCATTCTACAGGCTGTGCCGTTCACAATGCGGCAAAGGAATAGCAGGGGGACCCTGTACCAGCATCTGGGCAATGGTGAGTTTTACCCGCGGGTAGAGATGGATCTTTTCCCCCATCAGCTCCCGCTCCACAGCAACCAGCCGCTGCAGGAGTGGAGTCCGTTCCACCTGCGGTGCCTGGGAATCGTGGACAAACTTTTTCTTTACAATCTTCTGACAGCGAAAACAGCCGGGGAAATTCAACGCCTGCCCGTCCGGACGCCGCATGGAAGCCGGTACACCATGGGTACGACAGACCATCAGACGATGGGCATAGAGAATACAGCGACCCTCTTCATTTAACGGACACATGACCTGCGGTCGCTCACCTGCCGCCTCCGCCTCTTCGCAGTCGGCAATATACTGCACTGCCCGAGCCATAATTTCCTTCTGTTTGTCCTTACTTTCCCCCCGGAATCCGATCCAGAGATAAGCCCATTCGGTATACGTATGATGGAGAAAATACGAATCACAACAGTTATCGGGACAGCCGTCACAGCTGAATTTCAACTCCCTGGCAACCTTGTCATAGCTGCTCTCCATATCGGCATAAATTTCCCGCACCTGCTCGCTTAAGGCGTCACTGAGCACAACTTCCTTCATCTCACTTCCTCTTCAAAAGACTGTACCTGGTAAATTTCGATTTCGGGGTGATCGGTACGCCAGGCAGCGGCATTCAATCCGGCCTTCTGACACAGATGATCCAGAAAAGTCTCCGGTTCCGGCAGCTGTTCCCAGACCTGCGGCAGAAAGGTTGCGCCGGCACTGCCAAGGCTAAGAATTACTCCGTCCACGCCGGGCTTCAGCTTTCCTGTAAGATCCTCACCATCGCTATACTGCAGCGTCTGCGGCTGACTGAGAACCGAGATTTCAATCTGTACCTGTTCAAACTCCTGCGAACTGAGTGGTTGAAAACGCGGATCGTAAAAGGCGGCATTGACAGCATTTCGCTGCACCCCCTCCAAAACAGAACCGGCAGGCTGCAGATTACCAATACAACCGCGCAGACCGCCATTGATTTTGAGGGTTACAAAGGTACCGTAGCCCGCATCCAAGGCGGAATCATCCGGCAAAACCGGATCCTTATCAGCACTAAGTTTTGCAGCAATGGTCTTTCTTGCCACATACAGCAGATCCCGCCCCTGTTTGTCTGTCAGTACACTCTCCATTTTCTACCACTCCACCCCAAGCATCAGGCAGTTGATGCCGCTTCCAATTCCCAGTAAAGCCGCCTTTTCGCCATGGCTGTATTTTCCCTGCTCTATGGCCATTGCCATGGTAATCGGAGCGGAAACAGAACCGACATTGCCAAGTTTTGCCAGTGTCTCAAAATTCTTTTCAGCGTCCAGCCCCAGGGTATCAAAGAGCAGACGGGCGTGAGCAGAGCCCACCTGATGGCAGAAAAACCGATCGATATCGTCAGCGCTCCAGCCCGGAACAGAGGCAAATTCCTGCCAGGTACGATGGGCTGTTTTCACTCCCTGCACCAGCAGTTCTTCGGAATTAGTATTCATAAGAGTCGTATTACCACTGCTCTGCGCACCCTGACAAAGGTCGGAATGCGTGGTGTTTGCCTTCCACTCGCCCCGAATCAGTCGAGGTTTATCCATGGTGGGCTGAATACCGCACATATATAATGCCACCGACCCCGAACCTATGGTAAGCGATGCAAATGCCGGTTTTATCTGTTTACGACTGAGCGATGTATCTGCAAGCAGTGACTGTATGGTGGATTCCACAAGCTCTTCGGCAGTTTCACCGGCAACAACCAGTCCGTTTCTCACCTGCCCCAGTTCTATCATATTGGCAAGCATGACCATGCCGTCCAGAAACCCGAGACAGGCGTTGGAGAGGTCAAACAGGAAACAGTCTTCACTAAGACCAAGCTGATGATGAACAAAGGATGCCGTCGCCGGTTCCATCATATCACGGGAAACCGAGGTAAAGATAAGACATTCTACAGATCGCGGATCAATCTCCGCCTTATCAATTACCACCTGACCGGCAAGGGCAGCCCCCTGACTGGGTCTGGTCCCCGGATTCCAGAAACGCCGTTCCGAAATTCCGCTCATCAACTCCAATCTGCCCGCAGGCAGCTTGAGACGCTCGTAGAGGGGAGCAAGACGTTCTTCGATGGCAGCAGAACTCAGCACCTGTGGAGGAAGCTCATATCCAAAGGTATGGAGACAGACTCGGGAATAATTCATATTTTATCCAAAAGCACAAATTTGACTCTGATTTCCTCTTCTATCTTGCCGGCAAACAGAGAACCCGGCAACAGCAGGATGTACAATCTGCCACAAAAGCCCATGACGACACTATCCTGCTGAGCCCTGAGGATCATCCTGCCTTCACTGATTTCGGCAAAAGATAGCAGGTATAGAAAAGGAAAACAACACAAAGCGGAGGGAGGACAGAGAAGTTTAAGGGTGCATTCACGTCCTGATAATACTATTATTCAATGTCTCCGGCATCCTTTGCCGTAATACTCTTTTTTCTTCGATGGTGATCAGGATGATTATTGATTTTCACACCCATGCTTTTCCGGACGCAGTGGCAGAAAAAGCGATCCCGGCACTGGAGGAAATCGGAAAAATAAAGGCCCATACCCGTGCAACAGTAAGCTCCCTTCTCGCCTCCATGGATGAGGCGGGAATTGATCGCAGCGTCATCTGCTCCATCGCCACCCGCCCCGAGCAGTTTCAGACCATCCTCGACTGGTCACAGGAGATTCGCTCCGATCGACTGATCCCCCTGCCCTCTGTTCACCCGGCTGATCCGGACTGTGTAGAGCAGATCCACACCATTCATGCCCTGGGCTTTGCCGGTATCAAGATGCACCCCTATTATCAGAATTTTTCCCTGGATGAAGAGCGGATGCAGCCCCTTTATGAAACACTCAGCGAAACCGGACTCCTCTTTGTTCCCCACTGCGGATACGATATCGGCTTTCCCAACACTCGCTGTGCCGATCCGGCAAAGGTCCTGGAACTGCAGCAAACATTCCCCGATCTTCGCCTTGTTGCCACCCATTTCGGCGGCTGGAAACTGTGGGACGAGGTAGAGGAACTCCTTATCGGCAAAGAGATTTTTATGGAAATCTCCTTTGCACTCCAGTATCTTCCGGTAGAGCAGGTGACACGCATGCTGAACAATCATCCGCCCGAGTATCTCTTTTTCGGCAGCGATTCTCCGTGGGCCAATCAGACGCACTGCATACGGCAACTGGAAAACCTGCAGCTGAAGGAGAATCTAACTGCCAGAATTCTTGGCGGGAATGCACTGGAGAGACTATGAGTGATATTTCAAATATTCAGGAACGAAACTGTGATTCATGCGGAAAGCCTCTGCCCGACGGAGAACTGTTTTACCACTGCCGCACCGAGATTGTTGCCGGTAAAGACGCAACCATCCCCAACCTGAAAAATCCGGATAAGCTCATTGCCCAGGCAATTGCCGAGATCAGTGGTAAAGATGAAGTGGAACTCCTGAACGACGTCTATCAGGAATTTATCATGCAGCTCTGCCCGGACTGCCGCATTATCCTCATCAAACATATTCAGTCCATGTTCAGCAGCGGATGTCAAAACTGTGCAAAATGCGGAGTTGTCCCTGTGAAGAAAAAAGGAAAGATTCTAAAATTCCCGCCCAAAAAAGAGACATAGAACTTTTTTTAATTTAAAAGTTCATCAAAACAGTCTGTAAGCGACAGGATACAAAAAAACAGCTACAGCCTGGCTATAAATTCATCGGCAAGCATCCCAAGGGCCAGAGGGTCCATCACCTCCACCCGGGAATCCACCATTTTTCCCTGAACAAGCAGAACCGTCCGTGGATATCCGTGCCCGCCAAAACCATCGGTCAGTGCTTTGTGATCCTCTGAACAAAAGACCAGTTTTTCCTCCTGCACCACACACTGATAGACGGGAATCGCCGCCGCTTCCATTTTTTGCACAAACCCCGAAAAATGCGGCTGCTGCCGCCTGGTGCAATCCGGACACCAGGCGGCAACGATGTTAATCACGCAGGTCTCCCCTGCCGCCATGCGCTTTTTCAATTCCTGCGGACTCTGTTCCTGAACCATACTCCTCCTGCTCCCGGCTTCAAATGAGCGACTCAAACACTGTTTTTACGAATTTCCCAGCATTGATGGATTTTACTGCTTCTGGAAAAATCGTTGGGGATGGAATCCCGGCTGATATTTCTCAGCACATAATATTTTTCAATGGACTCATCCATCTTGAATCGTCTGAAGTTTGTAGAAAATATCAGCACCCCGTCTGCTGCTAATCGATTCATCGCCTGCTCTATAAGCTGTCGATGATCCCGCTGCACATCAAACACCCTCCGTTCTTTTTTCGTGTTGGAAAAGGTGGGCGGATCCATAAAAATCAGATCATACTCCCCCCTTGCCTCCCGCAGCCACTGCACACAATCCGCCTTTATCATTTCGTGGGCAAGTCCGCCAAACCCGTTGAGTGCCAGATTCATTCGTGCCCAATCCAGATACTTGCGGGAAAGATCAACGGTGGTGGTCGTTGCCGCCCCGCCCACAGCCGCATGGATAGAGACAGAGCCGGTGTACCCGAAAAGATTGAGAAAACGTTTTCCGGCAATCTCCCTGCCGATGCGCAGACGAATATTTCGATGGTCAAGAAAAAGCCCTGTATCAAGATAATCTGAAAAATTCACCAGCAGGTAACAGTCCCCTTCACGGACAACATGCATCTTCTGCCTGCTACTCTGCTTCTGATACTGTGCCTTACCCTTCTGCTTACGGCGGGTTTTTAGAAAGACCCGATCCCTGCGCACCCCGAACAGATGGCGGATCTGAACAAGACTTTGGCGAAAACGATCCGCCGCTTTTTTTTCATCTATCGTGGCAGGTGCTGCAAACTCTGTCACCACAAGCCATTTTTCATAACAGTCAACAGAGATATTATAGTCGGGAAGATCCCTGTCATAGATGCGGAAACAGCGGATACCGTTTTTCCTCGCCCATTTCAGCATTTTTTTGGCATTTTTGCGGAGTCGATTGCCAAACTCCGCCCCTTCTGCCGGTGCCCCCTCTGTTACCATCTGCCAGGAAAATTCCTGCGGCTCATCTCTTCTTGCCGTACCGCAGAACAGGCGGCAGTTAATGGGACCGTTGTAGAGGCGGTGTGCCGAATCCCATTTGATGCCCATACGATCACCAAAATCGGGATTGGAGGTAAAGATTCCCAGTTGCCAGCCATCCAGTTCCTCTTTGCAGATCCTCCCAAGGGCGCGATGCAGTTGTTCCGCTTCATCTTTTTCAGCAAGACGCTCGCCATAGGGCGGATTGGTCACCAGCAATCCCTTTGCCGCCGGACGACGCAAATGGGCAAGCTGATTCTGTTTGACAACGATCCTGTCATCGAGCCCTGCCTTTTCGATATTCTGCCTGGCAAGGGCAACAGCACGCGGGTCGGCGTCATAACCAAGCATCTGCGGCCATTTTTTTGTAAGCCCGGCCTCTTCACGCTCCACGGCCTCCTGCACCAGACTCTGCCACAAAGAGGAATCATGCCCCCGCCAGCCAAGAAAACCAAAATAGCTGCGGGAGAGACCGGGAGCGACATCCCCGAAAATAAGCGCCGCTTCAATAAGCAGTGTCCCGGAACCGCACATGGGATCAAGAAGCATGTTTTTTGCAGAATCCATTTTCTGCCAACCTGCGAGACTGACAATGGCCGCAGCCAGACTCTCTTTCAGAGGGGCAACACCACCGCCGTCAGACCGGTATCCACGTCGGTGCAGACTTTCGCCGGAAAGATCCAGGGAAAGGCTTGCCTGATTCTCATGAATATAGAGCCGGATACGGATATCGGGACGATCCACAGCAACACTTGGCCGTTCACCACACTGCTCGCGAAACTGGTCGACCAAAGCGTCTTTTACCCTGAGGGCTGCAAAACGGCTGTGCGTTATCGCCGACCTGCTGAGACTGCAGTCCACCGCAAAGGTATCGGAAACACTTATAAGCTGCGACCAGTCCACTTCCAGAGCTCCCTGATACAGCACATCCTCATCGGGTGCTGCAAAGGAGGCAATGGAGAGAAAGACCCGGGAAGCATAGCGCGACCAGAGGCAGCAGCGGTAGGCACTTTCCAGTGAACCGTTCCAGGTAACCAGTCCTTTGGCGTGCTCCACGTCTTTTGCCCCAAACGAATGCAGCTCACCTGCAAGCAATTCTTCCAGTCCGGCGGCACAACTTGCTGTCAGCCTGTACTCTCTGTTGTATTTATTTTCCATGGTCAAAGAGTAAAAGGAAACGGGAGAAAGGGCAAAGGAAAAGACCGGCAGAAAAAAATCTGGTGTAATTTAATTTTTGTCTGTGATTAAATAAAAAGCAGATCACCACAAACATTCAACCAAACAGCATACAATGCGCCTCTTCAGTGGGACAGGCTGTCTGAATGGGTACCGGCACCTGTGCTTCACCGGCAACTCCCACTGCTAACTGACTTCTGAAAAATACGATGACTCATTCTCCACACGAAAAAAGGTCTCCTGTTTTCATAAAAGAATTTCTCTTTATTTTTATTCCGGCGACCCTGCTTGTCCTCACCCTTTCCATCGGTTTTTATTTTTATGCCAACAGGACACGAAGGGAGGCCTTTCGTCAGGAAGAGCATTTTATCGTGCAGCAGCAGGAAAAAATTATCCACAGTATGATGCAGGATGTAATCTCCGACCTGAAAATCCTGGTTGACCATTACACTTTTCACCGCAGTCAGATCTCTGCTGAAGAACTTCTGGAAATCACCAGGACAGGATTTTATTCCTTTTCCATATATAAAAAGATGTACGTCCAGATACGACTGCTGGATTCCGATGGAATGGAAAGGGTCAGGATAGACAGGACAGACAATCACTCCCAGGTAATTCCTGCCGACCAGCTTCAGGATAAAAGCAACCGCTATTACTTTAGGGATACCCTGGCCCTCAGCAAGGGTAAGATCTTCGCTTCCCCCCTCGATCTGAATATTGAACACGGCATCGTTGAAAAGCCCCTGAATCCCATGCTTCGTCTGGGTATGCCCATTATTGGTCCAAACGATACCAGGGAAGGGGTTATTATCATCAATTACAGGGGACAGGCAATTACCAGCCGCATGGACGACTTGTCTGCCGTCAGTGCCGGAGAAATCATGCTGCTCAATTCGGACGGTTACTGGCTGCGTTCGGACAGCCCCGAAAAAAACTGGGGCTTCATGTTTCCGGCACGGGTTGAGAGAACACTGAAAAACCAGGACAAGAAGGCCTGGAATACCATAAACAGCAAGGAAACCGGACAATTTACCACCCGACAGGGTCTGTACACCTTTGCAACCATCTTCCCCTTTACCGACAAGATCACATCCTGCAACAATTCAAGCATGGTTGAGCCCGCCACTCACCCACCACTCACCAACCGCAATTATTACTGGAAACTGGTTTCCTTTGTGTCCAGAAAAGTTCTTACCCGCTACCAGCACCCCTACCTGGCAAAATTTATCTATCTCAATATCTTGTTTGTCTTCATCCTCGGCATCGGAAGCTGGAAAGCCGCCTCTGCAAACTGTAAGAAATTTGCTGCAGAAAAAAAATTACGGCAGCTTGCCACCATCGACACACTCACCGAACTCCCGAACCGCAATCTCCTGTACGACAGGCTCTCCCAGGCTCTTGCCCGTGCCAAACGGAACCAGACACTCTTTGCCATCCTTTACCTTGACCTTGATCGTTTTAAGGAAATAAATGACACCCTCGGTCATAAGGCGGGTGACAAAGTGCTGCAGGAGGTCGCCCTGCGAATGAAAAAACTGCTTCGCGATGAAGATACAGTGGCACGCATGGGAGGAGACGAGTTTGTCGTTTTATTGCACACCAACAACCGCGGCGAAGCCGAAGGCGTTTTTGATAAACTGGCCTTTGCGATTGAAGAACCGATCGAACTCGACATCGACACCGACACGCTTCATCGGCAGGTGGGAGTCAGTGGGGGAATCAGTATGTATCCCGAAGACGGTCTGGACGTAGAGACCCTTCTTTCCAAAGCAGACTCGGCGATGTACAGAAACAAAAGCCAAAAATGCTCATAAGCCGCGACACCCTTTCCATGATTTCTCCATTTCGACAATTTATCAGTGGTACCACCCCACACATCGCAACACTCGTACTCATCCTTCTCTGTGTCACAGGGTCGCTGCCTGCAGCAGCAAACAACAGGAAAGCACTTCGAGTCGGAATTTTTCCAAATAAACCAATCGTTTACTATGAAGACAGTGCACAAGGACTGTTTGTTGATATCCTCAACTATACAGCAGAAAAAGAAGGATGGAATCTTGAATACATTCCCTGCGATCTGGAGGAATGCTTTGAGCTGATCCGGGAAAAGAAACTGGACATAATTCCTGCCCTTGAAAAAAACAGTGAACGACTGGAGTTTCTCAGTTTCTCTCAGGAGCCGGTATGGACATTCTGGGAAACAATATACACCCATAAACTGAAAATAAACACCCTCTTCGATTTGCAAAATAAAAGAATCGGAGTCGTACGAAAAAGCTCAACCTCCGAAGCCCTGCAAAACCTGTTGGCAGATCTTGGAATCCAGGCACACTATGTCTTTTTCGGTGATAATCCCGCAGCAATAGCCGCCCTTCACAGAAATGAAGTGGACGCTGTGGCAATAAACAACACCTTCGGCTTTTCAGAACAGCGGGTAAGCGACATCTATCAGACTTCCATCGTCTTCAACCCCTCCTCCGCCTATTTTGCCATGCACAAAGCTGGTCCTCACGCTGATATACTGCCAACAGTGGACAAGTACACCAGAGATCTGAAATCTGCCAAGGGATCTCTTTTCGAGCAGTTTCAGCAGAAATGGTTCAGTGAAAAACAACGCTACTGGACAGCAAAACGAATCTCAGCCCTGGGTATCCTTCTCCTCCTTGTCGTGGCACTTCCCATGGCATTCTGGCGTTATCGTTCCCTGCTGCACGTAAACCGGCAGCTCACAGAAAGCATTTCCAGATGCAGAGAGATAGAGATCGGACAAAATGACTTGCTCGGCGACATGGGGGAGCGAATCAAAGAACTGCACTGCATGTATGCGGTGGCTGAACTGATTCGCAAGCAAAAATCCATGCAGGAAACACACCGGGAACTTGTCGCATTACTGCCGCCCGCCTGGCAGTATCCGGAGATCACCTGTGCAAGACTCACATTTCACGATCAGGAATGGATCAGCGAACCGTTTGCGGAAACACAATGGAAACAAAGTGCCGGGATCATCATACACGGCACCCCATGTGGTGCCGTTGAAGTCTTTTATCTTGAAGAGCAACCACCACGGGACGAAGGACCGTTTCTGAAAGAAGAGCGGGATCTGATAGATGGAATAGCCCGCTCGATAAGTGAATTCAATGAACTGAACATCGTGCGGGAAAAACAGGACTTGCTGCTGCACGCCATCGACCAGGCGTATGAAAGTGTGATACTTACAGATCTGAAGGGGGATGTTCAGTATACCAATCCTGCCTTTGAAAAGCTCACCGGATACAGACGGGAAGAGATACTTGGAGAAAACCCGCGTCTCCTGAAGAGTGGTAAACACAATGCTGTTTTTTACAAACAGATGTGGAACGACCTTCTTCAGAAAGGAGCATGGCACGGACACCTGATCAACAGGAAAAAAGACGGCTCGCTCTTTGAAGAAGACGCCACCATCACAGCAGTACACAACGATCAGGGACAGGTCACAAATTTCGTCGCCATGAAGCGTGATGTTACCCGTGAAGTGTCCCTTGAGAAACAGCTGCGACAGGCAGGAAAGATGGAAGCCATCGGCACCCTTGCCGGAGGAATTGCCCATGATTTCAACAATATTCTTGCAGCCATCCTCGGATACGGGGAAATGGCAAAGGACCAGCTCCCCGCAGATGAACCCGCCCGACAGGATATTGTGCAGCTCTTAAAAGCTGGAAACAGGGCGGCAGAACTGGTGAAGCAGATTCTTGCCTTCAGCCGCCAGACAGAAATCCAGTTTACTCCCATCCATATTCAGAGCATTGTCAAAGAAGCATTTAAACTGCTGCAATCCTCACTGCCGGCAACCATCCGTATAGAGCAACACATCGACTCAGAGTGCCGCCAGGTACTGGCAGACCCGACCCAAATTCACCAGGTGCTGCTGAACCTCTGCACAAATGCCAGACATGCCATGAGAAACGACTGCGGGACCCTTACCGTTACCCTGTCTGAGATACTGATAACAGATGCGGACTCACTGTTTCAATCTGCCCGGCTGGAGACGGGAACCTACCTCGATCTACAGATACGTGATACCGGCTGCGGAATAAATGCTGCCACTCTGGACAAAATTTTCGACCCGTTTTTCACCACCAAAAAGACAGGAGAAGGCACCGGACTCGGCCTCTCGGTGATTCACGGTATCATCAGGCAGCACAAGGGGGAAATCACTGTTCGCAGCCGTGTGGGAGAAGGGACTGTCTTTCATGTCTATCTTCCTGTTATCAATGGAGATGTGGGAAATTCAACACCTGTCCGTATCGAGAATATTCCGGCAGGTCATGAACACATCCTGCTCGTTGATGATGAACCGGCGATCATTGATCTTCTGCAGCGAATGCTCCACAATCTCGGCTACACGACGACTGCCTTCGGCAATGGGCGGGATGCACTGAATCATTACAAAAGAAATCAGGATAACTTTGACCTTCTTATTACCGATATGACCATGCCTGAAATGACCGGAATAACTCTTGCGAAAGAAGTGCTTCAACTGCACCCCGATTTTCCCGTTATCTTATGCAGCGGATTCAGCGAGACTATGACGAATGAGCAGGCAATCGCCATTGGAATAAAAAAATTTATTCTTAAACCTATTTTAAAACACAGACTGGCAAACGCTGTGAGAGAGGTGCTGGACAATGGCTGAAATTTTTATCATTGATGATGACATCATGCTCCAGGAAATGCTCACAACCCATCTGCAACGCTCCGGCCACCATGCAGACTGTGCTGCAACACTTGCAGAAGGTATGCCGCAGGTAGCAGCAGGCAACTATGATGTTATCTTTCTCGACGTGCAGCTGCCCGACGGAAACGGTCTGGATGTACTGGCAGAACTGAAAACAGCAGCATCTTCTCCCGAGGTCATCATTATAACCGGTAAAGGTGACGTGAATGGGGCGGAAAAAGCGATTACCAGCGGTTCCTGGGCATACATTGAAAAACCCAATGTCATCCGCGAACTCCTGCTTCACCTGACCCGGGTGCTGCAGTACCGCAGGGAAAAACACAGGGAAAACTCCATTCCCATCGTACTGCGCAGGGATCATATCGTGGGCAGCAGTTCCCTCCTGACAAAATGCCTGGATCACGTTGCCAAGGCAGCCTCTTCCGATGCAAGCGTCCTCATCACCGGCGAAACCGGAACAGGAAAAGATCTCTTTGCCCGAACGATTCACAAAAACAGCCGACGTGCCGCCGGTAATTTCATAACCGTTGACTGTGCCGCTTTACCGGAAACCCTTATCGAATCCACCCTCTTTGGACATGAAAAAGGTGCTTTTACGGGAGCAGAAAGCAGCAGAGAGGGGCTTGTTCAGCTTGCCGACGGTGGAACCCTGTTCCTTGACGAAATTGGAGAACTCCCCCTGCAGATACAAAAAAAGTTTTTACGACTGCTGCAGGAACACGTCTTCCGTCCCGTTGGATCCACACGGGAAAAACAGAGCAACTTTCGGGTTATTGCCGCAACCAACGTGGATATTCATAACTGCGTCGCCAGGGGGACATTTAGAAAAGACCTGTTGTACAGGCTGAATGCCTTTTCCTGCAGCCCGCCCCCTTTAAGAAAACGAAAGGAAGACATCAAGGCGCTGACCAGATACTTCCTGGCACAGATATGCGACCGCTCCAATATGCAGTGCAAAGGGATTGATCCGGATTTTATTGTCCATCTCATGAGTTATGACTGGCCGGGAAACATTCGGGAGCTGCAGCAGACACTGGAACAGGTTGTTGCCTGTGCCGTGGGGGTTCCAACCCTGTTTGCCAATCACCTGCCGGAACATTTCCGCGTAAACCATGCAAAATGCACAATGAAGACAACAGGGCCGTCAATCCCCCCCTCCATTCCCATGGCAGCCGTGGTGCCGCCTGCACCTACTTCATGGCAGGAACATAAAAACAACTGTGAACACCAGTACATTCAGGATCTTCTTCACCATACCGGGGGGAATATCACCCTTGCCTGCACCATATCAAAGCTTTCCCGAACCCGCCTCTATCAGCTGCGGGAAAAATACGGTTTGAAAAACTCCACCTGAATCCGGTTTCCTGCATCTATTGTTGCATGTGAAACAAACAGATCACCCTGCAACCATAATACAGATATACCATCACCATCCCGTTCCACCCGGACCTCCCCATTCAACAGCCCGAAGCATTGTTCACAAAAGTGACCATTACCCTGTTCACTTTTGTGTGCAACTTCCCGGGACGTCCTTCCACGCGGCTATTGATAAAATATATCTTCATGTAATATCAAGATGTAAGCACAGCTAGCATCAAACATGTCTTCTGGCATGCTTCCTGCTACACTACCCGGTAGTAATAAAAAACACAGGAGGAAGCATGAATACGTTTTTTTATGCAGCGGGAGAATCTGACAGCAGCAGACGCTATCTTCAGCAGTTGTCCGCTCTCTCCGAACTGGATAACATGACCATTCTCGCCGGAGATTCGCCATTCCTCTCGCCATCTGCCCTCTCCCTGCGCAGCGGCGACCTGCTTCTTCTTTTTGCTGCCGATTCACACGAACTGGATCATCTGCTCAGGCAGAAACATTCCTTCACAAATTTTCGTGTCATCCTCATCCTTGCAGACAGCGACAGGGAAACCATCCGTAAAGCCCATTTCCTGCAACCCAGCTTTATTGCATTTCTGGAAGACAAGACAATTACCATTGATGCCGTCATAAAAAAGATGACAGCAGACTCCCCCGGTGTCCAGACAGAGATCCAAACCGGATACGGATAAGCAGCTTCAGACAAGACATGTTTATTATATTTCCCTCACCTTCTCTCGGAGAATAACAGATGAAATTTTTACGGCTTTTTAAACGAATTGGAGTCAAATTAATCGCGTCCTTTCTCGCCATCGGTATCATTCCGCTGCTCATCAGCGGCTTTATATCGTCCCATCACTCCAGCACTGCGTTAAAAAATGCAAGTTTCAATCAACTTACCGGAGTGCGGGAGATAAAAAAGACCCAGATTGAAAATTTTTTCAAAGAACGACAGGGAGATATGAACGTGCTGATGGAAACGGTCAGCACCATGCAGGACGAAGCATTTAACAGCCTCAGTGCCATCCAGCATAACAAGAAAAAAGCCATAGAGCTGATGGCACAACAGTGGCAGACAGATATCGCCGCCCAGCAGAGTCGTTCCATCTGCACCAAAGCGATGAGCGACTATAAAGAGTATCTCAACAGTGGCTACAAATCTCCGGAGTACATACGTTTCGCCTCAATCATTGACGATTTTATAAAAGCCACTGCATACCATGATTTTTTTGTTATCGATATGGATGGCATTGTGGTTCACACCCAGGCAAAAGAGGCAGACTACAAGACAGATCTTGTAAATGGTCCGTACAAGGATTCCGGGCTTGCCCGTGCGTTTCAACAGGCAAAGATGGGTAAAACCATACTGATTGACTTTTCTCCCTATGCCGCGAGCAACAATGAACCAGCCATGTTTCTGGCAGCTCCCATCCTCTCCACAGGTAAGCAGACTGGTGTGGTTGCCCTGCAGATTTCCCTGGAAGTTCTGCAGGGTATCATGGATGAGCGGGAAGGACTGGGAAAGACCGGAGAAACCTATCTGGTCGGTCCCGACAAGCTGATGCGTTCGGATTCCTTCCTTGACCCGCAAAACCATTCCCTTAAAGCCTCCTTCAGCAATCCGGAAAAAGGATCTGCTGACACAGAGGCAGTCCGCTGGGCCCTTGCCGGAGAAGACAAAACCGATGTCATCATCGACTACAACGGCAACCCTGTACTCTCTGCGGCTGCTCCCATTACTATTATGGGGCTGAAATGGGCTATTCTCTCTGAAATTGACATCGCAGAAGCCTTTGTGCCCACAGATGCCGGGGGAAAAGAATTTTACGCCAAATATGTCGAGGCTTACGGATACTATGATCTCTTTTTGATGACCCCGGACGGCTACTGTTTTTATTCGGCTGCACGTGAAGCAGATTATCAGACAAATTTTAAAAACGGAAAATATGCAACATCCAACCTGGGCACCCTGTTTCGTGAGGTTCTGGAAAAGAAGGCATACGCAATTGCCGACTTTGCCCCCTATGCTCCAAGTAACAATGAGCCGGCAGCCTTTATCGCTTCCCCGTTAATCCATGAGGGCGAAGTGGAAATGGTCGTTGCTTTGCACCTCTCCCTTGATGCTATCAATGCGATCATGCAGCAGCGGGAGGGTATGGGGAAAACAGGTGAAAGCTACCTGGTAGGATCAGACTATCTGATGCGTTCCGACTCCATCGAAGATGATGCCCACACGGTGAAAGGTTCTTTTGCCAATCCGGATAAAGGAAAAGATGATTCTGAAATGGTCAAGGAATCCCTTGCCGGTGAAAGCGGAATAGATATAGGCTACGACTATAATAAGGATCTGGTACTGATCTCCCATGCTCCTGTAAAAGTGGGTGACCTCACCTGGGCACTTATCACAAAGATCGATGAAGAAGAAGCCCTGGCACCAGTACGCTCCATTCGCCAGATGTCGACACTGATCGCTGTTATCAGTGCAATCATTATCGTCGTGACTGCTGTTTTCATGCTGCGTCTGGTGATGGCTCCCATCAAAGTCGTTGTCAACAATCTGGCAAAACTGTCTCAGGGTGAAGGAGATCTTACCCAGCGTCTGCAGGTGGACTGCCCGAACTGCTCCGATGTGATGCAATGCCAGGAACCCAACTGCAGAAGTTACGGAACAAAAGGGATGTGCTGGGAGGTCAGTGGAACACTGTCCAACAACCCGGACTGCATCGAGGTAACCAGCGGCAAGATGAAAGACTGTACAGAATGTAACGTCTACAAACAATCCAACTACGACGAACTGCAGGAACTTTCCACAAACTTTAACAATTTCATCAACAAACTGCAGAAGATGCTTAAAGAGGTGGTGCAGGGTGTGGTCACCATTTCTTCTGCCACCACAGAACTGTCCGCAATCGCCGAACAGATGTCCGGCAGTGCCGATAATGTGTCGGATCAATCCAACACAGTTGCCACCGCAGCAGAAGAGATGAGCGTCAATATGGACTCTGTTGCAGCTGCCACCGAAGAGACAACAACCAATATGAATATTGTGGCATCAGCAGCAGAGGAGATGACAGCCACCATTAGTGATGTAAACAACAACACCGAGCAGGCAAGCAAGGTCACCGGTGAAGCAGTGGAAGAGGCAAAAAGTGCAACGACAAAAGTTCAGCAGCTCGGACTTGCAGCCAGTGAAATCAGCAAAGTCACTGAAGTGATCACCGATATCTCCGGGCAGACCAACCTGCTCGCCTTAAATGCCACCATCGAAGCCGCTCGTGCCGGTGAGGCAGGAAAGGGATTTGCCGTGGTGGCAAATGAAATCAAGGAGCTTGCCAAACAGACCGCCGATGCCACGGGGCAGATTAAAACCCAGATTGAAGATATTCAAAACTCAACATCAGACACAGTCACGCAGATCGAACGGATCACTGAGGTTATCAACAATGTGAACGATACGGTAAGCACCATCACTGGTGCCGTGAAGGAACAGACCGCCGCCACCGATGAAATTGCCTCAAACGTGGCTCAGGCTGCACAGGGACTCAGCGAAGTGAATGAGAATGTGGCTCAAAGTTCTGCGGTATCGGGTCAGATCGCCCAGGATATCACCATGGTCAGCCAGGCATCCTCAGAGATGTCCGCTGCCAGCAGCGAAGTACAAAGCAGCACGGCTGAACTCTCTGAAACCGCAGAAAAACTTAAAGATATGGTTGGAGGATTCAAACTGTAAAATCAATGGTTAGACTGTCAGAAACAGTGTAAATCTTTCTTGTTACAGGAGCTTGCCCTTATGAGCGCCCCAAGCTGTTGCCTAGGAGCTTGTCCGAGAATGCCCTTTCGCCCAAACTCTTCGTTATTTTCAAAATTTTATCCTCAGAATATCAGCTATATGCCTGCGGTAAAATTTTAAAAATGCCTCGATTTTGAACGAAATGCCTATTCTCGGACAAGCTCCTAGCCTGGGATATCGCTCGCGGGGGCGAGCTCCTACAGTTCCATTCTCCGTGTACCTGCAATTTCACAGGATTAGTTTCTCAGTGCCTCAATACGCTGCAAAACCGGCGGATGAGAGTAATTCAGGAACACATTGAGGGGATGCGGTGTCAGATTGGAAAGATTATGCAGGCTGAGTTTTTTCAGTCCCATGATAAGATCCTCACCACTTCCTGTGCTGCTCACCACCCAGGCATCTGCCTCATACTCATGCTTTCTGGAAAAGAGATTAAAGAAGATGGAAAGCAGACTCGACACCGGAGCATAGAGAAAACCGAAGAGAATCAGCCCGCCGTAAATAGAGACGTGCTCCATGCCAAAAGCAGCAAAAAGCTGCTCGTTACCTAAAAAAAGCGAGAGGATATAAAACATAATCCCGGTCTGCAGGATTGATGCCGCCATCATCTTGAAGATATGCCTGTGTTTAAAATGTCCCATCTCATGGGCCAGCACCGCCACAATCTCCCCCGTACCCAGTTTACTGACCAGCGTATCAAAAAAAACGATCCTGCGAAAACGACCAAAACCGGTGAAAAAAGCGTTCAGCCTGGTGGATCGTTTGGAGCCATCCATGGTATAAATACCCTGGATGGAAAAGTTCTGTTCCTGTGCATACTCCCCTATGCGCTGTGCAAGCTCCCCCTCTGCCAGGGGGGTGAATTTGTTAAAGAGCGGCATAATCAGAACCGGCGCCAAAAACTGCACGACCAGGGTAAAGACAGTAACAGCCAGCCAGCAGTACAGCCAGGCAAGATCCCCGGCAGTCTGAAAAAACCAGAGCAATGCAGCAAGAAGCGGTCCGCCGATGCAGACTGCCAGCACTGTTCCTTTTATGATATCCAGCACATAGGTCTTTACTGTGGTTTTATTAAAACCGAATTTCTCTTCGATAACAAAGGTCGAGTAGATGGAGAAAGGCAGAGCGGCAAGGGATGAGAGCAGAATCAGCAGACCGGTAAACAGGAGACCGGCAACAATGGGGTTTTCACTGATACTGCGAGCCGCAATATCAAGATAATTGAAGCCGCCTGCCAGAATAAAAAACACCGTAATCAGCAGTGAAAACGTATCATGGATCAGGGAGAAACGGGTATTTTCCCGAGTGTACTGCTGTGATTGACGATACTTCTCCTGACTGTACACATCACGGAATTCCTCCGGCAGCTCAAGATCAAGGGAACGAAGTTCCAGAACTGCAACAGCCAGATTCAGTAAATACCCCAGAAAAAGAACAGTGAGAATAAAGATCAAATACGGGTTCATAAAAAATGGTCAGCAAAAATTTCGGGTTGTCGGTACGAAGTAGTTCACAAAAGTGTCAGCAGATTATAGTATGAGGAGAAATGTTCAACAACTTACTCCACCAAAAAAACCGTACCCACCATAATGAAAAATATCAAGAGAGTATCTACTGAGTATGTATAGATCTCCGCTTCTCAAATTCGAACAATGACATTTCTGGACAATCTTCTGCAAACCCGCAACAGCAGGTTGTGCTATTACGCTACCCAGCTCTGGAAATATTATTACCCAAAGCGTTTTCTCAAGCTGGATTACGAAAAATTCAAACCCGCTCTGGAACTGTACGGCGAAGAACTTGCCCGGGAACGTCTGGATTATTATAACCGTATCGACTTCAGCTTTGCAGCGGATGAAAAGAGTCGCCGCCTGAAAGATTTCTCCCTGAAAGATCCGGCAACCATGTACTTACTCGATCTTATGGAGTATGCACGATATTTCCCCCAGGATGCACGGGTTCTTACTCTCTTCCTCGACGTAATTCATGTGCCGGATGCACCAACCATAGTGAAAAGCCGCCCTGTCACAGCCAACGCCAACTCGGTTATCTTCAATATGAATAAACTGAGGCATCTATTGTTTCTAAACGACACAACACCTTTCAGGGAAAAAAAGGACAAACTCGTCTGGCGGGGTGCCTGCTATCAGCCCCACCGCATTGCCTTCATCGAACAGTTCTTTGGTAAATCCGACCTCCTCGATGTGGGACAGTATAACCGTAATGCAACACCGAACCCGCAATGGCAGCGTCCCTTTATGACCATCAGGGAGCAGTTGGGCTATAAATTTATCCTGACCATTGAGGGCAATGACGTCGCCACCAGTACGAAATGGGCAATGTCATCCAACTCCCTTGTGTTTATGCCAAAACCCAAATATGAAACCTGGTTTATGGAAGGAAGGCTGCGTCCCGATTATCATTTTGTCCTGGTAAACGATGATTATTCCAACCTGGAATCACTGGTGGAGTACTATATTGATCATCCCGATGAAGCAGAGGAAATTATCCATAACGCCCATAACTATATACAATTATTTAAGACACCGCTCGTAGAAGACTGGCTCTGTCTGCAGGTTCTGCAAAGGTATCTGCAATACTCGGGACAACTGTAACGGATACAGGAAAACAGATGGTTGCCAACTGCTTTTCTGCAGAAACGTACGCCATGGCAATAAAGGAGAAAAGAATTCTGTCAAAAAAAGTGTAACTGTGATTTAATGAAAATAGTGCTTATTTTTTGGTAAGATAGACATACGTGCAGTTCTGCTGCCGGGATGATATCGTGGAAAATCCAGCCCCTCAAACCATTACTGCATCTTCTCCTGCCGACTGGTCTACCTCCCTGTCGGAACCCGTCTGCTTTGCCCGGAGCCTGTCCCGTAAATCAATGGATTTCGTACGGACGGGAGCCATTCCATGCTAAAACAAAATTCAACATTCCTTCGACTGACCGCTGTTGTTGTCCTGCTCCTCGGCATCACTCTCTCCATCACTTTCGGATCAGTTCTGAAAGAAAGAGCCAAAGAAGCCTGGGTTGCAAAAGCCGTTGAAACCGCCGAAAAGGCAACAGACAACTGCGTCACCATGTTTACCCTGCAACAGACGCAGCTGCGCGGAATCGCCTCTCTGTTCTACGGTTCAGCACATGTAAACCAGGAAATTTTCCTGAACGTCATTGATCTTATCCAAACACCTGACAGTCTGCCCTTTCATTCTGTTGCCTACGCTGTTCGCCGTGATTCTTCACAGCAGGTACAGTATATCATCTCTTTGAGCTCTCCGGCAGACACTCTTTTCCCCATTGGTGAAGATGTTGCCCGGAATAAACAGATTAGCGCTGCCCTGGCTGCAGCCGATAATTTTCCAGGTGATGTGGTAATGAGCCGGTCTTTCACAGACGCCGGCGGAAAACCCATGACAAGCCTGTTGCTTACCGTGCGTACCCCTGACACTGAAGGTGTACTCATTGCAACACTTGATCTTCCTGAGTTTATAAATCACGTTACCTCATTACATATTCCCGGGGGATTATTCCTGCAGTCAATTTCCATGACACCCCGGGGCGATGGATATCCCCGGCAGACGGAGTTCTTTCGGGCTGCAGGCCTCCCCTCCTCTCCCGTTCAGCAATTTCATACCCGCATGAACAGTGGCAAAAATCATCTGGACGCTCTTTGGGCGTTAAGCACTGAATTTTCTGGTGGTCCTGCCATTCAGCTTGGACAGCTTGTGCAGATCGCAGGATCTGTTTTCACCCTTTTTCTCTTCATCGCCCTCTGGTTCCTTCTGAGAGAAAATATGCGGGTACAAGAGAAAGTAAAGAATCGAACCGCCGAGTTACTGGCAGCCAGTGAACAGTTAAAAGCCCTGTCTGAGGCGTCCTTTGAGGCTATCCTGCTCTCGAAAAAAGGGCTTTGTATAGACATGAACACCACCGCCGTAGAAATGTTCGGCTATTCCAGGGAGGAGGCAATTGGCTCACAGCCAACCATTATTTTTTCCCCCGAACAGCTGAAACGGGTCATGAAAAACATTCAGGCGGAAGTGACAATCCCGTACGAAGCTGTAGTCACCAGAAAAGACGGTTCAACATTTCCCGTTCTGGTACAGGGCAGAACAATCGATTACCTCGGTGAAAAGGTCCGGGTAACGGCAATAAGCGATATCAGTATTCGTAAAAATGCTGAAAGGGAAAAAGAACAACTCACAGAACAGCTGCACCAGGCAAAAAAAATGGAGTCCATCGGGCTGATGGCAGGCGGAGTCGCTCACGACCTGAACAACATCCTCTCCGGAATCATCGGTTACCCGGAACTGCTGCTGCAAAGTATCCCGGAAGACAGTCCCTTACGGGACCCCATTAAGGCCATCCGGGAATCCGGCCAGCGGGCGGCAACGGTTGTGGCAGATCTGCTCACCGTTGCCCGCAGTGCTGCAACCGTTAAAGAAGCCCACGACCTCAACACCATTATCCGCCAATACATGGATTCTCCGGAGTGTAAAAAACTGCGATCCAGACACCCCGGGGTATCGTACGAGCACCATTTTGAGGCAACAGAGTCTGTAATTGTCTGTTCTTCAGTCCATGTGAAAAAATGTCTTATGAACCTGACCCTCAACGCTGCCGAGGCAATCAACGGCAAGGGGTCAATCCATATCTCCACATACAATCAGACAGTAGATGACAGTAAAAGCCGGGAACAGGACATCACCGCAGGCAACTACGTTATCCTCAGTGTCCGGGACACAGGCACCGGCATCAGTGAAGCAGATCTTAAACATATCTTTGAACCCTTTTACACAAAAAAGGAAATGGGCAAGAGCGGGACAGGCCTTGGGCTGACGGTGGTATGGAACACCATGGAAGACCATAACGGCAGGGTTGTTGCGACAAGCAGCAGTGAAGGAACATATTTCAAACTCTATTTTCCGGTGAGCAATGAAGCGATCTGCACACACACGGAAGATACGCAGCGACCTCCCGAACAAAACGGTAATGAGAGTGTCCTGATTGTGGATGATGAACCGCAGCTGCGGGATATTGCCAGCAAAATGCTTCAGGATGCCGGTTATATAACGTATTCCGTCAGTTCTGGGGAACATGCCGTTGAATTTATAAAGCAGACTCCTGTGGATCTGGTCATACTGGATATGCTGATGAGTCCCGGCATCAACGGATATCAGACATACCAGCAAATACTCCAGATTTCTCCAACGCAAAAAGCCATTATTGCCAGCGGCTTTTCTGAAAGTGACGACGTAAAGAAAACCCTTGCCCTTGGCGCCGGCGGCTTTATCAAAAAGCCATACTCCTCAGAGCAGCTCAAACGAGCTGTTCGCAATGCCCTGAAGAAGTAATCAATACATCAGCGGCGTGCCCTCCACCGCTATTACCATCCCGACACTACCCCCCAGAAGGCTCAAATGAACACATCAAAAGGTGCTATTGAACAACTATAATCCTGTGCTCCGGGAAATTCAGAGCCCATGCGTCCAGGTAACAAAAAAAGGCAATATTCTAGAGTTCCAGAATATTGCCTTTATTTAATTATTACTTTTATTATAAACTCAGGAAACTTCACCCCGGTTCAGGTCTTAAGAATTACCAACACCTAAAATTTGATACGGGCGCCCGTCATCACACTGTTCACATCATCGTAATTTGTATCAATGCGATCCAATGAATAGAGACGATATCCCAGGTAGAATTCAGTTTTCCAATCGTCTACATTTTGAACAAATCCAAATCCAAAGGCCTTTGCCTCATCAGAATTCTTTGCCAGGTCATTCCAGGTGCCGTAGTCGACTGCAAATGCACTTTTCCCAATTGAAAAGAACTGTGTCTTATAGCCAATTTTTGCATACCAGAATCCGGGATCATCTTTTTCTATGTTCTGTAAATCATAATATTGTTTTCCTGCTGCCATCGTGACATTGAAACCACTGGAATGAAGATAGGAAATTGAGCCATTAACCTGGGTATCCCACAACTTTAGGTCTCCTGAATCTGCCCATGCAACAGCAGAAGAAAGTGCAGAATCACCAAACTTTCTTTTATAACGTAAGGCAACATCATATCCTTCATCTTCCATAACTGAACCAGCCAGAGAAAATCCACCGAATGAAGGCGTATCGTATCGAACACGATCTCTTCTGCTCAAACCATCCATATCGCTATAGCTTTTCCCCACTTTAATCCCATACAGCTTGAGATTTCCATCATCATCGAGCCGATACCATTCTGCTGCCGGGTCATGCCAAAATTGCCCGCCCGCCATATCGCCAACAGGAGCACCTATGATTACGTTGGTTCCGGAAAGATCATTTTCAGAAGTACCATCTGAAGCAGTAGCACCCTGCCCGATGGAAAGCTGTCCACCAGCTTTGCTTTTCAACCACACCTCAGCTTTACGAAAATTAATATGTGCGTCCTGACTTTTGTCAAAGTGATTTACTTTACTGGAAGCATTGGAAACCAGCTCATATTCCAACTTTGAACCTATAGTGAGGCCATCACTGGGCTCTACTGTCCCAGTGATCCCCATCCTGGTTGATGATGCGGAGTTATCTACAAAATACGCATCACTGGTATCACCATTGTCTGCAAAAAGGAGTGCTCTATTCACCTGACCATAAATTGAAACCTCAACATTTGATTTACTGGAAACAACCATTTTGTCTGTGTTAATGCTCTCAATCTCTTCGCGATCAACCTTTTTAGCCAGCACCTCTTTATTGTCTTTTGTACTGTTAAGAAGTGCCTTCAGCTGTTCTTTCAAAGCCTGAATCTCACTTGCCTGAGAATCGAGCTGTTGTTGCTGCTGTTTAACAATGTTTTCAATATTTCCTGATCTCATCTCCATACCTGCTTCAGTTACAGAAGCAGTGCCAGCCATACAAACTGACAAACCTGCCATTACGACAATTGCTTTTCTATACACTTTTCTCATTTTTCTCCCCTTTTTCTGTTACACAAAAAAAATCTGTTCCAGTTAACAGAAAGGGAATCTAGAAAAGCTTTATTTGGTTTCTGTTAGAAATACATTATTATTTGGTTAGGGTTTGCCAGCCGTTAGTTAGTGTCTGCCCAACAGGAGATAACTGATTGATTTAATATGGTTAAAATTCCTTTTGGGGTGACATTTCAGCGATTGACGATAAGGGTAAATCATGTAACCTACCAAGATCACAAGATATTGGTGTAGCGGGTGGCATAACCGCCGAGCAGTTGCTTCGCACCGCAATTATCAAGCAGATAAAAGGATTCAGCTACCGGAAACCGGTCTTCCATCTCATGGATTCCCACACTTTGTGAATGTTTCCTGAGATTGTGCTGCATGGACAAGGATGCACTTTTGTCTTAACGAGAATACCCCCAGTTACCAGAGAGTTACACCTTCTAACTATTTCAGAATTATTTCATAACTTTATCCTAACATTACTCTTTTACCTTTGCTTCTGAATCATTTTCGAAAGAGTGCATCCTTGCACATATGTTTTCCACGCACAAAGACAGAGTTCATTAGCAAGCTCGAATTCAACGGTAAGGAAGACGAACAAAACAACCCAAAGAAGGAGTTACAATGAAGAAGAGTTTCCACAAACTTTTAAAACCAACAGTCTTTAGCCTCGCTATTGCAACATCGATGGTCAGTTTTACACCATTGACAATGGCTGGAACCCATTTTCAATGGAACCCGTTTCAACCAGAGAGTGGACAGAGACATTCTCATCCCAAAACATTTCATCATCTGGCATCTTTTGACGTAATGGCTGGAAACGGTTCCTCAGTTGCAGAGATAGTTGACGTGTCCCCCCATGGTGGTCAACTCATTTATACGGACAGTGATAATAAGGAAATAGGCTTTGTCCAAATCATAAATCCTGCCGCTCCAGAAGGGCTTGGTACCCTTGCTGTGGGCGGAGAGCCCACTAGCCTGGCTGTGGTTGGCAGATGGGTGCTGGTAGCGGTAAATACTTCTGAATCCTTTGAAAAACCTTCTGGAAAGCTGGTTGTTGTCAATCGTAGAACAAGATCCATCGTTGCCGAACATGAACTTGATGGTCAGCCCGATTCCATAGCCATTGCTCCCGATAAAAAACGGGCCGTTATTGTATTGGAAAATGAGCGAGACGAGGACCTGAACGACGGGATTCTTCCTCAAAACAAGAGTGGGGAAGTGTTAATCGTTCTACTTACACAAAACCCGAAACGCTGGGATATCAAGCGAGTTGACTTATCACCTGTTGCTGCCGAAGCCTATGCAGGTGGTGATCTGGAACCTGAATTTGTTGATATCAACCGCAAAAACGAAGCGGTGGTCAGTTTCCAGGAAAACAATCATCTGGCAGTTATTGATATTGTCAG
>JANTGG010000004.1 GCA_024763035.1 Desulfocapsa sp. | reverse complement strand
AAATAAAAAATAGAAATTCAGCAGATATCAATCCAGAAAAAATTTCAATTTATCTCTTCGGCTGGAATGACGCAATCTATTTAATGCCTTTTTCTCAATTTGGCGAATTCGTTCACGGGATACGTTGAATCGTTTGCCGATTTCTTCAAGGGTATATTCGGCTTTTTCACCAATTCCAAAACGAAGCCGAATGATTTTTTCTTCCCGTTCACTCAGAGTTGAAAGAATCTCAGTTACACGTCCGGCAAGTTCCCTTGTTTGCACCGCTTCATAAGGTGACTGGGACTCCTGATTCTCGAGAAAATCACCCAGGGTAGAATCATCGTCGCCAACAGGAGTCTCAAGGGAAATAGGCTCTCTTGATGCTTCCAGAATGGAAAGAATCTTGTCCATTGGAAGGTCGGTGGTCTTGGAGATTTCAAGGGGGGTTGGCTCCCTTCCAAGTTCTTTATACAGTGCATAGAAAGCTTTAAAAAACTGACTGCGCAGCTCGAGAAAATGAACCGGGAGACGGATGGTTCTGGTTTTATCGAGAATGGCACGGGTTATTGCCTGGCGAATCCACCAGGAGGCATAGGTGGAAAATTTATTCCCCTTGGTATAGTCAAAGCGGAAAACAGCACGCATCAGACCGAGGTTACCCTCCTGAATGAGATCCGCAAGTGTCAATCCCTGATGCATGTAGCGTTTGGCGATGGAAACAACCAGACGCAGGTTGGCACGAATCATACAATCTTTAGCTATCTCAATAGATCTCGAATAAGCCTCAAGTTTTGTTTGCAGCTCTATGAGTTCTCGTGTTTTTGGGTACTTTTTGGCAGCGCTGGTAACACTGTAACGCATGAAGTTCAGCTGTTGCTTTTTGGGCTTCAGGGTGGGGTCGCGTTTTTCCCATAAAACGATTCGGGTCTGGAGGAGGTCAAGCTCACTGACACCGGACTTATCAACCTTGATCGCTTCAATGATGGAATCAAAGCCCTGCCGGATTGTCCTGGAGTATTTTGCCTCTTCTTCAGGGGTAAGGAGATCAAACCTTCCCATTTCCCGGAGGTAGGTGGTGGTGGTTTCTTCACCGTCGTGAGGTTCGTCGTCAATTACTTCAGACTCAACCGGTTCACCTTCGCCACTTGTCTCATCGGGTTGCTTGTAGATCTCACCGGACAGGGTCTTTCGCTCACCGGTTTTTACATCCAGTGTCACAACTTCGATATTGTGAGCACTTAAAAAATTAAATACGTTCTCTATTGCTGACGGGTCTTGTATCTCATCAGGGAGCAACTTGTTCAGTTCTGTGAAACTGACACACCCTTCTGATTTTCCAGCTTCAAGAAGATTCTCTTTAATTTGGTTCAGCACAGGAAATCTGCTCCTTTACGCAAATGAGAAAAACGATTTTAGTACCTTACAGATAATTTTCTCGGAGTCTTCGCTTACCTGTTTTTTTCACAAGAAAATTTCTATTAAGGTACTTATGCCGGCTTACCATTTGTTACCGGTGTTAGTGCCTTACTATTGAAAAGCTGTAATAAAAAACACGAAGTTCCATACTTGCTTTAATGACAGTATATTGCAAACATTACCAAGGCACTTATGCCGGCTTACCATTTATTACCGGTGTTTGATTTTTTATACAAAGACTTGTTGCCCATCATTTTATATCTTTGTAATGTACAAGAATATAAATTCAAGGATGTGTATGCAAAAAAAACGGCAGCCACAACGCTGCCGTAAATTCCATCAAGAACCACTCATACTACACCAGCCATCCACCAAAAGCAATCAAAATGAGGGGCTGTTGTGGCTCAACTGGCAAATAAAATAAGCAGGTTTTTACTGTTGTCAATTCTCTCATCACATTCCAAACAGGGCAGCTGCTCTCATTTTCTGCCTTCACTTATACCCCAAAAGCCATATGTCTGATTATCTAACACAACGTGCCAGCGGTATTCTTGCTCATTTCACCTCCCTTCCATCGCCTTTTGGTATTGGCGATATTGGTCATTCAGCCCATGCATTTCTCCAGTTTCTTGAAGACAGCGGTCAACATATTTGGCAATTTCTCCCCACAACGCCTACCAGTACAGTTTTCGGCAATTCTCCCTACATGAGCACCTCTGCGTTTGCAGGCTCTGCCCATCTGATTTCACCGGAGCAACTGGTTTTGGACGGACTGCTCCCGGAAGAAGAAATAATAAGCAGCGACGAATGGTCTCAATATACAACCGACTACGAAAAAGTTGCCAAATTCAAAACATCTATCCTTGAAAAGGCTTTTCGTAAATTCTCTGAAAAAGACAAGGGTTTTCTTGCATTTATTAAAAACACAAAATGGCTGAAAGACTATGCCCTGTTTATGACGTTAAAGGAAGAGTATGACCAAAAGGCATGGTTTGACTGGCCAGAACAGATAGCCAGCCGCAAAAAATCTGCCCTGGACGAGAAAATCCGACAAAACAAAGAGAGAATTCACTACTATTTGTTCGAGCAATATGTCTTTTTCAGCCAATGGCAAATTCTTAGAAAAAAAGCTGCTGAGAAAAAGATACGGCTTGTTGGAGACCTGCCCATATACGTCGGATTGGACAGTGTGGATGTCTGGGCAAACCAGAATATTTTTTCATTGAATGCCAAAAACCATTCTCCCACTCATGTTGCAGGAGTCCCTCCCGATTATTTTTCAAAAACAGGACAACGTTGGGGGAATCCCTTATACCGATGGAACTGTCGTGACAAAAAAGTCAGGAAGGACCTTATCAGCTGGTGGACAAATCGCTTTGCCGCAATCTTCAAAATGGTGGACACCGTCCGAGTGGATCATTTCCGGGGGTTTGAATCATACTGGGCAATCCCCGCCACCCACAAAACCGCTGTCAAGGGAAAATGGGTAAAGGGTCCCGGGCTTTCATTTTTTAAAAATATCGAGAAAGACCTGGGCAAACTTGACATTATCGCCGAGGACCTTGGTGAGATAACTCCGGCAGTAATCAAGTTGCGCGACCGCCTTGGCTTCCCTGGAATGAAGATTCTGCAGTTTGCCTTCGATGAAAACCCTGCCAACCCTTTCCTGCCCTACAACTTCAGCAGCCAAAACAGTGTGGTCTATACCGGAACCCACGATAATGACACCACTGTCGGCTGGTTTTTAAGTAAGCAGCTCACAGACAACAGACGAAAGCGGATCAAACGCTTCTGCAACAGAAGTCTGCTTGACAGCTCCGGTATTCACAAAGATCTTATTTATCTTGCACTCTCATCTTCAAGCTGCCTTGCTGTTTTTCCCCTCCAGGATGTGCTTGGATTTGGAAATGACTGCAGAATGAACAGCCCTGGAAAAAAAGAAGGCAACTGGACATGGCGATGTGCCCCCCGCTTTTTAAACCGGGAAATCAGTGACTGGCTGGCTGAACAAACGAAACTTTTCGGTCGTGCCTGACAACAAGAGAAAAATCAATTCTTGACAAGCCACTCCCGTTCAGGTAAATAGTGTCGCCATCATGGGCCCCATCGTCTAGCGGTTAGGACGACGGCCTCTCACGCCGTAAACAGGGGTTCGATTCCCCTTGGGGTCACCATGTATCACTCAAACAGAAGGAAGAAAATTCTTCACTTTGAGTCTTCCTGTTTTGCCACCCGCCCCCTTATTTCTGCAAATCTCTTTTTTATCACTCATTCCTGTTCATCATGCCAGCAAGACACTTTCAGTCTACAAGAAAGGTGATACCAATCAGCACTTCATACTGTTGGTCTTTCAATTCCAATGTCACTTGACAGCTTCAGAAGTCAGGACTATAAGCCTAGTTGTTCATTTGAGTTCTGCAGAATGGAGGCTCAATATCCATCAATAGGTAACAAAAGGTTTTGAGATATGGCTGATATAAACTTACGGGAAATGTCAAAGAATCAGTCTGGTATTATTAAAGCTGTGAAGGTCGGTGGCGAGCTTGGGAGACGCATCAGGGAGATGGGACTTGTGCCGGGTACTGAAATTACCATACAGGGTCGTGCCCCCCTGTATGATCCTGTTGCCATGCGTGTAATGGGCGGAACACTGACTTTGCGTAACAATGAGGCTGATTATATCGTTGTTGAAGTGTCTGAGGAAGGTTGAACTATTTCAACTCCGGCTTCTTTTAAGAGAACTATCGCCACCCTGTCTTTATCCACTGCCATAAGTTCATCGGGTTTCAATTTCAGAAGCCAGCGTCCAACCAGTAAGCCTTTCTTCTTTTCTGCATCCTTATAACGATTCTCCACGAACTGACGTTTTTTCACTTCCTTGGTGTCTGTCCTGATTGTTTCCACCAGAAACCAGGGAGCTGATGCAAGCTGCAGGCTCACCTCCCCTTCAGGCTCTGTAACCGGAGTGATCCGCTTTATAAACTTGCCAGGCGCATAATGCGGTCTGATTCTGGCAAGGACAAGACCTGGAAATTCCATCAGAAGTTCCTCTTCCAGACGATCTGCAACCAGATCTGCAGTTTTATGCGACGGCGTGTGCATAACCACATCCATATCAACCAAAAACCGCCCTCCGGCATTTCGGCTGAAACATTTTTTCACCCGGTTGATTCGCGGGTGCTGTTCCACAAATTTAATAATCTCTCTTTCAGTCTCACGATCAATGGAAGCATCCAGCAGATCCTTTAAGGCACTAACAAAAAGCTGACCACCTGCATAAAAAACAAAAAGTGAGACAATTCCAGCAGCAATCCTGTCGATATTATATCCCAAAGGAACAAGTGCCAAACTTATCAGAACCACTGCGGTTGAAAATGAATCTGCAAGATAATCTCTGGCGTCAGCAGACAATGCCGGAGAATTCAGTCGTTTTCCGGCACGAAGCTGTGTCAGCCCAAATCCAAGAGCGATTACAAATGAAAACGCTGCCACCGGCAATGCAAGCGTTACATCAGGAAGCCCGGGGACACCAAACAGTGCCTGTCTGCCGATTTCGTAACCTGCAAGAATGACTGCAACGGAAGTGACCAGTGTGGCAACCGTCTCCGCCTTATACAAACCGTACGGAAAGGATGGGTGTTCTCTTCCTGCCACCCAGAGTCCAATAAAAACAGCAGTGGAAGCCAGGACATCTGTGGTGGAGTGAATGGCATCTCCAAGAAGGGCAGCGGAACCTGAGACCACTCCTGCCACCCCTTTTATTGTTGCCAGGAAGAGATTCAAACAGATTGAAAAGATTGCTCTCTTCCTGGCTGTTACCAGTTTTTCTCTTGATTGCTTTTTATTCATATCAGGTGACGCATTTAATATTTACTGACAAATCAATTGGTTGCAGAATATGTTCCGGGTTCCTGCTGGGATAACAATAATTTATTAAACCCAGATATTCCACTCCCATTGTTACCGATCTTTTCATTTGTTACAAGTCCGGTTCACCAGATTCTACTCATTTATATTTATTCAGGAATTATACGAAAAACAGATTTATACCACTCCCGCACTTGATAAAGTTATTGACAGCACATATTGTTTGGAGTACCTAATCATTGTCTTTAACGGAGAATAGAATGACCCTGAAGGAATTAAATAAAAAATGTGAACGCTTTGCCAAAAAAGTTGGTAGCTGCCGACGCGGTAAAGATTGCCCGAAACAGTATGGTCCCCTTTCTGAGACCTGTCAGACCGGTAAGTTGAAGATCTGCAAAATCACCGGTGACAGAAAGCATTGTGCCCGCATGGCATCCCTTGGCGTGCTGCCCGGCGAGGAAGCTGAATTGATCTGTCCGCAAAACAACGCCCAGTGCCTGCTGAAAGTTCATGGTGGGACACTGAGTCTCGACCAGGATACAAGCAACAATATTATTGTGCAGACCCTTTAAGCTTTACCAGAAAGTTTTTTTTTACCTTTCTCTATTAGTTACCCCTAACAATCGGGAATCTTATGTGGCAAACAACTGTAACAACAGCTATTATATTTATCGCACTGTTTTTTGTCGGTAAGCGCATCTACAAACAGATGCGGCGAGCCATCGATCCCTCCCGGAACATTTCCTGTGGATGTGACTGTTCCGGTTGTGGTGAAGCAGGGTGTTCAGAAAAATCCACCGATCCTAACGAAAATCAATCATGAGCAGACACTCCATTACCATGGCACTTGCCGGCAATCCCAACGCCGGTAAAACCACCCTTTTCAACGAACTCACCGGTGCCAGACAGCATGTCGGCAACTACCCGGGAATCACGGTTGATCACAAAGAGGGATATTTTTCACATGACGGTCAGGGAATAACCATAACTGACCTGCCCGGAACCTACTCCCTTTCCGCCTATTCGGTGGAAGAGGTTGTCAGTCGAGATTTCCTCACGAACAATCGTCCTGATGTTGTAATAAATATTGTTGATGCCTCGAACCTTGAGCGTAACCTTTATCTCACCACGCAATTCCTGGAAATGGGTGTTCCCCTGGTTATTGCCCTGAATATGATTGATGTTGCCAGAGATCGCGGCATTGAAATACAGGCTGAAAAACTCGCCGAGCTTTTTGGTGTCCCGATTATACCGATCATTGCCAGAACCGGTGAGGGAACGGACGAACTGATTAAACAGGCGGTTTCCGTAGCCAGGCAAAAGAAAGAGTGGCAGCCCACCGATATTTCTTATGGTGAGGATCTTGATACCATCATCATTCAACTGGAGGCTCTTCTTTCCAGGGACGGACTGTTAACCGGTAGGTATCCTGTCAGATTTACAGCCATTAAATATCTGGAACATGATGACCAGATTATCACCCTTGGTCAAAATGAAAACCAGACCACAGCAAATGAAATGGAGAAACTGGTTACTGAAGTTTCAGAACATCTCCTCAAAACTACTGATGTCTATCCTGAAGCCATTATTGCCGACCATCGCTACGGTTTTATCAAATCCATTCTCAGACAAGGCGTGGTCACCCACAAATTTGATACTGACAGACTCTACACCTCCGACAAAATTGATAAGGTGCTCACCAACCGCCTGTTTGGTCCCCTTGTGATGCTTTGCATTCTCTTCTTTCTCTACCAATTCACCTTCAGCTGGAGCGAGCTGCCCGTTTCCATGATGGAAGGCTTTTTCGGCTGGCTTGGCAGTGTTGTTGATTCCGCACTTCCGGAAGGTCCGGTGAAATCCATGGTTATCTCCGGAGTCATTGACGGCGTGGGAGGTGTACTTGGCTTTGTACCGTTAATCATGTTTATGTTTTTTGGCATTGCAGTGCTCGAAGATTCCGGATATCTGGCACGTGTTGCCTTTATGATGGATAGAATCTTTCGTATCTTTGGGCTGCACGGGTCTTCTGTAATGCCCTTTATCGTTTCCGGGGGCATTGCCGGAGGCTGCGCAGTACCAGGAGTGATGGCAACAAGAACCCTGCGCTCTCCTAAAGAACGGATGGCAACACTACTCACCGTTCCCTTTATGAACTGCGGGGCAAAAGTACCTGTACTGGTACTCCTGATCGGTGCATTTTTTAAAGAGCACAAGGCACTGTATATGTTTCTTTTCACCCTGCTCGCCTGGCTGGTCGCCCTTGTTGTTTCCAAACTCCTGCGAACGACTGTACTGCGTGGCGAGGCAACACCGTTTGTTATGGAACTGCCTCCCTATCGTCTCCCTACCCTGCGAGGACTTTTTATACACACATGGGAACGAACCTGGCAGTACATTAAAAAAGCCGGCACGGTGATCCTCGGTATCTCTATTCTGCTCTGGGCGCTTATGACATATCCCGGATTGCCGCAGAGTGAACAAGAAATATACAATGCCGAACGGGCAGCTGTCAGCGCAAAGTTTCCAGAAACCGTGCACCAGGAACTTCTGCAGGCACAATCGGCAGACACACTGCTCTCCGATGCTGCCCGGTCACTGCAGGAAGAACTCGAAGACGTTAACCGGAAAGAATCAGGTTCACGTCTTCGAAATTCCTTTGCTGGAAAAATCGGCACATTTCTCGAACCTGTTTCCTCTCTGGCGGGCTTTGACTGGCGAACAAATATCGCCCTACTCGGCGGGTTTGCTGCAAAAGAAGTCATCATTTCAACCCTTGGGACGGCATATTCAATGGGTGAAGTAGCCATCGATGCATCAGATTCCCTGGGGCTACGGCTGGTAAGAGATCCTAACTGGAACGCCGTTGTAGCTGTCTCGGCGCTGATCTTTATTATGTTTTATGCCCCCTGCTTTGTCACCGTAGTCTGTATCGCCAAAGAGGCGGGATCATGGAAATGGGCATTTTTCTCCATGGCCTTCAACACGATTTTTGCCTTCCTGGGAGCAGTAACGGTCTTTCAGATAGGAAACCTGTTTTAAATGGTGACAGGCTGCCGGGTTTATCTCTTTTCCAAAAGATACGCTCGGCAGCCCGGTTCTCATTCTTCTACAGACAGCGCCTCATGACCAGCTGAAAAGAATCCCAATCTGTTACCTGCCAGAAAACGATTTTGTTCAAACTCATTTCACGTAATACCATAATCAATACTCCCGGTTAATTGTGTGCCGGGAATAAAAAAAATCCCCGGACTGAATAATCAGACCTGAGGATTCCCTGGTATCCTGTAGATCAATGAGTTACTGATGACCTCGTCAATAACTCCGTAATATTCAGGCAGGTCTTCTGACTCCCGGATCAGCCATTTTTCTGAACCTTCCCGATATGCTCCACAGCGGAGGAATCAGTGGTGTATTACAGAAAATGTCCCCGGTTACAGCGGCGGGTCCGTCTTCGATTTTCACGAAGTTCCCTTTTCAGTCCTGTTACAGACACCTGAATACAAGCAGGGTAGAGAAGATTTTTCCCTTTGTCAAGAAAATACTGGCACAACATACATGATATTGTAGCACAGATACCACCTCAACACTTCAGGTGGTAGAAAAAACAAATCCCCCGTCAGTACTTGCTGACGGGGGAAAGTGGGATCCAGAAAAACGGAAGTTACCTGGCGGGCTGACCAGGCATCATGTTGTGTTCCTGCATCATCGCTTTCCTGTTGTGATGCCCCCCCTGATGACCATACATGGCACAGCCCGGCCCTTTGCCTAAAAATTCAGCAATACCAGCGGCTTCAGCTTTGGCATACATTGCGGCACGCAGATCAAAGAGCTCACCGGTAATTTTTCCAATTTCACGTGAATCCGGTGTTTCTGCAGCCATCAGTGCAGATCTCTCCGCACTCTTTACCGCCATGGATCGACGAAGATCCTGGGTTTCCTGAATAAATGTTTTGAATTTGGCTTTGGTAGCATCATCCATTCCTGCAATCTTCTGCTGCATACCTCCGGCACATCCTTCATGCCCCCCCATGCCACCTGCACCAGGGTAAGCCATTACCGAATACAGACCTGTCAGACCAATAACTGAAGCAAGTGCAGCGATTGAGATAATCTTTTTCATTGTATGCTCTCCTATTTGTTTTTGTTTGTTAGATTTTCCAGCCTGAGTAATCACTAGCAATACCTATGCCAGAACAGCACCACCAGGATATATTCTGTTTTCACGGCGCACAATGACCATCTATTCAATTAACACGCTATTACAGTGTGTAAAGATGGTTGTTTCATCCACAAGACAAACAAATACTGTTTAGCTGGCGGGAATATGTGATCCTTTCTGTATATTTTTAAAATTATTGTATTTGAAAGCAGTTATCCCTCACAGGAACGGGCTCCTGTCCAGATAGGTGATTGAACGAGAAGAAAAAAAAGCCCCTCTGAAACAGATCAGAGGGGCTGGGGAGGGGAAGAAAAATGAAGTATCATTTTCCATGTATCAATACAACATGCGTGCCATTATTTGCACGAAATTCTATGTTACTGTATCTTCATTCTTTTGATATTTATGCTCTTTTTTTACTTAAAACAGATTATGGTGAACATCGACCCCTTTTTACCCGCCCATATCTTGAAATGGATACTTTTTACCCACTCACTTCACAGACAGCCCCCCCCCTGCGCGGATCTCCGGCACCAGCTTTTCCGGGAACAACGGCATGCACTCCGCCGAAATAGACACCCTTCTTTTCCCACTGGTTCAGTTTAACTTTCTCCTCCAACTTTTTCACGGCTTCGCCGGGGAATCCCGGTTCAAGCTGAAGGATCTCACCATCCCAATACAACCTCGGAGCATCAACGGCATCCTGCAGTGATCTGTCAAAATCAGTGACCTGCACCAGTACCTGACTAAGAGCTGTCCTGATTCTTTTTGATCCACCACTTCCGATAACAAGCTTCACCTCACCATCTTTTACAAGTAAAGAGGGTGACATCATGGATGCAACACGCTGCCCCGGGGGACTTGAATGGAAACCGTCCGGATGCAGATCGTCTTCTCCCATCATATTATTCAGCATGACGCCGGTGTCTGGAGCAAAATACCCGGAACCTTCACCATTGGAACAGGTCATCGATGCACAATTACCATCTTTATCTGCTATGGACATATGCGTTGTCCCCCGCGAGAACAATCTGATAGAGTCTGCAGATTTTGCAATATTCCGGTCATCGGCTAAAAATCTCCTGTAATCATCAGGAGTGATACAGCCCTGCCCGCGAAGCTTTTCTACTTCCTGCATGAGCGCTGTGGTATGCAGTAAATATTCGGAGGAAGCAAATGGATACCCTGCAGCATCATCCCGGCTGAGGAGAGAAAGGGAGAGCCCTATCAGCGTACCGCCAACCGAGGGCGGTGGTGCTGTAAACAGGACATAATCACGAAACGAGACCTGCATCGGACTGCGTTCTTTTACCTCATAAGCGGTAAGATCCTCCCGGGTGAGCAGCCCATCTCCCTCCTTCATTTCCCTGCCGATCATTTCTGCGATTTCACCAAAATAAAAGCTTTCTCCGCCATCCATTGCAATCTGTTGCAAAAATGTTTTCAAGGCATCGTTTCTAAGTACATCATGGATCTGCAGATACCTGCCGCCCGGCTGATAAATGCTCATCCCCTCAGGGAAAAGTGTCATGATAGGCTTTAAAAGCTTTAAAAAATGTGCCTGTTTTTCATTGAGTATATGTTCTCCTGCAAGGCTGACTGCAGGATGAATAACGTCTTTTAAATCCATGCGGCCAAGTCGTTTATGGATATGAAGCAGACCTTTTAATGTGCCGGGAACGGCTGCTGAACCGAGTCCCACGTTAAAGTCCTGGTCAGATCCTGAAAAGCTTACCGTTACAGGGAAGAAATGTGGTTCAAGATCAGGGCGTTCATGCCCCCTGCCCGGCGTATCCACAAAAAAATCAAAGAACAGCTTTTCCCCGTGTTTCACCGAATTTCCTAAAAGAAAACCGCCGCCTCCAAGACTGTTAAGGGCAGGCTCCACAACACTGGAGGCAAATCCGGCGGCGACAATGGCATCAAATGCATTGCCGCCATTTTCCATAATTTCTGCAGCTGCCCTGCTGACTTCTTCATGTCCTGTGGCAGCGATGGATTTCGTATATATTTTCATTGCCAGAATTCCTGGTGTAAGTGGTGAATAACATGTTTAAAATCATTTTTATCAGCATACACCCTCCGCTGACAATCAGCACCAGTACCGTGTTTCAGAATTCTGTATATGCGCTGTAGATCATCTTCCGAGTGAAACTGTTTGGAAAAAGGCTTGACCTTTTCCAGGAGACGCAGGACGCCATCCCGAATTGTCATTTTCCCGAACCCGAGGAAACCAACAGGGTCAATAAACTGTCCTTCAAGCCCGTATCGAACCGCCTGCCATTTGTTGCAGCGAAGAATCTGCTGATTACAGGGAGTGGTGGCACAGGGTTCTTCAGCCAGAGTAGCAACAAAAGCCTGAATAAGGGCGGTGAGGCCTAAGATATCTGCAAAACGGGTGGGCAGATCACAGGCACGGATTTCCAGAGTGCCGAATACCGGATGGGGTCGGGCATCCCACCATAAGTCTTTTATGGATTCAATAACCCCGGCATTCTGCAAAAAAGCTATTTCCTCTATAAAACTCTGCCAGTCAGCAACCTGCTCATAGATACCGGCAAGGGGAAGCGCCTCAAACAATTTTGTCCGATAGGACATCAAACCCGTATCGGTTCCCTGGAAAAAGGGTGATGAGGTTGAAAGGGCAAGGAGCAGAGGCAGATATGCCTGTACACTGCCGAGGACACGGATGGCAGTATCTCCACTTTCCATTCCCACATGCACATGGAAGCCCTGGGAAATAAACCGCCTTCCCACTATCTGCAGCTCATCCATGATTCGCTCGTATCGCGGATCATCTGTCAAAACCTGATCTTCAGATCGTGCAAATGGATGCAGGGACGCAGCATAGAGCAGGCAATGATTCTCCCCTGCAAGTTCTTCTGCCATGGAACAGGTCTGCAGCAGATCATTTTCGACATCACGAACCGAGCCACAGATCCCCGTACGAATCTCCAGGATGGAACGAATCCATTCGTGGGTGATTCGCGGGCGCAGTATTTCCGGAGCAGTGTCGAGGAGGATTGGAGCCAACGGGGCAAGATCAAGCGTTTTTTCATCAAGGGTCTGAAATTCCAGTTCAACACCGAGTGTATAGGAAAGGCTGGGGGAAAATGTGAGAGTCATGGGAATCCGTCAGTGTTTCATAGGACGCTTTTTTCCTGTAAATACTGCATGGCAACTTCAGCATACCAGGCAGCACCGATGGAGAGAACATTTTCATCAAAATCGAAGGTTGAGCTGTGTGCCGGTCCTGAACCGTCATCTTTTTGTGCACCGAAACGCACAAGACAGCCATCTATTTCCTGCAGATAGAAAGCAAAATCTTCACCACCAAGACTGGAAAGCCCCTGAGACATGACACCTTCAGGGGAAACCACTGATGCAGCATCTCTTGCAACAGCAGCCCCTTTTGCAGAGTTTATCACTGCCGGCAGGTCATTTGCAAATTTGAGAATGGTATGAATGGCAAACAGGGTGGATATGCCATTCACCATTCTTTTCAATCCGGAAATCAATCGTTTTCTGGCATCGGGGTGAGTGCTGCGAATAGTTCCCTGCAGGACTGCCTTTTCTGCGATCACGTTGTGGGTTTCACCGGCATGCAAACTGCCGATGGTAACCACAGCCGCATGATTAGGATCAACTTCACGACTGATCAGGGTTTGAATGGAGGTCACCAGACTTGTCGCCGCAACAATAACGTCATTTGCCTCATGGGGTCGGGCAGCATGACCGCTGTTTCCCTGCAGGGATATGGTAAACGGATCGGCATAGGCACAGATGATGCCTTCATCCACCGTTATCGCTCCCGCTGGATAATGGGTGTCGATATGTCCGGAGAAGATCATCCCCATATCGGCAAGGACTCCTGCCTCAATCATTTTCACAGCCCCGTTTCCACATTCTTCGGCTGGCTGGAAGAGAAGCCGCACCCTGCCGGGAAGGGGCATTTTCTGCAGCAGTGCAGCCGCACCAAGCAGCATCGCCACATGCCCGTCATGCCCGCAGGCATGCATAACGCCCCCGTTTACGGAGCTAAAGGACAACCCGGTATCTTCAGCTATCGGCAGAGCGTCCATATCAGCCCGCAGCCCGACAAGCAAAGCACTCTCAGGGGGACCAAGATCCACACTGATTCCCGTTCCGGTCCGGCGTACAAAAGAATCAATCCCCAACTCTGTTAATTTTTCACAAATAAATTCAGAAGTGGCAAATTCCTTGAATGATAACTCAGGATGAGCGTGCAGCTGTCTGCGAATATCCTGCATCCAGGAGTACAGTTCATCACTCACAATTGTTGAGATATTGACCATACCGGTTACTCAATCCGTATGGCGCCGACATCATCAGCAGATTCTTCAGTGTCAGGTTCCATGTCAGGGGAATCAACAGGTTCGGATACAATTTTTTCCCTTTCCGGCTCCGGAACAGGATGCTCACTGCCTGCGCCCTGTTCCGGTGGAAAAGTATCACCTGAACGCTCCCTTTGCTCCTCTGCAAGGATCGCATTACGGTCAATCTTCACAAATGTTTCATTAAACATTTTAAATACGGCAAGCAGTCCTTCTTCCACTTCGATAAATGAAACAAGCTCCCATCCCACTTTCCCAAATTCATTCAGGGTAACTTCTATTTCTGCTTCATCAAGAAATGCGCTGCCCAGAATACCGTCTTTTTTTAAATCAAAACGAACTGTCTTATAACTCCAACTCATTCTCTATCACCTTCATGGCCGAACAAACTCATCATCACGAAACTGTCCTTCGTACACTTTACCGCCCGGCATTATTAATTTACCAAACCCATTTCTTCTTCCTGCGACAAACTCACCTTCATACCGGCTTCTGTCGGCAGAAATCAGCACACATTCGCCATGGGGGAGATCGTTCTTAAACTGACCCCTGACAACACTTCCGTCTGCATAGCTAAGCATCCCCTGCCCTTGAAACCTGCCCATGACAAAATCACCTTCATAATGGCTGCCGTCATTAAAATAATAATTGCCTTTACCAAAGAAATGATCATCCTTAAAACTACCGGCATACCTGGAACCGTCCGGATAGATAAAGACACCGGTTCCTTCTTTTTTTCCATTTCTGAAACTGCCTTCATACCTGCGACCATTGCTGTAAATATATTTACCTTCACCATTGGCAATACCGTCCTCTATCTCACCGTCATAGAGATCACCGTTTGGATACTCAAGATGTCCCCTCCCGTTCATAACGCCGTCTGTCATATTCCCGCTGTAAAACCTGCCATCCGGAAAAAGGAAATCAACCTCGCCGTTAACAGGTTTTTTATGTTTAGTGTCACAGACCTTTCCCTGATAAAGAGCGTACTCCACGGCCGGTGCCAGGGCGGGGATAGCAGCATTTTTAACTGTTTTCTTCGGAAGCGGTGTGGAAATCGGCTTCACAGGAGCAGCAACAGCAAGGTCTGTCTTTTTTCCGCCCGGCTTCCTGACAGGTTTGCCGTTCACAAATTTACCTGTAAATACGTTGCCGTCAAAATCCGTGAAGGTGCCGGTTCCGTTTGCTTTATCATCAAGGAATTCACCTGAATAGAGCGATCCGTCGGCATAAAAATATTTCCCGTTGCCGCTCCGGCGATCATTTACATAGTCACCTTCATACCGGCTGATATCAGCATAGTAGGTCACTCCATAGCCATCTTTCTTTCCCTTTACAAACTCACCGACATAGCGTGTTCCGTCTTTGTAGATAAGTTCCCCATGTCCCTCAGGAAGATTCCTGCGGAAATCACCGCTGTATTTGCGTCCATCAGGATAAATGAGTACACCCGGTCCTGCAAAGGCATCGTATCGAAACTGCCCTTCGTAAATATTCCCTTCAGCATCATACCACTTGCCCTTCCCATGCCGCTGACCACGATAGAATTCGCCTTCGTAACGACTGCCGTCGCTGTAGGTCTTTGTTCCCTGTCCCGCAGGCTGACCATTATGAAACTCTCCTTCAAACCATGTCTTGTCAGGATAATTCAGCCTGCCGTGACCTTCGATCATATTATTACGAAATTCCCCTTCATACTGACGACCATCCGGGGACACAAGTTTTCCTGTACCATGATATTTACCCAGGGAAAATTCACCGTTGTATAGTGTGCCGTCAGAATACGTTAACACCCCCTCGCCATCAATTACATTATCTACAAAGTCACCTTCATACACTTTCCCATCCGGAGTAATAAGCCGCCCCTTTCCCTGGAAACGACCGCCGACAAAATCACCCTCATACCGGGTACCATCAGGTAAACGCAGCGTTCCCTTGCCGGTAAGCTGACCGGATTTAAACTCTCCGTCATATCGTCTGCCATCACTGTGCGTGAGTATCCCAAAACCATTGATACAGTTACCCTTCAGACATTTCCCCTGGGTAAATACAGGAGAAAGAAGAAGCAATCCTGCAAGCAGCACTCCAATACCTTTTTTACTTTTCACGTAACGTCCTCAACTTTCAAAAACAAAAAAAACAGTTCCAGGCAACAAGCAGCTGATCAGGAACAGATAGCTCGTATTTCTTCGGCAATAATGCGGATTCCTCTGGCGACCTGTTCTTCGTCCTGGGAGTAGGTCACCCGTATACATTCCTGAGTATGCCTCCAGGATGGATTGAGACCGGGAAAGAAGAAATGTCCGGAAACAACAAGGACCTTTTTTTTCTTCAATCGTTCATATAACTCATGACTGGAGACCGGCAGGCCTTCAAACCAGAGCCAGAGAAACATAGCCCCTTCCGGCTTATGTATCTTATACGGAAGTCCGGCGAGTTCTTTTTGGAAGAGTTTAACCGCTTTTTCCATTTTCGTTTGATAAAATGGTTTAACCACATCTCTGCTGATGGTGAGGATCTCCCCGCTTGCTACAATATCCCGGGCAAGCATTGCTCCGAAGCTGCCGGTGGCAAGATTCATAATCGCATTCATTCCTGATACAGCATGGATTATTTCCTCACGTGCCATAATGATTCCCGTTCTCGCGGCTGGCAGACCAAGCTTGGAGAGAGAAAGACAGACGATGATGTTTTCATTCCATACAGGTTTTGCGTCGGTATAGATTATCCCGGGAAAAGGAACTCCGTAGGCATTATCAAGGATCAGTGGGATGTTCTTTTTTCGGGCAAGGGAATCAAGAGCTGCTACTTCCTCGTCTGTCAATACATTACCAGTGGGATTTGTAGGGCGTGAAACGCAGATTGCACCGGTTTCCTCACCAATATGGAGACTGTCAAAATCGACATGATATTTAAAAAAATCATCCTCAAGAAATTCAATCTGCGGTTTTGTGGATACAAAAAAGTCATCACTGATGCCGAGATCTGCATAGCCTATATATTCAGGAGCTAAGGGAAGACGAATCTGTTTTGCTCCTCCATCGGCGAACTCGCCGGCAAAGAGATTAAACAGCAGGAAAAAACCAGCCTGACTGCCGTTTGTAAGGCATATATTTTCAGGACCGACCTTCCATCCGTAGGTATTATGTAGAAGAGATGCAAGATCATCGATAAAGCCCTTTTCACCCTGAGGCGGATCATATACCCCTATCATCTTCTGAAATGACTTTTTGTCTGCTGCAAGTATCTGCAGACGTTTCTGCAGACGATCCTGAAATCCGGGAACATGCCCCGGATTTCCACCACCCATCATCACCATATCGTCACCGCCGGACGCGAGGGCGTTACCAAGATCATCCATCAGACTGAGGATGCCGGAACCGCTGGTAAAATGGGTACCAAATTTTGAGAAGTTCATAAATACTCGCTGATTGTTGCAATTCTCAACAGTTCAGGCAAAAAATCCGTCACCGGACAGCTTACCTGAACCCGGCGGTTTCTTTTTTTCCCTGAACGACTGGCATTCAACTCCTGAAGAGGAAAATACCAGAAAAGCCGGATTCTGTGTGGATGCAAAAGCAAATCTTCTACACCCGTACGGCTGCCGGGGATTATGCGTCACGTAGTAATGAAGGCAGTGTCTGCAGTCTGGTCGTTTATCCATGGCCGATTACGATATTCTTCTGTATATGACTTATTACCGCAGGGAGTTTTAACATGTTTACGTGGTTTTTAATAATACACCAACAGAGTAAGATTTTTATTTTTTTCTGCAAGTGGCAAAAAAAGCAATTCCTCCGGTTACAGCCATGAAGATACCTACAAGAATGAAAGCGCTGCTGATTGAGTACCTGTCTCCAATAAAACCGATCATGGCAGGCATAATCCCTGCTCCAAAAAGAAATGCCATGGGCAGACAGAGCGTAACCGGCAGATTGCCGAATTCTTTTGGGGCAAGTGCCGATAACACTGCAAAACCTGAAGGAAAGAAGCAAACGGCAATCATGCATTGCAGGACAATACATGGCAGCAACACACCGTTTCCCATGGGAATTGCCATAAATATGGTGAAAATACCAGCCAGCAGCAATACCACGCTCATCACCCTGTGATTTCCGAAACGATCTCCGAACCATCCCCCAAGCAGTGGCATGCAGATAGAAAAAAGCCTTGAGAAGGAAAGGAAGACATTTGCATTTTCTACTGTCATCCCTCTTTCTGTAACAAGAAAGAGCGGAGTCATGGAATACACGCCGATGGTTGAGCAAATTGCCAGAGAAAAAAGGAGCAGCATCCCCCAGAAAGATGCCATTTTAAAAAGAACAGACGATGATTGAAAATCAGGTGCCTTCCCGACACTGTGGCTGCCCTGTGAACTCAATCCATAGAATACCCCGCTTGTCATAAGAAGGACTCCGAAAAATGCCAGGCCCCCCTGCCAGGAAAAAGAGTAGAGCAGGAGATCACTGATAAGAGGAGCTGCTGCAAAAGCCATGTTTGGGGCAAGTTCATGCACGGCAAGCCCCCTTGCCCAATGGGGTGGATCGACAATCCTGACAATTGTGGCAATCCCTGATGGAAAATATAAACCAGCGCCCATTCCCAAAATAAAAAGCATACTCCTGAGTGCAAAGAGACTCTGGCAGAACTGAATAAAAAAGAGAATAATTCCAAGCAGCACTGTGGAGCCCACGATGGTTCGCTTATGCCCGAACCTGCCGGAGACAAATCCGGATGAGAGGATGGAAACAAAATATCCTATGGAAATAAAAAGGAAAAGCGAACCGGACTGAGCATGGACAATGCCCATTTCTTCCTCAATCGTAGGAAGCAGCGGAGAAAAGATGACCCGCGATGTGAAGTTCAGAAAAAAGAGAAGTGACAGAAACAGGAGCCCGCCAAGACTGCCTGCAACAGTTTTCTGCCCGATAGCTGGCATATTGTTCGACAGCTATTTAACAGAACGATTTTTCCAGATCTCCATCCACAGTTTATCGTAGGCCTGGGATGCAGGAGAACCGGACCAGGTGACAGCCACCGGCTGACGGGTGATGCCCATTTTCTCAACTTCGGCAAGGTAGGGAATGGAGGTTTTCAAAAAAATCTTCTTCTTGCGAAAACGTGCCAGGGTATCCTGATGCATTTTCTTTCTCTTTTCCACCATGGAAAAAAAGGCGTGATGTTTTTTTCTGTCTGCCTTGATCTTATCGAAAAATTTTACAAGCTGGGCCAGAGACAGAATGGAAAGGGTGGAGGGAGTCACTGGAGAAATCACCTGATCTGCAGCCATTATGATATTTTTGGAAAGAAGGGTCATGTTGGGTGGACAGTCAAGTATCATATAGTCGTAGCTGTCTTCAAGTTTTGCAAAGATGTCCTTCAACTGTCCGTTACTGTCACGATCAAGGTCGAGATCGAGATTGCGAAAAGAAAAATGGGTAGGCAGCAGGTCCAGGCAGGGGTAGTCAGTCTGGCTGACATACTTCTGCAGTTTTCCCTTGAGAAATCGTTTTTTATTATACTTCCCCTTTGTTTTAACATTGAAATAGTATGATGCCGCTCCCTGCGGGTCCATATCACAGAGGATAGTTCTTTTCCCTCTTCTGGAACTGGCATAGGAAAGATTTACGGAGGCTGCAGTTTTCCCGACACCACCTTTACTCGAATATATTGCTATAATTTCCATCTAGTTATCACAATCTCAGGTTCTGTAATCGGCATTGATTTTCACATAATCAAGTGAAAAATCACAGGTATAAATTTCTTCACAGCCTGTACCGTCTTTCAGATCAATACAAAGGGTAATGTTTTTCTGTTTTAAAATCCCGGTGGCGGCCTCTTCAACCTCCTTCCCTAATCCCACCCCATTTTTCACCAGAACAACATCACCAAAGGCAATATCGACAATATCAGGATTAAATCGGACACCACTCCTTCCCATGGCAGCAAGAATACGCCCCCAGTTTGCATCCTCACCAAAAAATGCTGTTTTTACCAGACTGGAGTTGGCAACAGTCCTCGCCATGGTCTCTGCATCCTGTTCGGAGCGGGCACCACAGACTCGAATGGTTATTGATTTGGTTGCCCCTTCTCCGTCATTTACAATCTTCAGGGCCAGTTCTTTTAAAACATCTTCTAGACCATCCTGAAACGCCTGTCTGTCGATGGGAGTATCTTCGTCGATCCAGTGATTCCCGGCGCTTCCGTTTGCCATTACAATCACCATATCATTGGTGCTGGTGTCACCGTCTATGGTAATCCGGTTGAAAGTCTTGTTGACTGCCTGCCGTAAAGACTGCTGCAGTTCTGTATAACTGATCTGCGCATCAGTTATAATAAATGAGAGCATGGTTGCCATATTAGGCATAATCATGCCGGCACCCTTTGCCATCCCCATAAACTGTACTTCATGTTCATTAATACTCACCGTTCGTGACACCGTTTTGGAGACTGTATCAGTTGTCATAATGGCTTTTGCCACGTCTTCAAAGCCGTCGTCGGACAGTGAATCCACAAGATCCTGCATGGAATTTTCCATGGCAGGGACATTCAGACGTTCACCGATCACACCGGTTGAAGAAACAAGTACCATATCTTCACTGATTTTCAACCTGCCGGCAAGTGATCTGCTGCTTGCAAGGGCCGCCTCCATTCCATGTTTGCCGGTACAGGCGTTTGCACAACCGGAGTTCACAAGAATTGCCTGGGCGCGTCCCTGTTTCAAACGATCCATATCAAGAAGAACGGGGGCTGCCTTGACCTGATTGGTGGTAAATACACCTGCAGTAACAGCCGGTACATCGCTGACGATAAGCCCAAGATCGAGCCTGTCCTTATATCGAATTCCCGCTGCAACCGCAGCAGTTCTGAATCCTTTAATCTTCATCACTTCCATACTCCACTAAAATCATTTTCTCGGGTAAACGAACGATATAATAGCACCGCGTCTGAAGATAATGCCATATAAAAATCCGTTTTTTTTACAGATAATCGTCTCTTAGTGAATCATTTTTAACTGCTTCTTGGTACGCCGGGCTCGTCCAACAATGGATAGATCGCGGATCGCTTCGCTCTCACGATCTATCCTTATTCGTAATGTGTCCAGAGTCTTATGACTTTAACGACTTTTTCTTTTCGAAATACTTGATACACAAGCCTGTGTTGGATGTTGATTCGACGTGAATACGCTCCAGCTAATTCGCCTACCAACTTCTCATAGGGAGGTGGATTTTGAAAAGGATTTTCGGTAATTGCTTCGAGTAATATTAGTGCCTTTTTCTTTAAACCTGCACTTGCGAGTTTTTTTGCATCTTTTTGAGCTTGCTTTGTATAGACTAATTCCCAATTCACCAATCAAGCTCCTTGGAGCACTCTGATAAATCTAATACTAAACCTTCTTTGATGGACTTCTGCATTCCGGGTATGGATGTTAAAAAAAGGGTTTCAGCTATAGAATTCCAGTCTTCCTCTGAAATCAAAACAGCATTAGATCTTTTTCCAGTTATTACTATTGGTTGATGAGATGCGGCTGTTTCGTCAATAAGCTTATAAAGTTTAGAACGTGCCTCGGTTGCATTTACTATATTCATAGTATGACCTCCTGTTGATACCGTACGTATTTACGGACGCAAAGTCAAGAGGTACTTTTCACACATAACGTTCTGTATCATTGGAAACAAGAAGGATTACCGACCAGATTGATGCGGAGATAGAGTTTTTAACCTACATGAAAACCAGACCTAAAAACTGGCGTGCTTGTCTTCAGGTGAATACAAATGCTGGATACCTGCAGGCAGGAGACAAATGGAAATTTATCCTTCCACTTGTCTCCTGCCTGCAATTCCCTTACTGCCCCCCTGTTTTGCTGCTGAGGATTGCCGGCAACATCATTAGCCAGAAGGAACTTTTTTCCGGTGCCACGTAGCCGATATCACCGGGAGTATTTTTCACCAAAGGATCGTATGGACTTTGTTGGTCAAGATCCAACCTGCCGGAATTGTAGTATTCATATTCAAGCTTGTCACTGTAACCGTCACCGTCTGTATCCGAGGCAGCATCGCAGGCATCACCTATACCGTTATTATTGGCATCATCCTGATCAGCATTGGCAATTCCAGGACAGTTATCAACATCGTCATTAACCCCGTCCATATCGGTATCAATGGGTGTACCGGGAAGGAAAATCCGCTGTACCGTCCCCCTTTCCCCGATGATCACCGTGGCAACAGCAGTTGTTTCGGCATCAAGATACAGAAAAGCCTCATCACCGGGACGCGCAGTACCCGGTTCCTGAGGATCCATGGTATCAATGGGTACACGAAGGACAAAATTCTGTCCGGCAACAGGAATATCACCCAGAGTATAGGAACAGAGTACCTCCCCGTTGACCTGTAAAGAGATCATATTGTTTTCAACCGGCAACAGTCCGTAGAGAATATTGCCTGGTTCTGGAATCCTTGCATCACTGTTTCCTGCAATGGTGAGCAAAACGACAACAAGCGGAAAAACAGTGCGAGAAAAAATTTTCATTTTCCTGACAAATAGCAACAGTTTACTTCTTTCAATGGTTCGCATCATTTTCTCCTAATTTCCTGAGTAGCCATAGGTCTCAAAGAACAGCTTAATATCAAAAATTCCGTTGCCGGTTCGTTCATTATCACTTCCCTCTATAAGCGGACCATTAATAAAGGTATCAAGCCCTTCATCAGGGTCATACAACAGACTTTGCCCCGGAATAATCAAAAGCCACCTTGAGTTCCATACGGAGCGTCCTATTAATCTGGTATCATACTGCATTTCCGATTGATTAATATAACCGGAATCATGATATGCACGGAAATCAGAATGCTTCCGGATTTCAAACATCTCATCAAAAACAGTATCCACTGATGGAATCCAATCCGGATTATTTTCCAACTCTGTGGTATCAACAGGAAACGGCTGCGGCAGTTTCTGATCAACCACCTGCCATGTGCGAATATCTTTAAATGAGGACGACGGCGTCCGCAGTATATCTTCCCCGACCGGTATCAGATAAATCCTTGGTGTCTGTGCAAGTCCCACTGCATTGTAATTACTGAACCAGACCCCGACAGATCTCACCTTGGTTGCGAAATTTGTTGATGAATAGTAACTGTCTCCACCACTTAAGGGCCACCCGAAAAAGTTGAGACCTGATGTAACTGTGGTGGTAAAAGGAATGACCAGTCCCGGCTGAGCCACACCTTCAGCTGCAAAAGGCCTGCAGTATCTGCGGAATTCGGGAACATCCCAGAGATCTTTTACCAGATAACTGCGCAACGCCCTTTGCCATGTGGAATTAGATCCTGAGTCCATTCTCACCCGCATCAGTTCCTGACGCAGAGAAAATCGGTTGGTCTCAACCTGGGGATTATTGAATCCGAGCTGATTTTTCAACACCTGAAAATTCTGAGCCATTCGTTTCATGGGATCTGCCAGCCCTGAACCTGTCAGAGGCTGACCATTTTCAATAAATCCTATTGTACGCTGTCTTACTATATTACTCAGAAAATCAGACCCCGCCCTGCTGTCGGAGTCAAGGAGAGTGGTTTCATAATCATACGCCTTGGCAGCAAGGTAAACGTAACGGGCAGCCATATCAAACTGAGCCCGATACTGCTGCAGAGCATCATTTCTGAAAATCCTGAATGTCATATCCTTGTAACGATAATCCTGAATCTGGGCAGCTGTCTGCCTGCGGAAACGATGCCTGTCTGCAAGAAGTCGCTGCCCTTTTGCCATGACCGCCAGATAACGTGCTCCGGACTGACGAAGGGATTCCATCAGATTAAACAACTCCAGACGCTGCAGCGAGGCATTACGGATCATGTTTTCCAACTGCAGCAGCTGCTGTTTGACTGCGAAATCATTCCTCACAGTGGTGAGTGAAATATTAGACTCCAGCGAAACAAGCTCTTTTGCCTGCTGATTGGAAAGTTCTGAAAGTGCCGCCGCATTGGCAGCCATATTGGACAATTCGCTCAAAGCAGAACCAACCGCCTTGGCAGCACCCCTGGCTCCAGACAAGACGTCGACAATGGCACCATTACTGAACCCGGCTATTATACCGGTAACACCGGGAAAAGCTTCGGCAGTGGCATTGGCAACAAGCGTAGCCAGACGTGCTGCAGTCTGCATGGTGTTAATAATGGAACGACCGGTGACAACATCCTGATTCAAGCTGACCTGTTGATCCTTGGCCCGGTTCAATATGAAAATTTCATCCCTGTTCAAATCAAACTGTGTCTGAATCAGGTCTGCCTGCAATTCAATGGCGTTAAGCATGTTTCCATACTCTTCAATAGCCTTTTCAAAACGCCCTCTGGTCTGCAGCAACTCGGAATGGGCAAACTGGATCTCACCGGGTGCTTTCCTGTTTCCTGTCCAGCTCTCAGGTTTGATAATGCCGAAACGACTGTCAACAGCCATATGAAAAGGCACATTTTCAATCAGCTTCTCCTCCAACGCCCCCTCACCATTCACCGTATAGTCTTTTAAAGTTACGATTGAATCAAAGGTTTCAGGGGAAGTTACCCCCATGAGCTCTGAGGCGTCTGCATACATATAGTGATATAAATCAGGACCACTGCTGCAGTAAGGAGTGGAGTACAATTTACCGGGACCGCAATCCTCAGGATAGGGATACCCGTAAACCTCAATCAGCCGGTTATTGTAATCAGCTTCCATATTTTCAATATTTCTTTGAAAATCTGCAAGGGAATCCTGCTGCCTGCGAAGCAGACTGGTATTTTGATTGGCATGATTGAAAACGGCTATGGCATTATTCATCGCATCCACTGCCCTTCCGTATATCTGCTCAAAATGGGTTTCACCATTGGCAACCTGTGCAGGATCGATATCAAAAGGAACACTTTCCTTCGCGATTCCCAGGGGATTGAGCTGGGCATCAGCCTCATCCATTTTAGCCTGTATTGCATTATAACTGCTGACAATTTCCCCCAGTTCCAACACACTGGTACGATCAATTTTTGCAATATCACGCACAGTAAAAGAGCTGTCAGCCATTTTTGCCTCAAATACCAGTTCATCACCGGCAGCGGCTGCAGTTGTCAGTGTCACTTCACTGGTTCCACTTTCGATGTAATCATTAGCGGGGCCAGGTATCAACTGTGTACCATTATGATAAACCGACAGGGTTGATTCAGCACCGGGGGTGTATACGATTTTTGAAAGGGTAAAGACTGTCTGCCCTTCCACCGCATACTGTCCTTCGAGAACACCAGGCATATCAGGCAGCATGGAGTTCCCTGCCACCCAATCAAGGAAAGCACCCTGACCGGCCCGTTTCGACCATCCGGAAAGCCCCCATGCTCTGTCGCTGTCAGTATCTTTATATCCCTGCCACTGCCCGTCGGGATCCTCAGTATAGAATTTGCGATAGGTGAGATCCACTATTTCAGCACCTGTTTTTGCACGGGCTGCAGCAGCAACAGCAAATTTTCGTTCATCACGATAATCAACCTGCACAGGATTCCCTGCCACAAGAATGGCCTCAGACTGTGGAATCCAGGTAAAGTTATCCTTTTTAAACAATGAATAATATTTTTTTACTGCCGAGAGATAATGTCCCCAGGCATCGCCATGCCCCATGGGAAACATGATTTTTGCATCCATCTCATTGACTTCACCATCAGGGGTGTCTGCAAATGTGTCATTATCCGTATCCAGGGTCGGCTGATCGCTAATATTATAATTTTCCTTATAGGCGACTTCACCATCGCCAAGGGTGAAATTCCATACCAGACGATTGTAATAGGGTCTGATACCGGGTTCAGATCGTCCACGCAGCAGAGCAAGCTCCTCATCGAGCTGGGAATCCACCTGATTTTCAAAACAGAAAATGGAAGACGCCTCCAGCCCCACCTGTCCATCTTCAGTTGAAAAGCCTATGGTAGGATCCTCCGCATCCCCATACGCCTCGTTGCCAAGCAGCACATACAGATCTGCAAGTCTATTGGCGGCAAAGAGCAGTGCCTTGTTGATATCTGCGGAATCAATTCCTTCAGCAAGGGAATTTCCACGATCAAGCAGGGTTTCATAGACCTGTATCATACCAAGGTGCTGCAGATATTCGGGGTTGTCACTAAGAGCAACATTCCCCTCATATTCTTCTCCGGCAAGACTGATCATGGACGAAACAGTGTTCACATCACCGGCATGGAAATCCTTTGCTTTTTGATCAAAAAGATTGATTTTCTTCATAACCCTCTTGATCCATCCCTCATACAGCTGCGGGTTGGTCCAGCTGCTCACCGTCTTTTCGTATTCTGTCGGGTAAGATGGTGCCAGCAGATGTTTATCATCATAATATCTTACAGAAAACCACTTGTCAGGCAGCAGCTGCTGCCCTGTACCCTGAACTGTTACATCCACTGCTCCCTTATAAAAGTTATCAGGCGAGCCATCGGGGTACTGATCCACGGGTGGTGTATCTGTTGTGCTGCCCGGCGGGTTATTTACGGCATCAACCGCGAAGTAATCCTGCCAGTTTTTCACCACACAATCCTGACCATACGTTTCAGGAGTCTCATCCGGGGGACAGGGAATACCTGAAAAATCAGCAGGCAGATACTTCCACTGAAACCAGTGACCGTCGGATTGACCGCCGAAATCACCGTTATGACGAAGGGTTAATTTCTCTTCAAAGGGGTTGACCGGTTCTATAACCTTTATCTCTCCCTGATAGAGAGGACCGGCAACACGAATCACCTGCAGAGTGGTTGGTGCTGCGCAATCCGGATGATTATTAAAAGAAAGGGTAACATAGCCGGTGCCACGGGCATCCCCGGCAGTAAGAGCTTTTGTCTCAGAATCAAACTGGGATCGCTGCGGATACATGCGGCTGGTGGTTACTGCCCCGGAAGCAGGATAACTCATGGCGGGCAAGGCCTGCAGATCATTCAATTCGATCACATGAGTAATAAAATCATTATTTGCAGGGGGATTTTCCAGCAGGACTGCTTTAATGGTATCAAGATCCCTGCTGCTCAAAACATTGAGCAGAATTGTCGGTTCTCCGGTATCTACTTTATAGGATCCTCTCAACTTCAAACTGCCATATAATCCTGAATTCTCGTCCAGACCGTCAACGGGATCATAACTGAGACGCAGACGGAGATGTTCCGGCAGACCCGGAAATTCCCAGCGGCCGGTGGAGAGATTCATTTTGGGTTTTAATGCCTGGGGAAGCTGTCCCTCAGGATCAGCAAGCCCCCATATCAGCTTGTGCTCTTGCAGCGGATCGATAAGATTTACACTGTGAGAATCGTAGTTTCCACTCTGCTCAACAGGCTGATCATATAAAACAGTGGCTATGCACTGATCTTTAATATTCGGCAGACCAACAGACTCACCCTCCTGCATTTTTGCATCCATAAGGGTTTCTCCCACATGGAGAGTTGGAACGGGGCTGGGCCAGGAAACAGCAAAATCAACCGCCTGCGGATCCATTGATCCGTGATCGAGCAGAGGAATACAACTCCCAAGCGGTGTTTCAGGATCCTGTCTATCATCCCCATTTCGATCGTAGTAAAAACCTGACTGCAGCCTGTAGTAATATTTTACCGTTACATCCTGAATTCCTCCGCTCAATCCTCCATTCTTTGCGAAAAACTTGTGATCTTTATCTTCAAGTACCCAAAGGGGTGTGGTTGTTTCAGATTCGGCACAGGGACCAAAGGTCATCTGATTCAGCGGATAGAAAGGATTGATCTCTCCACCGGCTGTTTGAGGATAGTAAAACCGATAGTAGACATCCCCCTTTACCAGGACATTAAACGGATCTATAAAATACGAATCTGTTGGAAGGGAACCGGGAGCAAGCAGTCCATTTGCCTCAAAAGACGGCTGTGGATCTGCAAGGACCTGAAGTTGACCGTTCAAGTCGAGATAATGAACTTTTACATCATTTTCAGGAAGACATGCCTGGACAGAGATCGTCCCTCCAGAGTAATTGTAACAGAGATCATCGAGATCTGATGGATTTTTCAAATGCCCCCTGGCATCCAGATAATAACTGACTTGTGGCAAATTGCCGCTTACCGGCTGCAACCCACCAGAGCCATCAATATAATACCTGGCGTTGCCGCCGCTGTCTTCCTGTACCGTACCGCTGAACTGGTATCTGGACGATGCATCAACAACTTTGTACGCCCTGAAGTTCCACTGTCCGTTATTTTTGGGATCACGATACTTGAGAAGCACATAAGGATCAGATGTAAAGCTGAGGTCTGTTACCGTTCTGTTTAAATCATTTCGCAGGGCAAAAACAGCAGGATTTTCTGATGCCTGAGCCGTAAAAAATGCAGCATGTTCTTCATTGGGATTATACCCGATCTTTATCCTGTCAGGTTGACTGTAAATCATCATGTCTTCCTGGGCACCAAAATCACCCGGACGCAATTCGCCGCTGCCCAAACCGGAAGCAACGACAATTACCGGAGGTTCAACCGGCGGTTCAACCTCATAATCATCCGGCTTGTCTGGCCAGCAGACACCGGTATTATCATTGGTCTCCTGCCGATACCAGACAACCAGCAGATTATCCCGACCATCGTCGGTATCTCCCTGTAGTGCATTCACAGGAAAAATAGGTCCTGTGCGACTGGATCTGTCATAGGCTCGATTTTCACCGTATCCGTCATACCAGCCGTCTTCATAGAAGACATAACCGCTGCCGCAGAGTGCATTATGGTCACCATCGATCAACTCTTCACCGAGATATCCTGTCCGGATATGGGGAAAGGTTATGGTGTCCTCTGCGTCAACAGGGGTGTGATTCCAATACACGGTGCGCACAACCTGAACAATTTCCCTGGTCTCTATCTGCTCTGCCTGCTCATCACGGAAAAACAAAACAGAATAGCCTTCATTCTCAGCTGAAAAAGTATTGGCATTCATGCTTGCACCGCTCGCGGTATAGAGCATGTTCACCATGTCATAGGGTGTTCCTTCCGGAAGTAAATCCACCGGTTGGGTATGGGCAATATGAATAAGAGGATCGTCAGGTTTTTTAATATGGATTACCATGGAGACCACATCCGTATGCTCCACATCGGTATACCAGCTGACAACAACAGTGGTGGGTTTGACTGCCCAGAGTCGTTTTGTATCGGCACTCCAGTAAACCGCATTTTCAATATCGACGACAGGCTTCTGGTCTGTCAGTGCTGCTGCAGGGGGATGGATCTGTTCACCCATGTGAACGCTTATTACATCCTTATACTCTATCAGAATTGGAGCGGATTCAATAAACTGACCGGGATCATCTGCAATTTCAAGGCGAATCCTCCACGTCCCAAGATGTTCGGGGGTAAAAGTCACAGGTAAAGAATAGCCAAGGGGCGACAAACGAATTGTTCTAGGATATTCCAACAGGTTTATCCTTCTACCGGACTCGTTGACAAGGGAAAGCATAACATCATACTCACCAGCCTGGTAGACCCTGTCATCAAAGTTGGGAAAGGGGTTTTTATCCTTCCATTGCACTTCGTACTCGTGTCCGACAAGGATCACCGAACTCTCAATATGGAGATCACTAAATGGTGAGGCCGGTGAATCCAGCTCTGAGCCTCCAAAATATCGACTGTACTCATACGCTCCGATGTCAAATTCTGAATTGCCGTCATCATCTCCGTCAACAGGACGGATCGAGCCCCGGATATCAGAATAAATATCCGGGATTACCGTCCCCTGATCAATACAGTAGTAGAATTCAGGGTTCAGACGATAGTCTTGTCCATTGGAATTAACCATGGGTAATGGTTGAGAACTTTCATTGTACCAGTATACATTCGAACCAAGATCAATATGACTGTTGGCATGGTAATAGTCATAATCTTCATTTGCTGTACCACTGCTTGTGTAAGGAATTACCGAATAGGAAACCTGGGCAGTACCCGAATAGGAAAAATCGATCTGATTGCTGCTGTTCTGATAAAAGAGATTGTTTACAATTGGTACAGCCTCAACTCCTGCAATCCTAAGGCAGCTCCTTGCCGTATAGTCCACACCTGTATTCTGTACAAACGTACAGTTGTCAACCTCACCACGATTAATCGCTATTGCGGTACCACCCTCGGCACGATTGTAATAAAAAACAGAGTTATGAACGGTTCCGTACCCGACAAACAGACCTCCAGCTTCAGCAGAAACAGCAACATTACTATCAAAAGTACAGTTCTCCACAAAATTCCGTTCTACAGTGCCGAACAGATACACTCCTCCTCCGGCATTTTCAGCATGGTTCCCTTGAAAACGTGAGGAACGGATACTGTTCCCTGTACCGCGAACCATAACTGCGCCACCAAAATTTGTGTAGTAGGTGCTCGAAGTCTTAATTCCATTGCCGGAGAACAAACAGTTGTAAATAGTATTATTATTCCCGGTGATATTCATTGCTCCGCCTTCACCGAAAGCCACAACACCCAGACCGTGATACCCTGCCCAATTATCCAAAAACTGACAATTTGCAATATAGCTGTTATTTCCATCAATCGTCATTGCCCCGCCATTACGGGATACCCAATCAGTCCGGTCGGGAAAACCATTGGTGTCGAAGATACAATTAACAATCGTCGCTGCACTGGAAATGCGAATGGCGGATGAGGTTGCATTGGTGATGGTAAAGCCATCGAGTACCGAAGAGCCTGTTTCTCCTGACTCAAAAAGAAAAGCGCTGGTCAATGCTGTCTGCTGAACATCAACAATCGTGTTTTCAGGACCACTGCTTGAATGGACAACAATCCGTTTGCCAAGAAACGAAATATCACGATTTCCAATGCCTGTATACGTTCCTGCCTCAACCAGCACATCATCTCCATCCACAGCTGCGTCAATGGCCTGTTGAATGGTCGGATAATCGGTGGGAACAACAATGGTTCGGGTTACAGTCAATTCAACCTCAACCGTTGCAAGCTGCTCATTGGTATCAGCATCATAGACAGCAAGAACAGCACTATGAAGCCCATAGTCCATCTGGCTTATCACCTCGGGAATACAGGACAATGACACATTCTGTTCATCACCCGGCTGGAGAACATATCTTTCCTGCACACCGTCGGGGCTGACGGATATCCAATCCGGCAGGTTTACAAACTGCCAGACCACATTGACCTCACTGCTGTTTTTTAACTGCAGGGTCTGGGCATCCGGAATGACCTGTTTGCTCTTGTTATAGCCAAAGAAGAAGAATTCCCGGGAAACACCCAAGGCCGTATCAGAGGGTAAACAATGCTCATAGGCACCGATATCAGGGACAACAGTACTGTCACCATCACCGTCAAGAACCCTTGCATGTCCATCAAAATCAACCTCCGGCATGGCAACAGGCAGGGTAGTGGTTCCATGGTCAACAGCAGGTGAGTCGGGCATAAGGTGGAGATCAGCATCATGGTAGACAAGAACGGGATCCTCTTCAATAATCCCACTGGCGGTAAGAACTGGTGTTGACCCGACACTAGGTGAAACAACAGACGCTATCCCTCCCTGGAGAATGCAGCTGTCCATGGTCAGTTCTTCACTGGTCAGTTGAATTGCCCCCCTATCAGCAGAAGAATTTTCCCAGAAAATTGAATTATATACACCAAGCTGCGTCCAGTCATTTGAACTGTCCAGAGTTGATCCTTCGTTCACAGCACTGTTTTTATGAAAAGTGCAGAATGCAAACAATCCGGCACCAGAGCCAAGTTCAGTTGCAGGAGTGAGATACACAGCAGCCCCTTGTCTGTCTGCAGTGTTCTCGAGAAATATGCTGTTTACTGCTGTGAAAGATTTCACTCCTTTAGCATTAACAGCTCCCCCTTTAAATGCCTGGTTTCTGATAAAACGACTCCTCTCCACCAGAATATCCATAAGCATACCGTACAGATTTGTCTGAAAAGAGAGTGCTCCGCCAACTCCGGTCAAACACTTGTTTTCATAAAAGAGGGTGTCCGCGACAAAAACCTTATTCGCTGAAACGTCAGTTGTTTCAGAAATCATACCAACATTGACAGCTCCTCCTGCCTGCTGTGCCGTATTGCGGACAAACCTGGATCCGGTAATGTTTAGCAATGACTGGAAGAGGGGTGATTCTCCGCCGCTCTCTCGACTTGCAATGTAGACCGCGCCTCCGTTCGTCGAACTGTTTCGTCTGAGCACACAGTTTCGCAATGAGAGCACACTTCCGTCAATATAAACGGCTGCACCACCGCCCTCCCAGTCAGCACTGTCTGCCGCAGTGGGAGCCTTACAGTTTACAAACTTGAATCCTTCTATGGCAACATTGGATCTTGAAGTATCCGAAAGGATAACAATAGCACGTTCACGGCTTCCCCCATCCAGGACAACAGGTTCATCTGCACCTCCTGTTGAGACCAGGGCAACAGCCTTACTCTGAATCTGTATTTTTTTACCTGCTGGAATGAGATAGGTCCCGGGAGGGATCAGGATAGTAGTACCATCTGCATATTGATCCATACTGTCTGATGCAGCCCAGAGAATCTCAGGGCCCTCAACAGCTTGAGAATAATATTCATAGGCACCTATATCAATAATACCTCCAACCTGCCGATGAATTCCGCCCACTCCATCAAGGGCATAATCGCTTTCACTGAATCCAAGACCTTCAGCATCACCGGCATCGATACAGGGCGAACCAGGTCTTAGCCGATAATTTCCGTAGCCGTGAAAAAGAGGGTCTGCGTCAATATTGCCGCCATAATCATTTAATACACCGTTGTTGTTGATTGCGGCAATTCCGCCCTCAATATCATTATTCCTGATATCAAGCACAGCCGATGCATTATAAATATTTATTTGATCTCCCGTACTGCCAGCACTGTTTCCCCAGAAGATTGAGTTATATACTTCAAGAGCTGAAGTATCGAGATCGACCGCACCACCGTAATTCCCCTGATTGGTCACAAAGGTACAATTAACAACTTTAATCTGTGAACTGTGCTGGATTTCCATAACACCGCCGTAAGACGTTGCACTATTCTCATAAAAAAGTGAATTGTCGATCCGTGAAACTGACCCATAGAGGTAAAGAGCTCCACCATTGCCGGTGGCATTGTTATTGAACAATATAAGATGGGAAAGTGTGGGGGAGGCGTTTGTAATGGAGATCGCCCCACCATGACCTGCAGTACCATTTTGAAGGGTAAAACCTTTTATCCTGGCAGCTGTCGTTTCACCACTTGAAAAATTAAAGGCCCTGCCTTTATTCTCGCAGTCAATAATAGTCTGTCTGGCACCAAACATTGATGTCAGGACAATGTCCTTTCCGCCAAAGTCAAGATCATGTTCGTAGTACATACCAGCCTGCACCTGTATGATATCACCGGCTGACGCCGCATCAATGGCTTCGGCGATGGTTGCGAAATCACTTGATACCGGTCCGACAACGATGGTTGCCGCCTGGATGGCACTGCTTCCAAACACACAGCAAAACAAACAGATACAAGTCAACAGGATACTGTTTCTACGTACTTTCATTATTTTTCCCCGAAAAGAATTCGTTCCATTTACTAATTTTATGAATGCACTCATGTCTGGATAAAACGGATTAAGGAGCAGTTGTTGTTATTTGAGAGACATCGCTGATCCTGTTCAGAACGAAGGTTCCTTCGATATAGATAGGATTTTTATTAAGTCCTGCAATTGTCTCCCGGTAAATGCCGCCCACGGTTAAACTCCCCCAGTTCAGGTTTTCCGTGCCGGGAAGAGTATTGCCGTCAGGATCGTTATTGCCGAACTGGAGAGTGACAAGCCTGCTGATATCAAACATGGTTTCAGCCTTCTGACTCCAATGTTCAGGAACTTCACCATCTGCGGGAATTAAAACCGGCTTTTGGTGTTTTGGATGATAGCGGTGAACAAAGGGGTTGAGTGGATCATCCTTGGCAACAGTAATGGTGGTGGTGAGTGTTTGTCCGGTGGCAAAAGATCCTGTCATCGGCTGCGGCTCAGTGAAAGAAAAAGCGGCGGAGCTGACCCGGCGCCCGATGGCTTTCCCGTCCAGCAGGGACATTCCCTGGTATGATGACACCAGGGAATCATCGGTCAACAACACATAGTGACCCGGGATATCAACAATCTGGAATCCAGGATGATCCGGATCGGCTTTCCACGTTCCCTGCTGCCACATCTGAATAACCTGCTGAAGCAGTTTGACATTGCCACCATCATCGACATGTACCAACAGCCGTACTGTGAAAACAGAACCGGTTTTTTTGGGAGTAGTCCCTTTGCGTACCTCACTCACCTTGCTGACCTCTGCATAACCGCTCCAGAGTCCGGCAGTTTCAATTCCTGTAACAGAAACGGGAAGCAAAACACGCTGACTGGCGTTGGAAACCACAAGATTTGTAAGCAATACCTGGGATGCAGGTATCCCTTCACGTTTTACTCCAAGACGTAAGCGCTGTTTTTCTCCAGGCTGCAGATGCAGGGTAAGACCCGGTCCGCTGAACTGAACCCACTGCCCCACCCCATTATCATCCACATCCAGGTAATAGAGATGAGAAAAAGTATTTTCGGTATTCACTGTAATATCAGCATACTCATCATCATTATTTTCAAGAATCAGATTCTGCTCATCCAGTTGCGTGCCATAATCCAGAGCACTGTACACTTCCGGACGGACCGATACGGGGCCGTTAAAGGTTGAGGATCCTTGGCAGTATATCCAGAACGCCTCCCCCTCTGCCATGGCATCAACAGCCAATGCTTCTACCCATGTTCCGTTTTGCAGGACGTAAATTTTCTGATCAGCGTGGGCTGCTGAAGAGGAAAAGAACTCACCATACGATGGTTCCGACCCGGAAATCAGATTGAACCCCACCAGATTATATGTATTTGGCTGCCAGTAGATATCCTGAACTGCAGGCTCACCCGTCACTGTAAAACTCACATCACCTGTGCCGCCACGCTGGATAAGATATGCTGCGTTTCCATGTACAGCATGAAGGTCGGTGAGAATCATACTTTCCAGTGCTGAAGGAGGGGTGCCGGTATTGTGATAATAGACGAGCCATGTGGACTGCTCGGGAACGGGAACATCAGGATTCTGAACAAACTCCACGGTTGAAGTGTCAGCATTCCAACGCCAGACACTGATCAGGTCAGGGACAGTGCCAAACACCGAAGCCGGATCATTATGGGCAGGATCCGGGTTTACTTCAAGAAGGACAGCGTTCCAGCCGGCATGAAGATTGAACGATTGGCTTACCGGTGCCGCAATGGCTATATTTGCCGTAAATAAAAACACTATAACAAAACAATACAGCTTCCATATCTCCAGCCTTTTCATCTGTCTTCTCCTGTTCTTACCTGCACTGTGTATTTTCATTTGTTTCTGTCTACGTGATTATTATTAAAACACTGTAAGCTGTATATGCTGCAGGAGCTCATCTCTGCGCCCCACTCAAGTTATCGCCAATCCGGGAAAATCGCTCGCAGGGGCGAGCTCCTACAGTTCCATTTTGCATGTACCTGAGCGTCAGTGAAATTCATATTTTCTAATGACGTTTTTTATTTTTTATCATTTTTCTTCATCGCATCGATGGAACTTTTCACAGCTCCTTCAGCGTTCAAAAGAGTATCAGCCGTACTGCTGAGTGTGCCTACCACTCTGTGCAAGGTCTCCCCTTTTCTGGCAATATCAATCTGTCCACCAACCGTGCCTTTGGCTGACATAAGCAGTCCACCAATATCAACACCCATCTTTACCACCTTGGCGGCATCTTTCACTTTTTTGTTTCCATAATAATCAGCTACCGCCATGGTACCGACCGCTCCGGCATCACTCCACGACATTACGGCACTGGCTATAAATGGAACTGCCTCCGCCAGACTTGCAGTACCTGCTGCCGGTGCACTCATGCCGCCAGAGGCAGCCATCAAAACAAGTTTTTTCGTTACTTCCATCCCAACTCTTTCCACTGCATCCATGCCATATGTTGCCTTTTTGATATCGACGATTGATTTATCCAGTGTTTTTAACAGCTTGTGCCCGGAAGGAAGTACAGACCTCAGGTGCTCACGGAGTTTAAGCATTGGTTTCAACATTTTTCTGCGAAGGATTTCTCCTTTGGTCAAGCTGTACTCTCCCCTGGCTAATTTGGCAAAATGGGATGGGACATATTTTCCTAAATTCAACCCGGTAATCATTCCACTTGGATCAACAAAGAGAATTGGATCATTATCACAATATTCATATGCCGTTTGCTGTATCAGTTCATCCTGGTCTCCAGATGAAAAGAGCGGATCCACGCTCAGGAAACGACCCGCAACCGGGTCGTAATATCTTGCCTCATAATACATGAGGCCGGTATCTCTATCTAATTCCTTGCCCGTATACTTATAGGCAGAATCAAAACCGGATCGTTCCTCATACCGGGGACGACCAAAGGGATAGTATTGAGTGCGTTCAACCACACTTCCCGACTCGTCTGTGAGCAAACTTGAGCTGCCAAGATGATCCGGATGATAAAAATATATTTTCAGGGGCTGGGGGGTAAAATGCAGCTGAGCACTGTTTTTCATATCCAGCCAGTAGCCATGGGCAGGATGGATATGCAGAAGATTATTAAGGAAATCAGGTTGTTCCGGCATATAATTCTGCCAGTTGCCATCGGCATAGCTCCAGACCGAATTATACTGTCCGTTAAGACCGGCAAAAGCTCCAGTTACAGATAAAGAATTTTCTGCAGGTGAGGGAATGAGATTCCATCCTGCGTTCAGTGGGATATCTCCATCGATACGGACACCTGAAACCTGTAAAGTTGCCGGTTCAGCCATCTTCAGTAAATACGCTCTGTGACCATGAAGCTGACTGAGATCATCTATTCCCTGTGCCGGAACATAAGCAACATACTCTTCTGTCGATGAATCATATTCCCATACCTCTGTTACGGCGGAACCAAGGCTGCTAAGAACTGCAGGTATTGCCGGATCATCCGGTTCTAGATCCAGGCTAATAAAATTCCAGCCATTTGTTAAATCAAGGAGTTGAGTGCTTCCCTCCCCGACGGAGGTCAGGCGCCCTTCAACACGGGCAATACGTTCAGAACCATCAAAAACGTATTTTACCTGCCTGTTATTTCGTACCTCAAAGGAATCATCCACATAACAGGTAGTCTCCGTATCGCCGTTCACGGTCACCCGCTTAATAACCCGACTGCCGCTGAAATCATACACATACTGTGCAGTTCCTGCATCGCTTGTCACCTGTGTCAGTCTGTCCTTATAATCCCATTCGTACAGATCACCAGTACCATGACTTATCATATTGCCATTATCATCATAGTCATAGGCAAGCCCTGACTCTGCAGCAGTGACAGCATGGGGACCGGGTTCTGCACCTGGTGCTCTGGTGCTACGATTGCTTGTTCCCGCGGCACCGCCATATTCCATATTACCCAGATTAATCAGCGTATCATCAACATGATCTGCAGCAGGAGCCGCTGGAGAGTTTTTAAAGATCATATTCCCAATGGCATCGTATTGAAACGTTATCTGACCATAGCCACCACCAGCAGCCTGAATAAGCCGATAAAGGTCATCGTACTCGAAATGCTGACTGCCGTTTGCGGGTGAATCCGGAGCAAGGGAGCGGTATTCGCTGATATCCAGGATATTATTTTCCTGATCAAATATATACCCGACATCCTGAACAGGCGTTAAAGGAGCAGAAGAGGAAACAGCAGTAAGACGCTGCAGACGTTCACGCGGATCGTACGTATAGCTGGTGCTGATGCCGTTATGGTACTGTATCGCACTTCTTGCACCGGAACTGGTGTAACTGACACTGTCGACAAATCCCGGGATGCTCTTTAGAAGACCGCGATTGTTATACTGATATTCAACGTGATCATTATCCGGATAGATGGTGGCTGTAATCCTGCCTAAGGCATCATATTCCCTGGAAAAATGATAGTCCCTCGACATTCCCTGGTCGACAATTCGCTTCACTGTCCAGACGGGATTCGTCCGCTTGTCATAGGAAACATACTGACCGCCGGAAAGATCACGTAACCAGGCAAGCTTTCCTTTGAGATTTTCTGCCTGAGGATAGTCAACGGAGGCCTGATCATAATGCAATTCAACATCAGGAATGATCCCTGCAGCATCAAGATAATCTTCACTGAGCAGACGACCTGCCCCATCATACGTATATTCAACAACCTGTCCTTTATTGTCTATGGTTCGAATCAGGTTTCCTGCGTCATCATACTCATATTCCATGTGTCCCCTGTCGGGATCCTCCATGGACACCTTGCGGCCTAAGGCATCGTAGGATATTGTTTTTATATTGTGCTGTGCATCTTCAATGCGAATACGATTTGCAAGGGTATCGTATTGATAATCGGTAAGATATGTCGACCCCTGATTATGCTCCTGCACCCGGATCAACTGCTTGAGACCATTTTTTATAAAATCTTTTGTGATTCCATTGGCATCCGTTACAGTTTGGGAAAGGGGAGCAAAACTGACCGTTTGCACGGCCGTAACATTATTATCGTCAGCAACGGAAACCTTTCGTATTACCCTGCCAGCCGCATCATACCAGGTTTCTGTGGCGGGTTTATTCACGTCCGGCACCACATAATCGCTCTGGGCAACTGCATACGGAAGGTAGCGGAAACGAGAAGTGCCGGATCCATTAAAACGAACCGCCCCACTGACGACGAATCCTGATTCATTCTCACTGAGCTGAGCAAGTTTGCGCCCCATTCCGTCCACGTATTGAATTGTATCAAGAGTGCCGGGTAAACCGGAGAGTTCACGACTGCGACTGGTCACCGAGCTGGCGTAAAGGGTGGAGGAGCTGAGAGTGAGGGTACCGGAAGAATCATAACTGTAAAGTAGCTGATTCTGTGGATCTACCATTTGGTAAGTAAAGGTTCTGGTGGGAAACTGGCTGCTGTCTCCCGGTTGAATAACAGATGTCGGCCGCCCGAACACATCATGGGTATAGAATGTTTCATGCCCGTTAAAATCCAGGCTTGACACAACAACACCCAACCCGGAATTGTAAGACGCCCGGACCTGCAAATCGGGATTCCCACCACCCACTTCAATATTTTCCAGAAGAGGAAAAATGTGCAGATCCTGGTCATATTCAATGCTGCGTCTGCTGCCGTTGGGATCAAGGGTGGCAAGAATATTGCCGAAACCATCATAGGAGTTGCGAACCATATCAATATAATGGCTGCCGCCCACCCAACGCTGCTGCCTGCTGAGTAGCCCTTTGGTCAACTGACCTGCGGTAAGACCTGTAAAAGCATCTCCATCATAAAAATTGAGGGTTTCTGCAGCTTGTACATCGTTGGAATCTGTTATGTACTGACGCTGAACAAAACCAAGCAGCCAGTTATTGGAGTCATTAATATATTGGGTGTAGGAATACACCTCATCACCGGTGATGGAGAGTGCTCCTTCATTTTTCTCTTCGGTAATATTGCCGTACTCATCATAGGTAAAATATGAGCGGAGCACTTCAGGTGTTCCCTGCCCCTCATAAAGCAGGGTATCGCTTTGTTCTTTGCCGGCAAAACGGATTTCGATACCGTCATCATTGACCAGCAGATTACGCACTGCCCAGATATTTTCCTGCCGTTTAAAAAGGGTACCATCCTCAGCCATAAGTGACAAAGAACGAAGCTTTCCCTTAAGGGCGTCTTCTTCACGATGAAATACTGGAGAAACCTCATCAATTATGCCGTCTCCATCATTATCGACCCTATCCGGACCACCGGTAAAAAAGCTCTGCACTTTGACACCGGAGGGTGCAGACTCGTCACCATGTGTAACCACACGAACCTCTCCAAACCCCCGAAACTGCCTTTCCCGGTCTTCATAAAATCCGTCACGGTAGAAGAAGTTTTTTGAATACACATCGATTCCGGGAACATCATCAAGGTCCAGTCCGGTTCGGACCTGTACCTCTGAGACAACCTGCAGGGGAAAGGGTATGGTAGTGATCCAGGGGTTTCCTGCCCGCAGATCATCCAGATAAAAATCCGTACTGCTTTTATAGAATATATCAGTGGTCAGACCGAGACCGTTTTCAATGCGGGTGAGCAGATTTGGATGGGCAGATCCGTTAAGCAATTCTCCGATATCAATAATTCGCAAACGATGTGCTGCTGTGGAATCGGCATAGACCAGATCCGTGCTTCCATTACCGTTCATATCTGCCCAGCGAACCACTGTGGAATCACTTGTGATATCGGGCATATCAGTCAACACATACCGATCTGACAAAGAGTCAGTACCACGATTCAACCAGAGCCAGAGTTCATTTGCGTTGGCGCGTTCAATAAGCAGATCGGCCAATCCATCATCATTCACATCAGTAAGTTTCGCCCGGCTGATCTGACTGTTGTCCCCATCTGTAAGAAGTACATTCGGGATGGGCACAGAGACTGGTGCCGCAAAGTTTCCATTTCCCATATTGGCGGAATAAAGCAAAGTATTCTGTCTCACCTGAACCACATCTTCAAGCCGGTCACCATTCATATCTGCAGTCTGCACACCTGCTGCAGAAAAGAGCAGTATCTGTCCGGGATAACCGGCTCCGTCACTCTCCACTTTTTGACTGTAATATCCCCCGCCACGATTAAACCAGACGGTATATCCGGACTCCGAACTCCTGACCACATCCATCCGTTTGTCAAAGTCCATGTCAACAGTGATAACATCACTGGAGCCAGACGGTGCAGGCGGAGCAGTATCACTGATGGACATTCTCTGCCGGTCTCCCCAGCTGAGGTCTCCGTTATTACTGTAATAATACACTTCTCCAGCTTCCGTGGTGTAAACCAGGTCCGCTATCCCGTCTCCATTCATGTCAGCGAGATTCACCTGGTCTTCGGCAAGGTGCAGACGAAGGGCCAGGCCATCATCACTTGTCAGCATCTTTTGCTCCGACCATTGAATAGTTTCCGGATCACCGGGTACAGATCCAAGATTCAAAGAACAAAAATGAACAGCGCCCGTATAATCTGTATGGAGGATATCCGCCAGTCCGTCCCGATTCAGATCAATGAGCTCCACACGCTCATTATCCATCACAGCAGAAGGTGTATTGACACCTGTGATTAGCCCCCCTGCAGCCGAGATGTTCTCAGACGGTGACGCCGTTGCGTAGCTGAGACGAAGAGGAGGCAGGGAGTTGATACCGTCTGCTCCATAGCGGGTTATTGTGTTTAGATGGGAAACATTTGGAAATGCGGATGTGTATTCAAGTCGATACCGGCTGATCAGAGCATCGGCAACGCTGTCACTGTTCCAGTCTCCTACTGCACATTGTGGTGGTAATGTGCCTTGAATCCCGATATCGATCTGGCTCAGCCGATGCGCTGTCTTCACTGGAAAACCACTGCGATAGTCACTGCGCCAGTCAGGTCTTACTTCATAACTGAAATGAAGAAAGTAAAAAACAGACCAGGGGGCGGCTCCGGGACCGTATCGAATCTCTTTGATATATTTTCTGTTATCGGAAAGAGCAAGAGAAGCGTAAGAGTACTCTATGGTATTACCATTTACATCAGTGCTTTTACTGAGATACCAGCGATAGATATGGGACTCATCGGCAGGATCATCCACCCGGGCATCCGGAGTGGTTCCGTACTCCAGGGTAGTCCCGTTTTTAAGATCGACCTGCCAGGTCTCTCCAAGCCGTCGATACCGGATAAAACGCCCCTCAATCCGTGCCCGGTAAACATCCGGCGAGACCTCAACGAGCTCTTCTCCTTCAGGACTGAGAAATGTATCCTCTTCATCGGCTTCATCAATGACACCATCATGGTCATCATCAATACCGTTACCCGTATCGACATAACGCGGAATCCCCTTGTCGACCTGCCTGCTGATACTGCCGGGCTCTGCCGACCAGCCGATACCTGCAGTTCCATCCCCCATGCCGCTGTCGTAGTGTAAGGAGAATTCGGGAGTATTGCCGGCGGTACCGGCAGGAACACCAATATTTACCAGATATCGACTGTTGCCGCTATTTGGCATTGGTTGAAAAGCATCACCGAAACCTTCGATGGAGCCAGGCCCGCTTGGGAGTGAAATGGTCTCAGGAGAAACACCATTTTTGTTTTTGCCGGGGGAATTTGAAACACTGAGCGTAAACAGCAGACACTGAATGCAGAAGGTACATGCCAATATGCGCTGCAGACGAGTCATATACAAAACACCCCTTGCCAGACAACAATGAAACAATAACAAGGGATATCCTGAAACGAAAAAACCGGGTTACCCCTTGGAAAGGCAACCCGGCTGACTATAAAAGCCCCGTAGTTTTCCGTCCCTGTCTCTCAACAGGTTTGGCATTTTCTTTCATGATTAAAAATCATTTTCGACTGAGCAATATAACATAGAAAGGCATGACTTCAAAGAGATATGTTTTCCTCTACTGTAGAACGATAGCATTCACCTGATATAATTCAGTTAATTTTTCTTTTTACTCTTTCGGGAGTACAGGAATAGTATTTTGAGTGTTCGTATCTAAAATCCCATACTTTTTCTTATTGCCTTCAATTTCCTGCAAAGTACCAGCAAAGACGTCATCCTGAATTTTCACCCTGCTGTTCTTTTTAAGGGATGTAATCAGGGCATCGCGTTTTTTTGCCAACTCCTCTTTACGAATGCCCTGTTCCAGCTCCATCGTTATCGAACCAAAGTCACGGGAAAAAGCCTCTCGCTCTGCGACCCGTTTAATAATATGGAACCCTGCTGCTGTCTGAATAAGATGATCAGTAAGAGCCCCGTTTGCAGGAAGGGCAAAACCGGCTTCCACAAGTTCCTCTGCAATACCTGCCGGCTGACCATTCCGGTCAAAGTAGCCGGTATCACCAAGTTTATAGTGCGGATTTTTGTCAGAATATTCTCTGACAAGTCGACTGAATCCGAACCGTTCTTTCTCAAGCAATTGAGCTTTCTGGAAAATCTGACTGGCCTTTTCTTTCTGTCTGGCGATTTTTTCAGGATCATTTGTTGCAGGTGCTGCAATAAAAATATCTGCCAGTCGAATCTGTTTTGGGCGAACGTAACGATCCAGGTGCTCGTTATAGTAGTGTCGAAGTTCTTCCTCAGGTATATGACGCTTCAGAACAGGATCTGTTACCTGCTCTTTCATGAGTTGCTGCCCAAGTAATTGACGCATGGCCTGCTTGATCTCAGGTCTCTTGTGCAGCCCGCGGTGCAGAGCTTCCTGATACATTAACTCGGCAATAGTCAATTCCTTAAGGGCCTGGTCAAGTACTTGTGAAGCATCCCCTCTGTGAGATCTGAGCTTGATGTAGGCAAGCACTTCATCCCTGCTGAGACCACTGTCACCAATCAGGGCAACAGCAGTGGATCGATCAAGCTGATCTTCTGTAGAATCTGCAGATTTCTCTTTATCCCTGCTGCAAGCGTATAGCAATGCTGTTATCAGCAGGATTACAAGCACAGTTTTCCTTTTCCTTTTGCTTTGCATGACCTTTCCTTTTTTCTTTTTTTTCAGCACATAATCATTGGTAATTCAATTCAACGAACAATTCTGCTATCTCTTCTGCAAGGAGCCCGCCCTGTGTGCGATCCAAAGTTTTGCTGAACCTGGAAAATCGTTCGCAGGGGCGAACTCCTACACGAACATCCTGCTTCTATCCTGGCTTCAGCAGTAATCATGGAATACAACAAGAACGTAATTTTCACCTCAACAGTAAGCACGGTTTTATCGTATCAGACATAACGATAAAAATCTTCGACTTTTGCAGCAACTTGAACTGTGGTCCCTTTCAATTCCATGCCTGGTGAATGAATCCCTTCACCATCGTTACCATATTACCCTGGGTTTTTCCGGTTCCCCTGTTATACTATTATGTTTGTCTCACTCCATTGCAAAGTTGGATTCTTAACAACAAATCGCTTGAACTTTCTTGTATAATTGAGCACATTCTTTTTACGTACACACTCCTCTCTTATGAAAAAATAACAGGGCACCTGCGTAATCCGAATAAATACTCTTTAAGTAATCTTCCTCTGCCAGAGAACCATATCCCTATGGAACCTACTGAATATCACTGGAGTTATCAGCTCTTTTCCCTCATACTGCCACTGACCGACCTTGCCATTCGTCTGGGCTTATCCCTGCGCGTCATTATGAGAAAACGACAGTACAGCGTTACCCTTGCCTGGCTGATCGTCATCCTTCTTGTGCCCTTTTTCGGCGCGGTTGTTTATCTGCTGTTTGGTGAAAACAGGGTGGGTGACAAACGTGCCCGACTGACCACCGCCCGTCTGGAACATTACCATCAATGGCTGCAGTCCTTAAAAGAACAGTCCGCCTCCAATCTGGCAAAATCATGCAACCTTATGCGACCGATTCACACCCAGGCAGATAACCTGATTGGAATCCCTGCCCTTGCCGGAAACACTCTGGAGATCATTGAAGAACCGGAAGCCATCATGCGTTCAATTATTAAAGATATAGATGGTGCCCGTTCAACCTGCCATCTCCAGTTCTATATCTGGCATAACGGAGGGACAGCCGACGAAGTAACAGCAGCTGTAATCCGTGCTCACAAAAGAGGTATCACCTGCAGAATCCTTGTTGATTCAATCGGTTCAAAACAATTTCTGCGAAGTAATACAGTAAAAGAACTGCGAAGCCATGGAATTAAAGTTGTGGAATCCCTGCCTGCAGGTTTTTTCAAAGCCCTTTTTGTTCGGATTGACATTCGAAATCACAGGAAGTTTGTTATTATCGATGGTGAAATTGCATACACAGGCAGTCAGAATCTTGTCGATCCCAGGTTCTTCAAACAGGATGAGAATGTCGGTGAATGGGTTGATATTATGCTCCGGATTCAAGGACCTGTTGTCGAGCCTATTGCCGGAACATTTATAGGAGATTGGCTTATTGATGCCGACAGCGACCGGATATCTCTTAGCTCACTCACCAGCAACATTGATCGCGTACGAGAATTTGCAGACATCAGACCACAACCCGTCAAGGGTACCATACCTGTTCAACTCGTACCGTCCGGTCCGGATTTTGTCCCGGAAGCCATTCACAATCTCCTGTTAACCACCATCTATGGTGCCAGAAAAAAGATTACTCTCACCACGCCCTATTTTGTTCCGGACGAATCACTTCTCACCGCCCTTGTTTCGTCTGCCCAGCGTGGGGTGAATGTTTCCATTATTGTCCCTGAATATATCGATTCGAAACTGGTTCATTACGCCAGCCGTTCACGTTATGAGTATCTGACAGAACATGGTGTTCATGTGAAACTCTTTACAGGAGGCCTGCTGCATTCAAAAACCATCACCGTCGATGATGAATTTTCACTCCTTGGTTCTGTCAATCTTGACATGCGCAGTTTCTGGCTGAATTTTGAAGCGACTCTGTTTATCTATGACAAAAACTTCACAAAAGAACTGCATCAGGTACAGCTTGGATACGAAAAGGCCTCAAATCCTGTGGATATGTCAACCCTTGCCGATCGCTCTTTTTTTGAACGATTTCTGGAAAACCTGTCACTGCTGATTGGACCACTTTTATAGATAAGGTAAACACTGTATGAAGATCCTTCTTCTCTCAGATATTCACGCAAACTATCCCGCCCTGCTCGCCGTTGCCCATACATTCCAGGACGTTTCTTTTAAAGCTGTATGTAACTGCGGAGATTCCACGGTATATGCTCCTTTTCCCAACGAAACCCTGCACTGGCTACAGACTCACAACTGTTATTCAATCCTTGGTAACACCGACCGTAAAGTCATTAAACTACTCCAGGGGAAGACTTTCAAAAAGCCCAGGAAAGAAGAAAAACGAATCATGTACAGCTGGACTGCTGAAAATCTGTCCAGGAAAAACAGCCGTTATTTACTGTCTTTAAAAAAAACAGCCGCCTTACACTTTGGAGTACACACGCTATCCCTTTTCCATGGCAGTCCTGAACATGCAAACGAATTTCTTTTCCCGTCAACTCCCGACAAACGATTTCACGAACTCAGTAATTCCTGTTCTTCCTCAATTATAGTGACTGGTCACTCCCATATACCCTATCATAAAGTTGTAAATCACAAACATTTTATTAATCCCGGCAGTGTAGGAAGGATGTTTGACGGTGATTCCTCTGCCTCATGTGCCATACTCAGTCTCACAGATTCCAATATTACTGTTCAGCATTTCAGAATACCTTACGACCCCACCTCCCTTATTAACACATTGAAATCAAACAATCTTCCTGAAATATATTGTTTGATGTATCTTCAGGGCAGAAAACTTAATTAATAATTGCAATCAGTTAAAAATTATTGATATAGTTATTAATACACTTATGTACAGGGAGATACCAAATGGTCACAAAAAAGAAAAAATCCAAGAAAACTCCAGCATTTGAACAAAAAGGTACAACTGCCACCATAAAAAAGGTAGTCGATACTCTGGATAAAGACTTTTCTTCTCACAAACCAGACGAAAAAAGCCGAAAAATCCTTTCCGTTCTAAAGAATAAGGATAAGGAAGAAATCGTCGAAGCCGCATTACTGAAATACTACAATTCAGAAGAATTAAAACCCTACCAGGCAGAGCTTATCAAGATGCAGGCACATCTTGAAAAAACCGGTAAAAAGATGATTATCCTCTTTGACGGTCGTGATGCTTCTGGAAAAGGCGGAACCATACGTAGAGTCACCCGTTATATGAATGAAAAGCGTTACCGCATTGTTGCTCTTGGCAAACCAACGGATGTTCAGAAGACTGAACTGCACATGAAACGATACATTGAACAGTTTCCCCATGCCGGTGAAATAGTGCTCTTTGACAGGAGCTGGTACAACAGGGCAATGGTGGAACCGGTCATGGGCTTTTGTACCAACGACCAGTATCAGCGGTTTTTGAGAAAGGTTACCACCTACGAGCAAAACTTTATTCTCGATGCCGGTAAAACAGTCCTCTTGAAACTCTACTTTTCCGTCAGCAAGGAAGAGCAGGCAAGGCGTTTTGACCGACGCAAGAATGACCCACTGCGTCAATGGAAACTGAGTGAAGTTGACCTGCAGGCTCAGGACCTCTGGGATGAATTTACTGAAAAAAAACGGGTACTTTTAAAAAAAACCCACACCGACAAATCAAAATGGTACGTCGTCCGTTCAGATGACAAACATCTCGCACGACGGGAGACCATGAAACTGATACTGAACTCTGTGAAATACAGGGGACGAAGCAGAAAGCTGGACTTCAACATTGATGACAACACGGTTATTCAAGGCAACAGGGAACTGAAGATCATGAAAAAACAGAAAAAACAATTTGGTGCACCCTTAAGTTAACTACTCACCCCATCCTTAAAGGAAACTGCCATGTCTGATAAGAAAAAGAAAAAAAAGCAGAAACAAACCAGTTGCAAAAAAGTCAAACTGCTCGAAGGTACAGCAAGCAGAAATATCAACAGAAAAAAAGGTAAGGACAAAACTGCCATTTATGTCAAGAACTGGCATCTTGAATATGAACAGGAGTTAAAGAAACTGCAGATCGAGCTCATGAAACTGCAGAAACATATGAAAGCCACCGGAGACCGTATTCTTGCCATATTTGAAGGCAGGGATGCCGCCGGCAAAGGCGGGACAATCAAACGTATCATAGCAAACCTCAATCCCAGAAATACCCGGGTCATGGCACTCACGCAACCCAACGAAACAGAGATAAGCCAATGGTACTTTCAGCGCTATACGACCCATCTCCCCTCTGCCGGTGAAATCGTTATTTTTGACCGCAGCTGGTACAACAGGGCAATGGTGGAACCGGTTATGGGATTTTGTACGGACGAGCAGAACAAACGCTTTTTAAAAGATGTGCCCATGCTTGAAGAGCTTTTGGTAAAAGATGGAATAAAGCTGTTCAAGTTTTATTTTTCTGTATCCAAAAACATACAGAGAGAACGGTTTGACGCCAGGAAACTCGACCCTCTGAAACAATACAAACTCTCTCCTGTTGATAACCTTGCCCAGAAATACTGGGATAAATATTCTGTTCGGAAGTTCCAGATGCTCTCAGAGACAAACAGAACCATTGCCCCCTGGACCATCATCCGCTCAGACGTGAAAAAAACAGCACGCCTGAATTGCATGAAATACCTGCTCTCAATGATGGAATACGAGGGAAAACTCCCCGCCAAAGAACTGGAATACGATCCCGAGATTATTGTATCAGGAATAGAAGAACTGCGAAATATGGAGAAAAACCTTATGAAACCGGACAAACTGCACGGGTAGCTGCAGTTTACCTTATAGACTCACCACAGGGGCAGGCTATTTGCTGCCCCTGTGCCTTGAACCTTTCCTTAAAAAGCACCCATCATTACTTTTTTCACACCCACACGCTGACCATTACTATTTTGAACCTGGAATGTCCCGCTGCCGAGCAGGCGAGTGTTCCAGCTGCAGCGGAAACTCACCTTTTGCCCGACTTTCACCTTCTGAGCACGTGCCGCACGCAGGGATATATCAACACCGATCCCTCCTCCTGTTGAGATATCATGGATACTTACATCAATCTCTTTGCCGTCATCGGTGATCATGGTAGCAGCACCGCTCTGCAGTTTTCTGTGGATAGTGCGTCTATTGAGCAGGCATCGGGTTATCTCGCCACAGGCATGGCAGCGGACATTCTTTCTGCGGACATTCACCTGAATGGGCATATTACGTTTCTTGCCGCAGCTTGAACATTTAAATCCCATTCGATGATTAACAACCCGAAATTCAACAGTTCTTGCCATCCTTGCCTGCTCCTTTGATTTTTAATAGAGTGAAACAGCTGAGGTCACATCCTTATTCAATACAAAAAAGGGTATCATATCACTGGGGTTTTCCACAACATTTTTTGAATTTTTTTCCAGATCCGCAGGGACAGGGAGCATTCCTGCCAACCTTTGGAGAATCCCGCTTCTCCGGCTGCTGAACCGGAGCACTTTCACCAGCAGCACCTTTATTCAGCTGTATCCTTGCCCGTTCCTGTTCCGCACGCTGGCGTCGCTCCTCTTCAAGACGTTTCACATCATCTTCCTGGACGATACGAACACGCATCAGCGTTGAAATGGTCTCCTGCTTCACTGTTTCAACCATATTGAGAAAGAGGTTGTACCCTTCCTTCTTATACTCATCCAACGGATTTTTCTGACCGTAGCCCCTCAGTCCGATACCCTGTTTCAGGTGATCCATGGAGAGCAGGTGATCCTTCCAGAGGGTATCCACTGTCTGCAGCAGAATAACCCGTTCCATATGGCGCTGTACTTCTGAACTGTTATGCTCCTCCTGAGCAGCATAATGATCTTTTACAAGGGCAGAAATCTTCTCCCGGAATGCATTCCGGTCCATATCACTGCGATCACTTTCATTCCACTCGGGACGTATCTGAAAAAGTTCGGTCATCCGTGTCTCAAAGCCGTCCCACTCCCAATCTTCTGAGGCAAGCCTGTCATTGGTAAATTCGTCAACTACGATTTCAACCATATCAGCAATCATATCCTGGATCACATCGGCAATATCCTCACCCGAAAGCAGTTCACGACGCTGACGATAGATAACCTCACGCTGCTTATTCATAACATCATCATACTCGAGCAGATGTTTACGAATATCAAAGTTGTGCCCCTCCACCTTTCTCTGGGCATTCTCAATGGCCTTGGAAATGATACTATGTTCGATGGGTTCATCTTCCTCCATACCGAGTTTATCCATAATACCGGAAATCTTCCCCGAGCCGAAGATACGCAGCAGATCATCTTCAAGGGAGAGGAAGAAACGGGAGGAACCGGGATCCCCCTGACGTCCTGAACGCCCGCGAAGCTGGTTATCGATACGACGGGATTCGTGTCGGGATGTTCCAAGGATATGAAGTCCTCCGGCATCACGGGACTCCGGTGTCAGCTTGATATCCGTTCCACGACCTGCCATATTGGTGGCAATGGTCACCTTGCCGAACTGACCCGCATTGGCAACAATCTCCGCTTCACGGTCATGCTGCTTGGCGTTAAGTACCTCATGGACAATCTTATCTTTTTTCAACATCTTTGAGATCAGTTCCGACACATCAATGGAGACGGTTCCCACAAGTACAGGCTGTCCCTTTTCGTGCAGCTCCTTGATCTCCCGTACAACTGCCCGATACTTGGCTTTGGTATTCTTATAGATAACGTCCGGGAAATCCACACGTACCATGGGCATATTGGTGGGCATTATCACCACATCCAGATCATAGATCTTTTTAAACTCCGCCGCTTCCGTATCGGCGGTACCGGTCATACCGGAAAGTTTGTCGTACATCCGGAAGTAATTCTGAAAGGTAATCGAAGCAAGGGTCTGATTTTCTTTTTCTATTTTTACATGTTCTTTTGCTTCCAGTGCCTGATGCAATCCGTCGGAGTAGCGGCGTCCTTCCATTGTTCTCCCTGTAAACTCATCAACAATGACCACCTCACCGTTTGTGACGATATAGTCCACATCACGGGTAAAAAGCACATGGGCTTTCAGTGCCTGATTAAGATGATGCAGCTGCTCTATGGCATCAGGCTCGTAGAGGTTTTGGACCCCAAGCAGTTCCTCGCCAAGGGCAATGCCCTCTTCGGTGAGAGCAACCTGCCGGGCCTTTTCGTCCACCATGTAATGCTCCTCTTTTTGAAAGGCATGCATTATTTTGTCAACAGACTGGTACATCTCAGTAGAAATATCAGCAGCACCGGAAATAATAAGCGGTGTCCGGGCTTCATCAATAAGAATCGAATCGACCTCATCAACAATGGCAAAGTTAAACCCGCGCTGACAGAAATCATCCATTTCAAACTTCATATTATCGCGAAGATAATCAAAACCGAACTCATTATTGGTACCATAGGTAACGTCTGCGGCATAGGCAGCACGACGGTCATCATCGGGCATATCGTGTATAATTTTCCCCACACTCATACCAAGAAAATTATATACTTTTCCCATCCAGTCCGCATCACGCGAAGCAAGGTAATCATTGACTGTAACAAGATGAACACCTTTGCTGGCAAGGGCATTGAGGTAGACGGGAAGTGTTGAGGTAAGTGTCTTTCCTTCACCTGTCTTCATTTCAGCAATCTTTCCCTGGTGCAGGATCACCCCGCCCACAAGCTGAACGTCGTAATGGCGTTCGCCAAGAACCCGTTTAGCAGCCTCCCGGATAGTGGCAAAGGCTTCGGGCAGGAGCTGGTCAAGGGTTTCCCCCTTGGCAATACGTTCGCGAAATTCCACTGTGCGTGCTGCAAGCTGATCATCATCAAGGGATGTGACGGTATCTTCTATCTCGTTTATGCGATTGACCAGGGGTTGAATCTGTTTGAGCACCCTGTCATTCTTGCTGCCGAAAACCTTTGTAAGAGCTTTACCTATCATTGCGAAATTTTACCTTATTGCTGATTATTAATATCACAGACTTACTTTATTTTTTGCGTTGTCTGACAGTACCCGCAGAGAAGTTGTACACCCTGAATTGTATGCAAAAAAGTACCGAATTTACTTAGCGTTGACCGATGTCAGGAGATCAGAAACACTGCACTGCAGAGCCTCTTCATCACAGTCCGGGAACTTTGAGCACTGCAGGCAGTCACTCCATATCTTATGGGGCAAATCATTTTTGTCGATATCGACAAAGCCCTGTTTCAGGAAAAACTCCCGCTGGTAAGTGAGAGTAAACACATTTCCGATCTCGTAGGCGCGTGCCTCTTCCAGACATCGCCGTACCAGCTTCTTCCCTATCTTTTTCCCCTGGGCATCTTCAAGCACGGCAAGGGAACGGATCTCGGCAAGGTCTTCCCAGGTAATATGCAGGGCACAGACTCCGAGCAGTCTGTCATCCCGGTCAACAAACACCTGAAAATCACGAAGCTGATCATAAAGAGAGCTGATAGATCGTCCCAACAGCAACCCCTTGTCTGCAAAATGGTTCAGGAGGGAGTGGATCTTTTTAACATCACCCATTCTGGCGTTGCGTATCATAAACAAAGCTCGATCGGAAGTCGTTGGTTATTATACATGATTACCTGTGAAGCTTGGGTGGATGATAATTGGAATCGTAGGAGCTCCTGCATCAAATACAGCTTAACACTATTTTGATGGTAATCATGGGAATACAAGGCAAGTTACTGAAGTTTTCCTTTGAAATCCGGTGATTTTTCCTTTGACAGCTATAGTAAATCTTTTGCAGGCAAATGCCAGAACTTTCATTTTTTTTTCTTATGCTTATCAGCCGTAAGAAGCACAGGATCAAACTGATGATTTTTTTTCGTGTTCGTACTCGCTGCAGAGAGATCTTTGGTGTCCACAGCCTTAAAAAGAAGGGATTGTCCCGCCCACACGCCCAGGAGAAACATCCACAGGAATATGCAGAAACAGACCACTCCGATTCCGGCAATGCCACTCCGGCTGACCTGAAATTTTACCTTGGGAGGAGCTTTTTTTCGTGCTTTTCTAGCCATGGAAGAAGACCCATCCTCTTTTACATGGAGTCGGGGGCTGTCATTCCCAGGATAGTCAAACCGTTATAAAACACCTGCCGAACTCCATACACCAGACAGAGACGTGCCTTTGTCAATGCTAATGGAACACTTTCAGCATCTATCACTTTAAACTTATTGTAGTAACTGTGCAGTTCGCCTGCCAGTTCCATCAAAAAGAATATCACCCGATGGGGAGCAAGGTCAAGGGCAGCCGATTCCAGGACTTTTGGAAATGCAGCAATGGATTTAAGCAGCTGCAGCTCTTCGGGTTCCACGAGAAGAGAAAGATCGGCATCAGCAGTACTGCTATAGCTGATATTCATATCATCGGCACGACGCAGGATGGAACAGATCCGTGCATGACCATACTGTACATAGTACACCGGATTGTCTTTTTCCTGCCTGGCAGCAAGATTTAAATCAAAATCCAGCTGACTGTCGGCTTTGCGCATCATAAAGTAGAAGCGAACAACATCGGTACCGACTTCATCAAGCAGTTCATCCACAGTGACAAATGTAGCCTTCCTGGTGGACATCTTCACAATCTTGCCGTCACGGGTAAGGGTGACAAACTGATGGAGAACAACTGTCACCTTGCCGGGATCATAGCCAAGTGCTTCAACCCCTGATAACACATCAGGGACAGTGGCTATATGATCAGAACCGAAAACATCAATAAGCCAGTCGAAGTTTCGTCGGAATTTCTCACGGTGATAGGCAATATCCGGCAAACGATAGGTGGGTTCGCCGCTGCTTTTGATAATAACCCTGTCCTGTTCCTGCCCAAGGGCAGTTGTTTTAAACCAGACGGCGTTATCTTTTTCGTACACCAGCCCCTTGCTGCGCAGCTCCTCCACCACAGAGTCGATATGGCCGTCATCGTAGAGGGAGTGTTCATTAAAATAGTTATCAAAATGGATTCCCATACGGGACAGGGTCCCTGAGATATCCTTAAAGATGAGTTCCACCGCCTTTTCCGTAAACGGCTTCACCTCCTTTTCATCCACCAGTGCGTTTCCACGCTCTTCCAGCAGATTCTTTGCAATATCGTATATATATTCCCCCTGATATCCGTCTTCAGGGAACTCGAAGGGAAGGTCCTGCAGTTCAAGGTAACGTGCTCGTGTGGATTCCCCCAGGACACGCATCTGCCGACCGGCATCATTGAAATAATATTCCCTGTACACATCATGTCCAGATGCCTCCAGTAGCCTGGCAATGGCATCACCAAGGATTGCCTGTCGACCATGACCGATACTGAGCGGGCCAGTGGGATTGGCACTGACAAACTCAACCAGTACCCGTCTCTTCTTTCCGATATCAGATTTTCCGAAATCCTCTCCTGCAGCATACACTGACGTAAGCAACCCCTGCCAGACAGAAGCTTTCAGAAAGATATTTACGAATCCCGGACCGGCAATTTCCAGACGATCTATCATCGTGTCATCAGCTGCCAGAAGTTCCACCAGTTGCGCGGCAATTTCCCGTGGATTTTTCTTTTCCATCCCTGCCATGACCATGGCCATATTGGTGGAGAAATCGCCCTGCCCCTCACGTTTGGGGACTTCAACACTGTATTTACCGGCTGCCGTATCGGACCATTTGCCCTCTTCCACACCTTTTACGAAACAGGCATCAACAATTTCAAGTAACTGTTCAAGAATCATGTGATATATCTTCTCTCATTAGTATTTCCAAACAAACACAGCACCTCGTAGGAGATACTGTTCATCCATTGGGCGATCTCATCACCGTCGATTTCCTCATCACCCTGTGCCCCAAGGATAACCACCTCGTCACCGGCTGTAACATTCAGGATATCAGTCACATCAACCATGGTGAGATTCATGCAGACACGCCCCAGAACCCGTGCACGTTTGCCTTTTACAAGAACCTCTGCCCTGCCTGACAACGATCGCAGGAAACCATCCTCATAGCCGACAGGCAGCACGGCAAGTGTTGTTTCGTGCTCAGTTACAAAAGTATGTCCATAGCTGATCCCGCTACCGGCAGGTACAGTCTTCACCTGCAGCACTCTGGTAGAAAAAGACATGGCAGGACGCAGTTTTTCACCTTCTGCCCGTTTGGCACCTTCATGTCCGTCTGGATAATACCCGTACAGGGAAATTCCTGCCCGAACCATATCAAACCGGCTTTCGGGACAATAGAGAATAGCCCCGGAATTGGCCGTATGCACTGTCAACTCTTCGTTTTCTGCCAATTCTTTTACAAGCTCAGCAAAGAGACTGGTCTGGGCTGCAGTGTGAGTGGCATCCGCTTCATCGGCACGGGGAAAATGGCTGCAAAGACCGCTTAACTGAACACCTGGAAGACCCTTTATCTTCTTTACAACATCTCGCAAGTCATTCGGAAGGACACCAAGACGTGACATGCCGCAATCCACTTTTATCTGTATAGCTATTTTCTGGTTTCGCTGTAATGCAACTCTGGAGAGCACTTCAGCACTTTCCAGATCAAAAATAACCGGTGTCAGCTCAAAATCGAAAAAGAGAGCCGCATCAGCCGGATCGAACCCGAGGAAAACAAGTATATTCCCCTTGAGCCCTGATTTTCGCAGCCGGACACCTTCAGTCAACTCCGCCACACCAAAATCATGACAACCGGCATGGGCAAAGGAAAGGGCTGCCTCTTCCATACCATGCCCATACGCATCCGCCTTAACCATAGCAAGCAGCCGGACACCAGATCCAATCTTTTTTTGCAGCAGACGATAGTTATGCTGCAGGGCAGCCCTGCTTATTTGAACGTGGTTAAAGGAGGTGGCTGACATACGTTTTTTTCTTACTCAGCATTTTTTCCGGTACCAGATCTGCCAGGCATTACGACTGGAAAGAAGCAGTGCCCAACCGATGGTTACATACAAAAGACCGAGTAATTCTTTTGGCAAACTTGAATTTCTCAGCAGATAGCCGCCAAGCATCATCACTAGAACAAGGAGCCAGGTTTTAACGGAGTAAACACCGCCAATACATTTTCCGTCACGTGTTTCGTTAATACGACAGATAATTTTTCGGGCAGAACGATCAAGCACAAACAGTGCCTTGATACTGCCAAGAGCCATGGCAGGCAACACTATCCACAGGCGATCGACACCAATTAACCAGATGACACCTCTGGTCATGAGAAAGATCCCGATCACCATCCACATCAATGCGGCAACAAAGAGATGAACCGAAGTGGACGCAGCCGGCTTTATTCTGGAAAGAGTTCCTGACATAACAGAATCTGTACCCCCTGTAAACACAACGAGCCCATTCCTCAGACGAGGAATGGGCTCGAAACGAACTGTGTGCTAAATGACTTAGACTTCAGTTACGGTGATTGCGCCTTCAGGACAAACCTCAACGCAGGTCTCACAACCGAGACACTCGTCTTCTTCAACTACTTCAGCTTTACCGTCAACAAACTCGTAAACCTGAGCAGGACATGCATTTACACATTCTTCATCACCAGCACATTTGTCTTTGTCTACAATTACTTCCCAGCCCATAACAACCTCCTAAAATAAGAATTAAGAAACAGACACAATGCGTATCCGTTTTAGATATCCGCAAGCTAAAAACGCCTTATTGGGACATATGTTTCGTGTATAGATCAATTAATTCAACACCTGTTTTTTGTCAAGAACAATCCTTTATTTCCTTCGAGTATAAGAAAAAGAATTCAGCCTCCTATACGGGACATCTGCCCCCCGCAGGGATGTTTATCTGAGGACTTCAGATCCTCAACCAGCGTGTGGCCTTTTGGCTTGTCGAGGATAGTCTGCCTGATAAGGCTTCTGACATCATCGTCAGTTGCCCCGGAACGGAGCATTGTTTTCAGATCAGCCTCTCTGTCATGGAGGAGACAGGCACGAAGTCTGCCCGCAGATGTGAGACGGAGACGATTGCACGTATCGCAAAAATGATGGCTGATCGGGCTGATAAAGCCGATACTTCCAGTGCTGCCATCACTTCCTGTTATCTGATACACCTTTGCCGGACCATCCATCCGTCGTCCAGGCAGGGGGTCCAGTGTTCCAACTTCTGAGAACATCTCCTGCAGTTTTTCGGAAGCAATGTAGTATCGTTTGTCCCAAGTGGAATTTTTCCCAACCGGCATAAATTCGATAAAACGTACCTGATAGTTTCTGTGCAGGGCAAGGCGGGCAAAATCTATGAACTCATCATCGTTGAACCCGTTCATGGCGACAACGTTGAGTTTTATGGCAAACCCGAGCTTTTCCGCAGCTTCTATTCCCTGCCACACCTTTTGAAACATATCCATACCGGTAATTTTTCTGAACCGTTCCGGACGCATGGTATCCAGTGAAATGTTGAGTTTACGTATCCCTGATGCGTATAATCCAGCGGCTTTTTCCTCAAGCAGCACACCGTTTGTAGTCAGCCTGATTTCCTCGAGCCCTTTGATTTCAGAAAGGGAACGGATAAAAGCCATTACTCCTTTCCTGACCAGAGGTTCTCCGCCGGTGAGACGCAGTTTATTCATCCCCATTTTTACAGCGACATTTACAATCCGGAGCAGCTCCTCATAACTGAGCAGATCGTCATGGGCAAGAAGCTGCAATCCTTCTTCGCGATCCTCCGGCATGCAGTAAACACAACGAAGATTACAGCGATCGGTGAGGGACAGACGCAGGTAGGATATGGTTCTTGAAAAGCTGTCGGTAAGATCACTCTTGGTTTCAATAGCAGGCATACATTTATTCATAATGGTTGGTGTCTTAAAAGATCATACCTAAGGTGTCGTCCTGATTCTCTTGTCGTTACATGATTACCAAAAACACAGTTAAGCCATTCCTGAGCCGGGAGCCTGCCCCTGCGAGTTATCCGGGGATTGTTCAACCCGGAAAATCACTCACAGGGGAAAGATCCTGCACTTTCATTTTGCATTTACCTGAGATTTGACGGTATGCATGCATCGGTTCTCATTGACATTCAGATATCCGGTTTTTATAGTGACCTTCTCTTACCCTGATTGCCCCTTTTCTGCCAGCAGTTTTCCACCCACTTGCAAACTGCAGCAAGAGAGCCGCAGAGAAACCACTTACACCGGTAAACGACAGGTAAATTCGGCATTCTTTTTAGTGGTCGCCTGGGAATAAAAACCTTCACCGCATTCTTTCTACAAAAAAACACGGAAAGAATTTATAAGCAACTGACACCCGAACCAGCTCGAACAAATACTTATGTTAACCCTGGGAATTGAAAGCTCCTGCGATGATACCGCTGCAGCGGTTGTAAAAGATGATTTTACCCTGCTGGCAAGTGTTCTCACCAGTCAAGACAACATCCATACCAGATTTGGCGGAGTCGTGCCCGAGCTCGCCTCCAGGTCCCATCTTGAATCCATCGTGCCAGTGGTCAACAGTGCCCTTGCAGAAGCCGGCGTAACTCTTGGTGATATAGACCTTATCGCCGCCACTCAGGGGCCCGGACTTATCGGCTCACTGCTTGTCGGATTTTCTTACGCAAAGGCTCTCTCCTATGTTACAAAAATCCCCTGTGTGGGGGTTGATCATATGGCAGGGCATATCCTTTCCGTTTTTCTGGCGGAAGAACATCCGCAATTCCCCTTTGTCGCCCTCGTCGTTTCAGGAGGAACCAGTTCCATCTACCTTGCCGAAAACTTTACAAGCTTCACCCTTCTTGGCAGAACCCGTGACGATGCAGCAGGGGAGGCATTTGACAAAGTGGCGAAACTCCTCGGCTTTCCTTATCCAGGCGGACCGATTGTCTCCAGAACCGCCACAAACGGAGATTCTGCAGCCATTTCCTTTCCCAGGTCATGGCTTGAAAAAGATTCCCTGGATTTCAGTTTCTCCGGTCTGAAGACATCGGTTCTCAACCACTGCAATCGTGAAAAGCAAAAGAACAACGAACTGCATCTGCCGGATATCTGTGCATCCTTCCAGGAGGCTGCCTGTGATGTCCTGGTGCAAAAAACCATTTCCGCAGCAAAATCCCAAAGAGTGCGTAGTGTTGTCATGGGCGGAGGCGTCTCTGCCAATCCCAGACTACGCGAGATGATGGATGAACACTGCCGCCGGGAAAAGTTACATCTTTTCATTCCAGATCCCGTGTACTGCACCGACAATGGTGCCATGATCGCAGTTGCAGGAATCCAGGCATTTAAAAAGAGACCCGACTGTTCCCTGAACCGGGATGTATATTGCCGGTCAGTCCTGGCGTAAAGATAACATGAATCCCAAACGTACCGCCCGCTACTACTGTCTTAAATTTACACGCCTGAAAGGAGACCCTCAGTCCCTTGCCGGAGGAACAGCCATCGGTGTATTTTTCGGGACAATGCCCATTATCCCCTTTCATACCATCAGTGTCCTCCTGGTAACATTTCTTACCAGAAAATCCACCATAGCCGGAATGCTTGCCTCTGTGGTGGTCTGTAATCCTCTCACATACTTCCCACAGTATTACCTGCCTCTTCTGATTGGAAATGCTATTACACCTTACTCCATTAACTGGGAACGTATAAAAGAGCTGCTAACTGTCCTTCTTACCGGGTCCGGTATCACTGAACGAATCGAGATCCTTGGACATCTCGGGTACGAGGCAACGATCGTTCTGATAATCGGCGGGCTTGTCATTTCCACCCCACTATCAATCGGAAGTTACATCGTTTCCCTTCGATTCTTTAGCAATTTACAGGAACAACGACGAAAACGACATATTCTTAATTAAGGGATTCGTAAAAATAACTTCATAAATAATGATGGCTAAGTACAAAAGTTTGATATACAGGTAATCAGAGAGCAATCTTTTTCTTTATTTTTGACTTTTGATAATGACTGAATGAACCTCAGCAGACTAAAAAAATATTACTATCTCCGCTTCCTGCGCATAAAGGGTGATCCGCTCTCCATAGCCTGGGGCTGTTTTATCGGTGCACTTATCGGTACCATGCCCGTGATGCCGTTTCATACCGTGTGTATTATAGCCATCTGTTTTCTCACCAGAACATCCATGATGGCAGGTCTTTTTGCAAGCCTCGTTATCAGCAATCCGCTGACCTATATTCCCATCTATTACCTCAGTATGCTTATCGGTAACCTGATCACTCCCTACACGGTAAACTGGGACAGTATCTACTCCATCCTCAGCATCCTTCTTTCCGGCAACAGCTTTAAGGAGTCAGTCGCCTTGCTCTCCCACCAGGGTACTGAAATTATTGTCGTTATGCTTACGGGAGGTGCCATCCTGGCAATTCCCACTGCCATCTTCTGGTACTATTTTTCTTTACGAGTCACCCTTAAATTCCGCGAAAAAAGACGACAGAGACACATTCTAAAAGAGGCAAGGAAAAAAAAATGAACCGTTACGGAGCAACACGACAGTCTCTAAAAGACGAAAAACTTGCCCCCAAAAAGCGGTTCGGTCAGAATTTTCTGGTTCACAAAGCCACCGCCGAAGCTGTGGCACGTTGTGGAAGAACGAGCAGCGATGATACCATCATAGAAGTCGGTGTCGGCCTTGGTGCCCTTACCCAACCCATAGCAGAACAGGTCAAACAAGTCATCGGTCTTGAAATCGACAGCGGTCTCATCCGACTGCATGAAGAAAAAAAAGACCTGCCTGACAATGTAACTCTCCTCCACCAGGACATCTTAAAAGCCGACTTTAACGAGCTGCTGCGATTAAGCGATACACCGCTGAAAATCATGGCAAACCTCCCCTACTCCATCTCCAACCCCTTTCTCTTCAAGCTTATAGAAAATCAGGAAAAGATGGACTGGGCAACAATTATGCTGCAAAAAGAAGTTGCCGACCGCCTGCTTGCTGCACCCAATACTAAGCAATATGGAATACCAACCGTTTTACTGCAGAGTTGTGCAGTTGTGGAAAAGCTGATGGTTTTAAAACCCGCAGAATTTCACCCCCGCCCCAAGGTCGATTCTGTTGTGGTTCGAATCGAATTTGACCAGGGCGGCACGGATAACAGATTTCGTAAGGATTATGACCATCCTCTTTTTACAAGAATTGTGCGGGCGGCATTCAGCCAGCGAAGAAAAACCATTCTCAACACCCTCTCAAGCGCTGTTTTTTTCAGATCCCGGACAGACGGTGACAAAAAACAGGAAAAAGAACTCTGCCGCAAGGCGTTGACAGACGCAGATATCACGCCCGCGACCCGTGCTGAAGTGCTCGACCTCGACCAGTTTATCGTTCTTACCAACAGTTTCTCAAAAATACTCACAGGATCATAGGAACAGCATGCAGAATTTCGTTTTTCACAATCCCACCAAGATCCTTTTTGGTAAAGGAAAAATTGCCGAGATTGGAGAAGAAACCGTTCAGTACGGGAAAAAGGTTCTCCTCGTTTACGGTTGCGGATCTGTAAAAAAGAGCGGACTTCTTGACAAGGTTAAGGATTCACTGACAGAAGCTGGAGCAATTATCAGCGAACATGGCGGGGTGCAGTCCAACCCCCTGCTTTCCCATACTCACTCTGGGATTGCGATAGCAAAAAAAGACAAATGCAATGTGGTGTGTGCTGTGGGTGGTGGTTCTGTTCTCGACGAAGCAAAGGCAATTTGTGCCGGAAGCCTGGTGGACCATGATGTCTGGAAGTTTTTTACCGGGAAAAAAAGTATCAAAGCCACTCTGCCCCTGACCACAGTCCTTACCCTTGCCGCCTCCGGCTCTGAAATGAACTCGGGCATGGTTATCACCAACGACAGCACCACCCAAAAATTTGGCTTTGGCAATAAACATCTCTTTCCAAAAACATCTATACTTGATCCTTCCTGCACCTGCAGCGTCCCTGCAGATTACACGGCATACGGTGCTGTGGACGCTATTTCCCACGTTCTGGAATTTTATTTCACCAGAGAAGACAGCTGTACTCCTGTGCAGGACAGACTTATGGAAGGTCTTGTTATTAATGCCATGGAAAGCTGTGATCGGGTATTAAAACGGGCAGACGATTATCAGGCACGGGCAGATCTTATGTGGACAGCCACCCTTGCCCTGAACGGTCTGACTGCTGCAGGGCTTGGTAAAGTAGGATTCCCCATGCACATGATCGAACACAGCCTGTCCGCCTTTTATAACATTGCCCATGGTGCAGGGCTGTCTGCTATTATCCCCGGATGGATGAAGTTCCGGGCAGCCAGCCAGCCTCAACGATTTGCTCAGTTTGCAGAACGTGTTTTTGACATCCGTAATGGCTCGATGCAGCAAAAAGCAGCAAACGGAATCGAAGCACTGGAAAGCTGGTTTTGCAGGGTAAAAAGTCCCACCACCCTTACAGACCTTGAAATCAGTGCAGAGGAAATCCCTAAAATTGCAGATAACGCAGTCGCCCTTGCCAAAGTCTGGCGGATGCGGGAATATAATCAACAAATAATAGAGTCAGTTTTAATAAATTGTCTTTAAGAACCATGTATTCCCCTATGCTGCCCCTTTAATACCGGTTGTTTTCTCCTTATACTTCTTGAATTTTATCATTCCCGTGGTACAATTCTGCCCCAACACCTAACCGGCTATGTATTCCCAAATTTCCTCAACCGGAACTGAATACGATGAAGATTAAAACGGAAATTGTTCAATCTATTTTTATCGTTACCTGCAACGGTCCTCAGCTTGATGCCACACTTGCAAATGATTTTCTCTCCGCAATGGATGGGTTTATTTCAAGAAGCAATATGGACATCCTCCTCGACCTGTCCAACGTAAGAGTTGTAGATGCCAACGGTCTCAGCTCTATTATCCGTTCCCTGAAAACCATTAACGGCTACCGTCAGCTTATTGTCTGCGGTATCGACGAACGAATTCTCGGGCTGCTGAAGCTTACAAATCTCCATCGTGAATTTACTCCATCTGCAAGCCGGAATGAGACTCTCTCCAATCAGTTCTGGGCACAAAAAAACAAGCCCAGTACAATCCAGCAGGCACTTCCACGACCGGCTTTTATTCCAAAAGAAAGCCCGGCTGCAGGACCTGCTGTGGAAGAAGCCTACGGAGTTTTACTCGAAGTCGATGATATGGCAGGAGCGGAACCCGTTGATTACCTTGAATATACCACAGAGGAAGCACTGGAACAGGACACCGCCGCCCCCGAGGAGGAAGAAACAGAATTTGCCGAAGCCATCGAACAGGAAGATCGTCGCAAGTACAAACGCATCGTTAACAAACAGATCATGGATGATGAAATTATTCTCTACTGTAAAAACACCGATACAGGAAGGCGTCACCGTGCGGTGATTCTGGATATCAGCCCGGGCGGTCTGCGAATTGCGTCGTCATCAAGGCATCTTTCCGTCGGTGACAAATTGATTGTAGAGGGACGACTGGGGAAAAATTTCAGATTCAAGGAATTTGCCGTCTCCAGATCATGCCGGGAGAACGATTACGGTCTTGAATTTATCAATATCTCCAGTACATCCATCCAGTTTATCAACCAGCTGACCGGAGCCGTAGAGATGAAACTGGCGAACAAATATCGCTACACCCGGGCTAATCACCCTCTTGTAGAATAACCCGCTGGATGACTCTCAGTGATTTCTTGCTATATTTTCAAACATTTTTATCAGACCTGCCACAAGGGTATAAATTGACTTGATATGCAGGTTTGTTCCGCAGCATTCATCAAAAAAGATCGTCAGTTCTGAGTCCAGATCGCCATCTGCTGCCTGATAACAAATAAGAATTGGCAAGTGGGGAAACGGATAGAGAACCAGGGCGATATCCGCGTCAAAGCCTTCAACTTCTTCCCCCATAAAAAGATCCACAATATCAGCCAGCAGATCAGGCTTGGCGTCAGCCAGTCGTTTCAGTGGGGTTTCACAGCGGCTGCTGAATAGCCCCTGCCACTCAATGCCGCCGTTTAACTCCCGAAATGAACTCCAGCGACCGGTGACCTGCCGATGTGTGGGATAACAGATATAGGAAAGCAACGGTGCCTGAACCCAGGGGATAATATGGCACTCAGAACGCATCCCGCCGTCCGAATCAACCTGAAATGTTTTCCCCAACGAGACAACGTGCAGCTGTCCGTTAATGTACTCTGCTCCAATTTCGCCGGCTTTTTCATGAAAATCAACCCGGGTTATTTTTTTGAACAATTTTGCCATAAACTCTGACTGTTCAGGATCCGCGGTGGAGCGTTTACACAGATTCCCGGCAAGCTGTTCTTTGAGGTCCTCAGCGAGAGTGGGACAATCATCCAGACTTTTCTGACCACCAATAACTGCAGCAGCAAACGCCAGACAACTAGGGAGCATACAGCGTTTACAATTTGTTTTATCGAGCACCTTATATATTTCCAGGGGAGTCAAAACTTTCGTCCGTACCATCCATATCCTCTTTTCTCGCCAATAGTTCACAGCAGTGGTATACTGCATTGAATGTAATGATTTCCATCAAAGCACAGTTACTCTGAATTTAATGTAG
>JANTGG010000003.1 GCA_024763035.1 Desulfocapsa sp. | reverse complement strand
CTATATCAAGCGAAACCCAGTTACCCTCTATCGATCACAGCATCGCGGCGGGAAGGGTGTTTTTGGTGTGAAAAACATTGAGGAGGATTTTGTCTCCAACCTGTATGTGGCATCCACCCTTGATACCTTCCTCTTTTTTACCAATTTTGGAAAAATTTTCTGGAGAAAGGTCTATCAGCTGCCCCTCGCCGGACGAACAGCACGAGGCAAGGCGATAGTGAATCTGCTCAACCTTGCAGAAGATGAAAAACTGGCAGCCATTCTGCCCATTTCCGAACTTAACGAGGAGAGCAGCGATAAAACCATTCTTATGGTTACCCGATTGGGAAGGGTGAAGAAAACCAGTCTGCAGGAATTTGTTAAACCCAGAAAACGTGGAAAAAAAGCTCTCACCATTAATGAGAATGACGAGATCATTGCAGCTCATATCCTGAGCGGTGATGATACCATATTCCTTGTCTCTGAAAACGGGGCATCCATACATTTCCATGAATCCGATGTTCGTACCATGGGCAGAACCGCTGCTGGTGTCAGGGGTATCAAGCTGAATGAAGGGGATGTGGTTGTGGGTGCAATTGTTGTCTCTTCTGCAGATTCCATTTTGACTGTTACTGAAAACGGTTACGGGAAACGGACTGATGTTTCGGAACATCGTATTCAGAAACGTGGCGGTAAAGGGATTCTTGCCATTAAGGCAAGTGAGCGAAACGGGAAGGTGGTTGGTTCCATGCAGGTGGATGATGAAACTGAAGTTATGCTTATTGCCAACTCCGGGAAAATGATTCGCATGCCCCTTGAAAATGTACGGATTATCGGCAGAACAACACAGGGAGTTCGTTTGATCAACCTGGCGGATAATGAAAAGGTTGTGGCAATGGATCTGGTGGCACCTGAAGCGGAAGAGGAAATGGAAGAAGGAGATATGGAACAATCTGCCGATGAGTAATACTTATTCTGTAAAAATTGCAGTTATTGGATCCGGTTCCTGGGGTACGGCCATTGCCGGTGTTCTTTCCGGAAAAGGACAGGATACTGTTCTTTGGGGACACAATAAGGAGCATCTGGCAGTTCTTGCCAGAGAGCGGGAAAATAAAAAATACCTGCCCGGCTTTCTTTTTCCCGGGACACTGCAGGTGGAATCTGATCTGAAAAAAGCCGTTGAAGGGGCGGCAGTTGTTTGTATGGTTGTCCCCTCCCACGGTTACCGTTCTGTTTTTGAACAGCTTGCTCCCCATCTTGCAAAAAACTGTTTTGTTGTCTCTGCTGTTAAAGGGATTGAAAACAGCTCGCTCATGACCATGACCCAGGTTATGAGGGAAACCCTTAAGGACGATATAAAAACCAAAAATATAACCCTTTCTGTTCTCTCAGGGCCATCTTTCGCCAAAGAGGTGGGGATGGGACTGCCCACCCTGGTGACCATCGGCTGTGATGAGCTTGATAAGGCGAAAAAATTACAGAAAATTTTCGGCAGTGAACGGTTCAGAGTGTATGCTGCCCGGGATATGATAGGTCTTGAGATAAGTGCAGCGCTTAAAAATATTGTTGCCATTGCCTCAGGAATAAGTGATGGACTTGGATATGGATTAAACAGTCGGGCAGCCCTTATCACCAGAGGGTTGGCAGAAATTACCCGTATGGGAGTGAAAATGGGAGCCGATATAGCCACTTTTTCCGGTCTTTCAGGATTGGGCGATCTTGTGCTTACCTGCACCGGTGATCTCAGTCGAAACAGGACGGTGGGGCTGAAACTTGGTGAAGGGAAAAAACTGCCGCAGATTCTCGATGAAATGGAAATGGTTGCAGAAGGAGTGAAAACAACTAAGTCTGTTCATGATCTGGTGCAGCGTATGGGTGTTGAGATGCCTATTCTTGATCAGGTTTATCAGATACTTTACGAGGATAAAGATTGTTCCACAGCGGTTAAAGATCTTTTAACCAGGGAATTAAAAGTAGAATAAAAGGTTACTATGACAAAAAAACCCGATGAAGGACTTCGCTTTCTTTCATACCTCACCCTCGCACTTTTAACATCTTCACTCTACGTTTTTTCCTCTTATCTCCATTATATTCTTGTGGCAGCTGTACTTGCTCTTTGTACCAGTCATGCGTTTACAGCACTTGTTGACCTGTTTGCTAGAGATATTTTTCCTGCCTGTATTCGAAAACAGAGCCGTTTTATAAGTGCCACCCTTCTCACCCTTTTTTTCCTTTGCATGATTTTTGCTCCCTTTGTGTACTTTCTTTCCCAAACCTATACACAGATGTCGGGTATTGATATTGAACATGTGAAGGAAGTCACCATGCAGCTGATAAACAGAGGTGTTGCCTTTACTGACTCCATCCCTGTCCTTCATAAATTTCTGGAAACACTAAAATCAGAAGGTTTCTCAGCCCTGAAAGGTGTCTCCATGGAGGCAGTGTATAAGACTGTGAACGGAATGGCATCAGGTGCCGGAGGGGTGGTGGTACAGATAGTCTGGATTATGATTTTTTACTTTCTCTTTAACCTCAATGGCAGGCAGATACTCTATTTTACCGCCCGGGTGATGCCCACAAGTTTTGCCCATGAAAAATATCTCTATCGGGAATGTACCGGTACAGTGTCAGTGGTATTTTACGGAACACTTTTTAATATGGTGGCACAGGGCATTACCTTTGGTATTCTGATGGCGTTTATAGACGGTTATGATGCCGTCTATCTTGGGGTATTAGCCGGGTTTTGTTCCATTATTCCCATAGTCGGAGCAGCCCTTGTTTATGTGCCGGTGGTTGCCCTAGAACTTCTAGCCGGAAACTATATTCATGTGGCAGTGATTTTGATCGTTGTCTGGGTGGTGATGGGATTTTTTATCGATAATATTCTTCGCCTGATCTTTATCAGTTATCTCAAAAAATTGTTCGGCTTTGAATACACCATGAACGAAATCCTTATCCTTCTTTCTATTCTCGGTGGAATCGCAAGCTTTGGATTTTGGGGGATTATTATTGGTCCTTCCATTATTGCACTGACCATAGCTGCCATAAATCTCTACAGTTCACAGGTCGAGGACTCCGGTTTTCCTGTGGAAGTGGATGAAAAATGAGCAACAACGATATTCTCCGCCGTATACGCTATACCTTTGATATAAGTGATCCTGAAATGGGAAAAATATTCGGTCTTACTGACCCGCAGGTGACCCTTGATGATGTAAAAAAATGGTTAAAGAAGGATGGTGAGCCTGAATACAAAGAATTAAAAGATAAAGAACTCGCCGCTTTTTTAAACGGTTTTATAATTGAGCGAAGGGGGAAAAAGGAAGGACCACTCCCACAAGCAGAAAAACGCCTGACTAACAATTTGATTTTCAGGAAACTGAATATTGCTCTGAAGTTAAAGTCTGATGCGGTTCTTGCCATTCTGGATCTGGCGGATTTTCGTATGAGCAAACATGAACTCAGTGCCTTTTTCAGAAAACCCGGACATAAACATTACCGGGTATGTAAGGATCAGATACTGCGAAATTTCCTCAATGGTATGCAGATAAAATATCGCAGCGCTTATAAAACCTAACACCGTATTCTTAAAAACATACCTGTATATCCTGCCCCTGCGAGTGATTCCGAGGTTTGAAGCCTGTTGACTGACTAATTTTGCCGAGAAAAATAATGGGACTAAACGTACTCCATAAAATACAACGAATAACTACACTGTCAACACAAAAGACTTGACCTGAGCATGTATCAAGATAATTATATAGATATTGAGTACAAATATGATTACTTTGACAAATTGAAGGGAGCTATGGTTATGTCCATTGGAGATAAGATAAAACAACTTCGGCAGGAACGTGGGTGGTCGCAAGCTCAGTTAGCCAACCAATTAAAAATTCATCAAAAACAAATTTCAGGCTATGAGCGCAATCTCCATGAACCTAAAACAGACGTTGTTGCAAAGATAGCAAGACTATTTAATATTTCTATGGATTATCTTGTGTTAGATGAGCGTGATGATTTGCCCGCAGTAAAAATTGGAGACCGAGAACTGTTACAACGGCTTGAAGAAATAGATCGACTTCCAGAGCATGATAGGGGAACTATAAAGGAGATTATAGACGCTTTTATTCTAAAAAATCAATTTAAACGTCTGGCTACCACACCGGGAACACATACTATTTCTGCATAAAGGAGACTTTTCTATGAATGAAGCAGCCTTAATCAAGCATGGGATTTACTCTAAATTAATCAGACTTTCAGGGGCTGAGTTACACTCTGTGTCTGACTTTATTGATTTTGTGCACCATAAAAAACAGCAATCTACAAAGAGGGTAAATATACAACTACAGGGAATACTGGCAGATTATCCTTTTGACTTGTCTGATGTGAAGAAACTTCGAAGTGATTCATGGAAACACTTCGAAAGAAAGTTTGAGAATGAGTAATTTCGTGACAGATACCCAAGCCCTTGTCAAATTCATGATGGGTAAGAAAGTTATCAACGATAAAAGACATAAAGCATTTCAGGCAGCTGACAAAGGGAAGGCAACCATCATTATTCCGGCGATTGTCTTGATGGAAGTTTTGTATCTTTTTGAAAAAAATAGAATCCCTGTAGGGCTACTTCATATTGAAGATCTCATGCAGAGTGATAACTATCAATTTGAACCACTCAGTTTAGAAATTCTCAAAGCTGCATCTGAGATCATGGACATTCCGGAACTTCATGATCGTTTGATTGCTGCCACGGCAAGACATTTTGACATGCAAATTATCACAAATGACCCTGATATTTGTGCTTCTTCGTTTGTTACTACTTTAACTTAGACAATTCCAGCTGGATCATGGTCTTTCCTCACGGCAGCGGTCCGCCTGGGCTTGGGTTGTGGTTCTGAGTGCCGGGTGCTTCGTCGGACCGCTGCCGTGTCCGGGTTCAGGGGTGGATTGTAGCTGGTTTGGAGGTTTGGCGCAGACCGAAAAAGCCCGGACTGCGTAAGGGAAGTTCGTTACAGCCCTGCCTGACAATGCTCCACCATCCGCCCACCGCATTACCAGCCAGGACTTCCACTACACCGCTTAGAGTGCCCACTCGTACGCTCGAAGTTGGGTGGTTACTCTGGGGCGCAATGTTCTGTTCCCTGTCCGTCACTTTGTTTGCAAAAAGCCGCAAACAAAGCGCCAGACAGTCCACCGCATAATGTTGTTTATATTTATTGGATTCGGTAAGTTACAGGATTTTTATGGTGGGGTGTTTGGCATAGCCGTCAGGCTAAGAGGTTAACATGCTGTAATCATGTGCAAACACCGGGAGCGACAAAACCTGAGCTGCTTATCTCTCTCGCTCCCCAGCCTCATAATGGCACCTTTTTTTGATGGGGGTGTTACACGCCCCCATCGTGTTTGTAGTGGTGATTGATTTATGTCTTACATATTAGCCTGAAAAAACCTATATTTCAAGCAATTACAACCATTAGGAGATTAAAAAAGCTAGAAATCCAGCAGCTTGAAAAGTCATTGGAAGGACAGTTCGAAAATCATTTCACTCAGGAAGAAATTGAGCTGTTAGCGCGCCAATCAAAATTTGTCCAGCGAGAGAGCAGGTTGGATGGATTTACGTTTCTTTCGCTTGTCGTATTCAATTCCGACAGCCTGGCCTACGAAAGCCTCAACGACCTTACGACCAAGCTTGAATTGGACCATGACATTGAAATCACAAAGCAGGCATTGGATGAGCGGTTCAATAAATATGCTGTTACATTCTTGAAAGCCTCCCTTGGGGAATTGCTGCATAAGCAGTTGTCAGAGACGGAGTCACTGATTCAATGCAAGGAATTCGACAGAATCCTGATAAAGGATTCTGTCTGCTTCCAGGTTGATGAGTCCATGGCCGATGTTTTTCCCGGAAGTGGCGGCAGTGGTTCCAGGGCAAATGTCAGAATTCAGCTTGAGTACGATCTTCTGTCCGGGAAAGTGGTTGATCTCAGCCTGAATGCCTTCAACGATCAGGACGCCGTGAATTCTATGCTGACGCTTGAGGTGGTTGGCGACGGCGATCTCGTTGTCCGGGATCTTGCATATATGCACTTGGATGCATTAAATGGGATTCTTGAACAACTTGGTCATTTTTTGGCCAGGTTGCACCCAAATAGAAAAGTGTACCAGCAGCAGGGTGATAAGATAATCGAGCTGGATTTTGCAGAAATAGCCATGAATATGCGAAAGTTCGATGTCCAGAGAATTGAAGAATCTGTATTCCTTGGAGCGAATCTTGACCTTCAGGTACGCTTATTTATCTACCTGTTGCCCGAGTCTGTATACCAGGAGCGGATGCGCAAACTGAACAAAAATGCGAAAAATCAGGGACGACAGTTAAGTGATGGATCAAAGGCCCGTGCTCAACTGACCCTGTTTATCACCTCCGCTTCTGAGGATGCAATTACAATTGATACCGCCTGGAAAGTGTATACTCTCCGATGGCAGATTGAACTGACATTCAAGGTGTGGAAATCCATTTGGAAAATAGACAAGGTCAAAAAAGTAAAACAGGAACGCCTGGAATGTTATATCTGGGCTAAACTCTTCATCATTGTAACAAGCTGGCGCATCCTGTGGTTCGTCAGCAAGATGTTGAGACAATTGTACGGAAAAAACCTGAGTTTTTACAAGGCTATGAAAACAATAGTCTTCTACATCGACAGGTTGAGGAAAATGATCACCGGCGGTACGGTTTCAACTGAAAGATATCTGGCGGAGTTCTTGCTGTTGAGTCGCAGGAAACACCTGCTGGAAAAAAATAAATCAGGGAACTACTCTCCTGAAATTCTCTTCGGAGCATTCACCGTGAGTAGCGCTGGAGAGGTTGTCCCCATTGGGAATTAGGTCTTAGCCTGACGGCTATGGGGTGTTTGGGGAGTGGGTTTATTTGTTGTGCTGCTTCAACGGCCACCTTTTATTGGGGTTTGTCCCGAATGGCGCCAGTTTAAGCAAGAAATATTGATATTTCAGTGATTCACAGATGCTGAGTTTGTTAAAGCTTCTTGATCTTTGTTTCCTGTATTTCCGGGGTATTGTATAAGGCCCTCAATACGTTCAAGATTCGATTACCAGATTGTTATGAAACCAATAAAACACCCATAAACTAGCGCCATTCGGGTCTGTCCCCCATTATTTTTCGGTTTACCTGAAAGTTTAATTTCTGGAAATAAGTGTTATAAATCAAGTCTGAGTATTATAGTAAAAAGAAAAACTAACGGTGGTACACATGACACTTGGAACAAAAATAAAGAAACTGAGAACTGAAAAAGGATTATCCCAAGCTGCCCTTGAGGCACTATCAGGAGTAAATTGTAAATTATTGAGCAAATATGAAAATGAAAGAATTGTACCATCTGCTGATACATTACGGAAAATCGCAGATGCCTTGCAAATCAGCTCGGATTATCTGATTTTTGATAATGCTCCCAAAGATGGAATCAGCACCCTTAAAGACCTGGTACTTTTTGAGAAATTCAAAGAAGTTGAGAAGATGCCACCTGAAGACAGAGAGATGATTAAAAATATGATCGATGCTCTACTTATAAAAAGCAAGGTTGAAAGCATAATTAAACCACAACAGGATAAGGATTCGTGGGAATCACGGATGCAGAGCACCCTTGACCGCCTTCGTTCAAAAAACAAAGACTATTCCGAAGATGAAATACTGCAGATAGTGGACAAGGCTGTTGAGGAAGTACGAAGTGATCAAAAAACAACGCATTAGAGCAGTCCTTGATACCAACCTGTTTGTAAGTGGCCTTTTCTCGTCATATGGTTCTGTTGCAACATTACAGCACCTCTGGCTTTCCGGTGCGTTTGACCTGGCAGTCTCCGGAGAGATCCTGCAGGAGATAGAAGAGACTCTCCAGAAGCCCCATATCCACAAACAACTTCACCTCAAGCCGAAAGAGGTTGATGGAATTATAGAACTGATCCGAGAGAAAGCTTTTGTCGTGACAAAGGATCGTTATAAGACAGATCGGATTACAGATGATCCTGATGACAATAAATTTCTTGGCTGTGCTTTGGAAGCCAAAGCATACTACGTGGTCTCAGGTGACAACCACCTTCTTTCCTTAAAACATTTTCATGGGATTCAGATCGTTGATGCCAAGGCGTTTGTTGAGGAGATGGAACGTAAAGCATCTCTGAAATAAATGGATTTTGCCTGCTAGCACTCAGATTCCCAGCTAGCCCCCAACCTTTCCTTACGGCAGCGGTCCGCCAGGGACTGGGTTGTGACTCTTAGTTTTCGAGTGCTTTGTCGGACCGCTGCCTTGTCCGGGTTCTGAGATAGATTGAAGTTGGTTTGGATATTTGGCGCAGACCGAAACTGCCCGGACTGCGCAAGGGAAGCGGTTTCGTTACAGCCCTGCCTGACAATGCTCCACCACCCACCCACCGCATTACCAGCCAGGCCTTCCACTACACCGCTTAGAACGCCCACCCGCCCGTACGTTCGCTGTTGGGTGGTTACTCTGGGGCGCAATGTTCTGTTCCCTGTCTGTCACTCTGTTTGCAAAAAGCCGCAAACAAAGCGCCAGCCAGTCTACCGCATAATATCAATTATGTTTAGTGGCTTTGGTGGGTTATGGGTGTTGCTGCTGGGGAGTTGGGTGGTTTTATTTAGTGCTGTGCTGCAAGGTGGACCACCAAACATAACTGAAGGCATTATGCGACATTGCGCTTGGCTACGTGGGTAATTGGCAGCTAAACCGAAGGGTTGCCCTTAGTTTGCCGCTGGAGCGGAAGACAAAAAGAAGCCCATACTGCAGATAAACTTATAATCTTATGAGCGTCCCCTATCTCTCTCACGACGGTCGCTACTCGGACTTTTGCAATCTTGGATGGTGAGGCCGATATGTTGCGTTGGTTTCTTACCGGTTCCTCAACTTGGGGATTATTCAATATCAATATGCACCGGAGAGATATGATTATATTTTGGGGTCATATCTGAGACGGGCTTGTGTGTTGTTTTATTCTTCGTCCCACGGCCACCAAACATAACATTGCGCTTGGATGCGTGGGAAACTGGTCGGTAAATCGTAGCCTTGCCCTTAGTTTGCCGCTGGAGCGGTGGACAGAGAGGGAGCCCGGGCCGTTCCTTAAAGTGGTCTTTTCGGCATCAAAAAGGGTGGTCTAAGAGCAAAAACAGCCTTTTTTTATCGTTCATATTTAATTGTTTCAGATAGTTATCTTGGTCCGACCGCCTTTTGTCCTTCTTTTGTTCCCCAGTCTCAGTTTCTTGCATTCTAATATCTGTTACCCACAAAATAAGCAATCAACATCACTACTCCCAACATCAATAATTGCTCATTTCCATAATAAGCAAAAATATTCAAATGCCACTCTCCTGAAATTGCACGAATCTTGTATACCCGAAAAACGTAGAACAGCAATGACATCGCAACAAATATTCTTATAATTTTCAGTAGGTTACTGTTGTTCTTCACAGAGGCAATCCTCAATGCATTTTTTTAACTTTTCCGACAAATCTTGAACATCCTTGGTTAGGAGTGCAACTTCTGTCCACGCCAAAGGCACTGCAACTTCCGGCCCAGCCAATGAAGCAATAGCTTTAAACGTCATTCTTTGTATCAAATCTGCTGTTGCAGCATCTCTAAGACTTGGCCCCATACATTCAATCACACATGCAGATTCTTCCTGGAGTTGTTCATTATATTGATCCTGCCTTTTTCTTCCTTCCTCATAACGTGCTCTAAGTTCAGCCATCCTTTCTGGTGATGGACCTTTCGCACCTGTATTAAGTGCACGAAAAGCATCATAGACAGCACCATCGTAATCAAGCCCCCAAGGGTCAATCCAATTAACCGGATTCCCACCCACATAAGCATATAGATTAATCCCCCCACCCAACCCAATCGGGTCAGGAGTCATGTACCTCCCCGTGCTAGAATCATAGTATCTGTGCCAAGATATTATGATGCGCCTTCTCCCCCTAAAGAGCTGTTTGCAAATCAATCGGGGTCTGTCCCCGATTGATTCCGATTGATTTGCTGGCTCCTGCCCTTATTTTGCCGCTGGGGCGGAGGACGAGAGCGGGGATGTGCTGTTCATTTTATTGGGGTCTGTCCCCTATTCTGTTGCCAGCCAGGACTTCCACTACACCGCTTATGAACGCCCACCCGCCCGTACGTTCGCAGTTGGGTGGTTACTCCGGGGCGCAATGTTCTGTTCCCTGTCTGTCACTCTGTTTGCAAAAAGCCGCAAACAGAGTGACAAATAGTCCACCGCATAATGTCGTTTATATTTAGTGGCTTAGGCAAGTTACAGGGTTTTGCTGGTAGGGTGTTTGGGGAGTGTATTTATTTGCTGTGCTGCTTCAACGGCCACCAAACATAATCGATAGGCATTATGCGACATTTAGCTTGGCTGCGTGGGAAATTGGTTGGTAAACCGGAGGGTTGCCCTTGGTTTGCCGCAAGCGGAGGACGAGAGGAAGCGACGACCTAAATCAATCGGGGTCTGTCCCCCATTCTTTTCTTTTTCCATGTTACCTCTTCAATTCAATTGGATCACTTTTTCTTAAAAATTCTCGGAGCAATTATAAAATATCCAACGGAAAAAAATATTGCTATCAGGCAATAACTAAAAATACTTTTAGCTTCGATAGGTAAAAAAAACGATATAACAATTCCTAATAAAGCAAATATTATGCCAACACCAACCCTGTTGGATTCAAGTGGGTTTAGCTTAGCACCCTTAAAATTAACGTAATAATCATCTGGCTGTTTGCTCTTTTTTCTTTCTTTCATAAATCCTAACCTCAGGTTACGTTTGAGGTGGTACGGGAACATTATCAATGGAGCCTGGCCCATCACTCCCATATCCTGGGGGAGTAGAAGTTCCTGGAGGTGTTGTTAAATTATATAATCCTCTCATAAAAAGCCATAACATCTTATCATACTTATCAACTTTACCATCTCCGTTCAGATCTTCATTACACCGACCATAAGCATTGTCTAAACAATCTTCGTATCTTAATTTAGCCTTCAATTTACAAACTTGTTCGTTTTCATTACTACACTTGCATACCTCTAGGTCACGTCTATATTGATCTATACAGTCACTAATCCCATTGTAGCGAGTATCGTTGCAGGAGATTAACCCCCACGGATCAACCAAATTAACCGGATCATTTGTGACATAAGCGTACAGATTAATCCCCCCATCCAGCCCAATAGGATCAGCGGAGATATACCGCCCGGTAGCAGGATCGTAATATCTGTGCCAGTTGTAACAGCAAATTTATTATACACGCAAATCTGCCAGTAAGGAAATTGTTTTGCAATCTTGAATTGTTATAGAATTATATACTGAAGCAGAAACGCGAGGAACACTATAATAATGGACCGGTTTTCAGGTAGACTTTGCATCGTTACGATGCAGTAAAACGCATTTAATTGGGGTATGTTCCTTATTTGCACTCCCTCACCTGCCTCGGTTCATCACATGCTACCATGCATTGGAGTATTCTATACGTGAAGGTCTCACCATATTTTTTTGTACAGTTTAAAAACGACAAGACTCAAGCAAAGACTTGACCCAATTTTCTTTGTTATGAATTTCTCAAATACCAGACTTGATTATAATTCCTTTTATGTTAGGCTGTTACGGATAATAACACTATACACAAAAGTAGCTTTTCAGGTCGTATCTATATCCTTAACCGGACAGCAGTGATACTACATATATTTTAGGAGGAAAACAAATGAAGAAAATGAACCCTTTCACCTTAATATTAATAAGCGTTATCTTACTGGCAATACCTTTATCAGCTTTTAGTTCTGACTTACAAACTGATGCATGGATTAAAAAATATGGAATAGAGACTTCTAGGGTATCTTCTGACGACATTGTTAAAACTTTTTTTAGAGATATTGAGACAACCCGGAATGGCAACAATATAGCCTTGGCAAAATCAACTTTTTATGACGAATACGATAATTACACAAGATTGACATCAATATTTCAGTTAAATCCGTCTGGTAATATTACCAGTGAAAAACATTTTTTCGAAACCTACCCACCCTATGAGAGAATAAAAGGCAATGATTTCAATCATATTTCAGCACTGGATGATGGTGGTTTCGTCATACACAATTGCGGTAAAACGTATTATGACCAACACTCTACAAGCTTGCGGGTTGCCAAATTGAACCAGGAAAAAGAAATCATCTGGGCAAAAGAATACAGCATGAACGGGGATAATGTCTACGCCCAGAAATTTATCCTCCTAAAAAACGGCGGCTTTCTTGCTGCAGGAAAGGAATGGGGTGACGCATGGGTCATGCAGCTTGACAGCGACGGTGAGGTATTATGGAATAATAATTTCATCGGCCGTAACGTACTGATGCTGCAGGAGAACAATCTTGGTTATATCCTTTCTCTTATAAAAGATGATTATCTTAAAAATGAGACAGCACTTGTGCAACTTGACCATAAAGGTGAAATCATCTGGCAAATAGATATCAACAGTGAAGATAGAATTGCCGGGATAACCCAAGAGCCTGATGGTGATTTCATAATTACCGTCACCCAGAGTAATTCTCGTAATTTCGGGAATGCAGAGAACAGTATCAATTTGATAAAAATGGATAGTCAGGCCAATATAAAATGGCAGAAGAAAATAGCTTTTGGTCAACTACAGTATCTGGCTGGCTGGATACTACCTTTTTTCGTCACTAATCCCCTCATTATAACTAAAGACCATGGGATCTTGCTTTATTTTATTACGAGAAAAGAGATGGCACTCTTAACAGTGCCGCCAAGAAGTGTAACTTTTCAAGGCAATGTGGAAATGATAAAATTTGATACTGACGGAAATGTTGAATGGAAAAACAGCTATGGTGCTAACCAGAGATACCAATCAATAAATGGTAAATGTAAACAAACCGCTGATGAAGGATTCATTATGGCTGGATATTCCGGTAAGTTGTCTTCTGATTACCCAAGAAACGAGTGGATTATGAAAGTTAGTGAAAACGGTACAATAAATGCTTGCCAGCTTGTTCTACCATCTAAATTGCTTGTAACACCTTCTACACTGGAAATTACAATGAATGATATAGATGTCCTCAGTTCGTATGTTCCCATTGAGTCCAATGATTTTGTGATAGTTGAAGCTACTGAATTTACTAATATCCTAGAAGAGCAATCAGTTTGCACATCTGACTAAGTTAATTGTTTTTAATTAAAACCCGGGCTCAGCCCGAGCGATCGCAGCAGGTTTTACCGGGTGAGGTAAAAGGGGGCAAATCTTTGCTTAACTTTTTTCAGGTTGTTGCATTATTTCGTCAACCTGTCTTGGCATCTGTTTGCTTGCCCAAGCTGTGTCGTTGTCCTGGAAACAATACTGCTCACAGAACTGTATTGCTCAAGCTCGAACTCTTTGCCGACTTTTACCGGAGCTTTCGGGCCCCCTATTCCCATAGGGGACTTTTGCAGTCCCCTTTTGCATATATCTAGGTTTTAAGCGACAACCCTGTGGGGTATTATTCAGACCAGTCGTTATTTTCAAATTCACTATGGTCCGGTTTAGGAGGCTTCTCTTCTGCCAGTCGCTGATTCAGCCAGATTAAAACCTTATCGAACTCTTCACTCAGTTCTGCCAGTGCCTTACCCCGGTGACTCACCTTGTTTTTTTCCTCTGAACTACATTCGGCAAACGTTTTATTGAAGGGTTCGAAGAGAAAGAGCGGATCATAACCAAAACCGGATTCCCCTCTCTTTTCCTCAAGAATTACCCCTTCACAGCTCCCCTCATAGGTCAGCGCCGGTCCTGAAGGAACAGCGATGGAGAGGACGCATTTAAAGGCAGCTTTTCTGTTTGTTTCACCTTTTAGTTCCTGCAGGAGCTTGTTGCAGTTATCTTCATCTGTGGCCGATTCTCCGGCGTATCGTGCAGAATAGACACCGGGTGCTCCGTTAAGAGCCTCCACTTCCAGTCCGGAATCGTCGGCTATGGCGGGCAGGCCCAAAATCTTTGCGGTGTGCAGTGCTTTTTTATAGGCATTATCGTCGAATGTTTCTCCGTCTTCAATGCACTCGGGGATGGGACCAAAATCGGCAACCGATTTGATCTCAATGGGAAAGTCCCCCACTATCTCCTGAAATTCTTTTACTTTATTCTTATTTGTTGTTGCAAGTACCAGTATACTGACCATGTGACTTCCCTCCCCTGATGGTGAAATCAGGATTGTTGTTTTCGTTCTTTTCGTAATTTCTTCTGTAACTTTTTATCGTATCGTTCCTGCTCGGAGTAGATACAACCGCAGTAGGGCTGGCGGTAGAGATCCATGGCGATGGATTCATCTATTCCCTCCTGCCAGCCTGTGCGAAAATCTTCATAGTAAAATTCGACCCCATACTTTTTCGCCATTGATTCCCCGATAGTAATGATGGCACGATGGTTCTGATATTTACTGTATAAAAGCGTGGTGGAAAAGGCATCGGCACCCGATAATGATGCCTGTTCTGCCGTTTTTTCAAGACGCATTGCATAACAGATTTTACAGCGTTCCTGTTCATGGAACACAACCTGCCGTAAATAGTCAGTAAGTCCGTATTTCGAGTCAACTTCAAGGTTGAATTGTGTTTCTTTTGCAAAATCCTGTAAGGAGTTCAAACGTCTGCGAAATTCACGGTAGGGGTGGATATTGGGATTATAAAAATACCCGCTTACCGTAATATCTGCCTCCCGCAGCTTTTTTAAAGGGTAGACGGTGCAGGGACCGCAGCAGACATGGAGCAGAAGTTTCATTTGGCGCTGAGTTTAAATTTTTTCGGGTCAATATTGTACTGATGGATCTTGTAGTTGATAATGCGCAAACTGGTATCCATGTACTTTGCTGTTTTTGTTTGATTTCCTCTGTTTTTCTTCAGTCCTTCAATGATAAGATCTTTTTCAAAATTTTCCACTGCTGCAGAGAGGGAAAGGAGATTTTTTCCGGAATCAATGGAGTCCGATGTCTGCAGAGTGGGCGGCAGATGGATCCCCTTTATGGTTTCATCATCGCAAATCAGCACTGAACGTTCCATGCAGTTCTGCAGCTCACGGACATTTCCAGGCCAGTGATACTGGATAAGAAGGTCAATAGCAGGGGTGGATATTCTCTGAATGGACTTGTTGTTTTCTTTGGCATATTTTTCCAGGAAATATTCGGCAAGGAGAAGGATATCTGTTCGCCGTTCCCGAAGTGCAGGCATGTACACAGGAAAAACGTTCAGGCGATAATAGAGGTCTTCCCGAAAGGAATTTTCTTTTACTGCCTTTTCAAGATCGCGGTTTGTTGCTGCCACAAGTCGAACGTCGCAGGTGATAGGCTTACCGGAACCGAGACGGGTGAACGTACGTTCCTGCACCACATTGAGCAGTTTAATCTGTACGGCGTGACTGATTTCTCCAATTTCATCAAGAAAGAGTGTCCCTCCCTCAGCCTGTTCAAAGCGCCCTATCTTCTGTTCAGTGGCACCGGTGAATGCTCCTTTTTCGTGACCGAAGAGTTCGCTCTCCAGCAGTGTTTCCGGCAGTGCGGAACAGTTTACCACCACAAAAGGATTCTGTTTGCGTTTGGAGTTATAGTGCAGGGCCTTAGCCACCAGGGTTTTTCCTGTACCGGATTCGCCGCGCAGGAGCACTGTGGCGTTGGAATCCACCACCCTGTTAATCATTTCATACACTTCCTGCATGCGACTTGAATTGCCGATTATTCCGACAATCTTGTTTTTTTCTGAAAGCTCGCGTTTGAGTTTCAGGTTTTCTACGATCAGTTCTTCCTGTTCCCGATTCACTGTCTGAATCCGGTGGGTGGTCTGGGCAATAAGGCTGCTCAGGATGATGAGAAAGCGAAGATCTGCCTCTGCTTTGTCGGAAATGCCGTTTTCATAGAGGCAATCAACAGACAAGGCACCGATAACCTGTTTACCGTCCCGGATGGGTACACAAAGAAAGGAGCGCATCTGGTTGCTGATATCTCCCCGTGCCCTCGTTTTGTTTAGAAACATCGGTTCATCGGCGATATGTGGAATGATAACCGGGTCGCCAGAGGCAACCACACGACCGGTTACTCCTTCACCAATCTGATATTTTCCGCGTTTCCTTCCCTCTGCATTGATACCGTGGGCAACCTCTATTTCCAGTTTTCCGGTCAGGGGATTAATGATGGTTACCGTGCCGTTTTCCATCTGTTTCATGGAATCAAGGGTTTCCATGGTGTAGTCCAGACATTCTTTCAGATTGGTGGATGAGGCAAGGCTTTTGGTGATCTCGTAGAGACAACTCAGATCCTCGAGCTGTGCATTTATATCTTTTCGTCTTTCCATTAGGTGTACATATCCCGAATAATTTTTATTTTGCAGTCACTGCTTTACCATCTTTGGAAAGATTAATCGACAAAATTGTACAAAAATGTACAATTTTTATTTTGGTGGGTTTTGGTGGTGTTGTTTTTACAAATTGGTAAACAAAAGTATCCGTCGACCACCTCTCCCGTTCTCAAATCATTGACACTTTTATTTTCAGATGGTAGAAAGTCATCACGACTGGAGGAATGGCCGAGTGGTTTAAGGCGGCGGTCTTGAAAACCGTTGTACGAAAGTACCGTGGGTTCGAATCCTACTTCCTCCGCCAGTTTGGAGAGGTGACCGAGAGGCCGATGGTGTTCGCCTGCTAAGCGAATGTGGGGGTTATACTCCACCGAGGGTTCGAATCCCTCCCTCTCCGCCAGTTATTCAGCCCACAGCAATTAATGTTGCTGTGGGCTTTTTTTATTTGGGGATGGGCAATATGTATGCGATGATATGGGTATGTAATCAGTGCTTTACCCTTGGAAAGCTGTAAGGGCAGACATCACCGGTGTTTGATTGTGTTTTGTTGTCGTATATACACAGGTATTCAGGAAGCAGGTGTTTTTTTTCTGCTGTATGATTCAGGAGTAACTCAATATATAGCCATGGACGAACGAAGATCAAATACCCGCTTACGGGATAAAATAACGTACCTGGAAGAGCAGAGTCGTAAGCTTGCCCGGGTAAAGGATAAACTTGAAGAGCAGGTTGCGGAGCGGACGCGGCATCTGAGGGAGCAAAAGGAACAGATGCAGGCGATCACCGAAAATGTTCCCGGTGTTGTTTTTCAGTTTTACGCAAAAAAGAGTGGTGAGAACGGGGTACACTATGTCAGTCCAAAGATGCTTGATATCTTCGGATTGGAGTTTATTGAAGACCCCGAGCTGTATTTTCAGACCTTTTCAGCAAATATCCACGAGGAGGACCAGCAGCTCTGGTTTGATTCTATCCGTGAGGTGATTGAAAAACAGATCCCCTGGACCTGGAAGGGACGCTATGTCAAACCATCCGGTGAAATTATCTGGTTTGAGGGTCACTCCATTCCCACCCTGCGTGAAGATGAGATCGTTTTTGACGGTATTTTTATTGATATCACCAAGAAAATAAAACGGGAGGAGGAACGAAGGGAAGTTATCAGGCAGCAGGAACAGCTCAAAAAACTGGACAGTTTGAAGACCATGGCGGGAGCCATAGCCCATCGTTTTAACAACGCCATGATGGCAGTGCAGGGAAATCTCGAGCTGATGGCGCTCACCCTCCCCGATGATTCTGATGAGTACAGGATGGTGGTTAATGCTGCTCAGGCTGCAAGTGGAGCATCCCGTATCGGTTCCATGATGCTCACCTATGTCGGGCAGAAACCCTTGCAACTGCAGGAGTTGTCTCTCTCCGATCTTGTTCGGGAGTGTGTAACGGGGTTGAAAGGGCAGTTTGATACATCCATCACCCTCAGGTTTTCTCCACCCGATCACTCCCTGTACTGTTCCGGAGATGATACCCAGATTAAAGAGGTCATCGAGAGTGTCCTCACCAATGCCATAGAGTCTCTGGATAATGAGGGCGGAGTGGTCGAAGTGACTTTTGGAGTGGAACATTACACTGTCGATTCATTTCCTCTGCCTTTTCAGGATGCAGAGCTGAAAGAAGGAATGTATGTCTATTTCCAGATTCAGGATAACGGACACGGGATCAGTGCCGGCAATTTGTCCCAGATATTTGAACCCTTCTACACCACCAAATTTGTCGGCAGGGGGCTAGGTCTCGCCCTCACTGTGGGGATTCTGCAGGCGCACCACGGGGCAATTATTGTTGATTCCACCCTTGGCAAAGGAACGACCGTCAGGGTACTGTTTCCCCTGCTGAATCCTGTGGCAAAGCAGGTAACAGATGTTGTGAAGGAGAGCAACTCGGTTGAGGCGAAGCCGAATATGGGTGGTAATATTCTCTTTGCTGACGACGAGCCTATTATTCTGCTTGCCGGTCAGATGATGCTGGAACAGTTCGGGTTCACAGTTTATACAGCTGCAAACGGTATAGAGGCTGTTGAGCTTGTGCGCAGGGGTACAGAACTGAGAGCCATCGTTCTTGATATTCTCATGCCCGAGATGGACGGTGTGGAGGCGATGCAGGAAATACGGAAAATCGATCCCACCATCCCCATTCTTCTGATAAGCGGGTATTCAGAAGATGATCTGCCGCTGGATGAGGATCTGGAAAATAAACCCGATGCTTTTATTGCAAAACCTGTGCGTCTGGCAGATATGCAGGAAAAACTGGAGATGCTGCTGGGATGACTTTGCGGCTCTGTTGCGATTGTACTGAACTGTGTGGTTTGGGGTGAGCTACTGGCGCAGGGGATGGAATGAGTGCATTTTTGTGCATTGTTCCAGCAGATTCAAAAAATCAGCCATTAGTGTTTCAGCCATCGGGGTGGAGGTGAGTGGAGCCGTGTAGAGGAGATTAAACCCCGTACGACCCCTGAAATCGATGGGAATTAAACCAAAATCAGCCCCTATTTCATGGATTGCCACATTGGAGATAATGTTTTTTACCCTGAGTCCGTTCTCCGCTTCTGTTATCTTGACAGTGCCGAGGTTGGAGATGCAGAGGTCATTTACCCGTCCCATGGTGGAACCTTTTTTTACCTTGTTTTCTATCCATTTCGGGGTGAATTTTGCAAGCTTTGCATAGATAAATGCAGCCATTCCCGGCATATTCTTTTTACCGTCCCGGCTTAAATTCTTTCGGCACTCCTTGGCAAGTTTCCAGAATTCCGTATTGTGTTCAACGGGAACAAGACTGTTGATAACCGACACATACACGCCCATCTGTTCCATGGGAATCTTGTTGGCTGCCCGCATATCCACATTGTTTGCCATGGTAAAAGCTTTCCTGTTCTCCGGTAGCTGTTTTGCCAGGGCAAAGAGCATGGCTGCCATGATGGCTCCGTGGGGAGTTGTGCGCGCCTTGCGGCTGGCAAGGGCTATGTTTTTTGTTAACTCCTTGGATATTCGTTTGTATATTGATTTTGTGGATCTTTTTGCCGGGGGTGCCGTCTCCTGGAAGGGGAACCCTGCCCGCCCTGCCCTTCTAAATGTTAATTCCCTTTGCAGGAATGCTTTCAAATCGCTAAAGGTTTTTTTTCGCAGTATCTGTTCTTCCAGCGGACGGCAGATGCTGTAGTGAGCGGTGTGTTCCGTCCCGTAGGCAGCCAGGAGCGTGTTGACAAAGTGGCTGAGGGAGACACCGTCATAAATGGAATGGCTGAACGCTGCCACCAGTGTATAGTGCTGACTGTCCGTGGTGAAGAGCAGTGTACAGGTAATCAGGGGGTCACCGGCAGGAAACTTTATAGAGAGAGTCTGTTCAATAAAGGAACATTTTCCCTTCTCATCAGCAACACTCTTTTTGTTTAAAATATTTTCTATCTCTTTATCGTGACGAAAAAAGAAGTTCCGCCCCCTGCCGCTCATACGGCAGGCGAGAAGAGGGTTTTCTTTCAGCACCCGGTTTAAGGCACGGTTCAGATGTTGAAAATCAACTGCTCCTTCAAAGTCGATAACGGTCACAGCCACCACATCCTTAAACAGCTGTTCCGTCCCTCCGCATTGACGGTTGTGCTGTGCGGCTGCCTCTTCTGCACTGCCCGCAAACTGGGCTGTCATAACAGTCCCCTCTCTTTGAGAAAGGAGAAGTAGTGATTGAGCACATCACCCGTCATGGGAGTATATTCGAGACCGCATTTTTGTAATTGTTCACAGGTCGTTTCACACTCGTAGAGGGCAGGTTGATCCGTTTCCTGATCCCGGTGTGCCTGAACGATTTCCCGGTACATGGGGAGGTAGGGCATAATGGGCAGGGGGGCGCTGCCGTCCATTGTTTTTTCGACCAGAGCGAACCACTCATCGGCGGCTATTTTTTCAAGTTCCTGTCCATCACGCCGGTATTGTGCCAGGATCCAGTCCGGTGAAACCGTTTCCGGGTTAAAGAGATGAAACACCTTCCCGGACATCTCCGGATTGCCGGCAAGGGCGACGATGGAAGATGCCAGAATGTTCACCGGAATAACCTGAGCAGGCGGGAGACCACCCGGATAGCATCCGAGTTTGACACATGTGCGGACAAAAAGATCCATATGGTCACTGCCGCCGCAGGCACCGCTTGTACTGTCTGCTGCAACCAGTCCCAGACGATAGATACTGACAGGTACTGCCCGTTTCCCGGCCATGGCGATCAGTTTTTCCGAAACCCATTTACTGGCGGGATAGCCGGCAGAGGGATAGTGGATTTCCTTTTCTATGGGAGTGGTTTCAGAGCAGGTGATATGGCCGATTGATGAGGAGAAGACGTTCAGAGTTGAGATAAAATGAACAGCTTTGCTTTTTCCGCAGGTCGCCAGACGCAGCACCTCATGGGTTCCTTCCACATTGGCAGCCTTTAAATTTTCATAGGGCAGCATGTGGTGAACCAGTGCTCCGTTATGAAAGATAGTATCAATATCAGATTCCAGCTGCCGCAGGCGTTCCGTTTCAATGCCAAGCCCCGGTTCCGCCAGATCACCGGGAACGGCAAGGATTCTCCCTTTATCCCTCGCATCCCAGAGTTTATATGATTGTAATCCGTCACAGATTCTGGCGAGCCCCTGTTCTGCAGACTGTGCCCGAACCAGGCAGTGGATGTCTGCTGTGGTACTGTTAAGAAGCTCTTTAAGAAGAAATGCACCCACAAAGCCGGTAACTCCTGTGATAAAGATATTTTCAGCTGCCGCAAGTGTTGTTGACCCCTCATCTCCCCTGCCGCTTATTTCAGGGGCAAGCACTGCCTCCTGTGCGAGGTCAAGTGGAGTATCGGTGCTGCTGTCACCGGAAACTACTGCTGCCAGTCCCCGAATGGTTGGGTTTTTGAAAAAATCATCGAGACTCACCGTTCTGTTCCGGCTTTCCCTTATTCCTGCAATAATACGCACGGTGAGCAGTGAATGACCGCCGAGGTCAAAGAAATTGTCATCAAGACCAATACGATCTACTTCCAGTAACTCCTGCCACATCCCTGCCAGTTCCTGTTCCAGGGCAGTTTCGGGAGCAGCATATTTCTTTCCGGCTACCTGTCCCGGTTCGGGCAGGGCTTTTCGATCCAGCTTCCCGTTGGGACCAAGGGGGAGAGCCTCCAGTTCCACAATAACGGAAGGAACCATATATTCGGGGAGGCGGGTGCTGAGAAATTCCCGTAACTGTTCTGCAGCCTTCCCGTCAGCCACAGGAGAGCCGGTTGCCACATAGGCGACCAGTTGTTTTGTACCTGCCCCCACCTTTCGTGCAACAACCACGGTATCATGCACCACACCGGACTGCATGACTGCAGATTCAACTTCACCAAGTTCAATGCGAAAGCCGCGTACTTTTACCTGGTTGTCGATGCGTCCCATAAACTCAAGGTTCCCGTCTTCCCGCCATCGGACCATGTCCCCGGTGCGGTACAATCTGGGGGAACCTCCGTCCATAAAGAAGGGGCTGCTGAGAAAACTTTTCGCGGTGAGATCATCCCGCTGCCAGTAGCCTCGGGCAAGTCCAGTACCGCCGATATACAACTCTCCCGGAACATTTATTGGAACCTGTTGCCGGTTGGAGTCAAGAACATAGAGATCGCTGTTCTGCACCGCTTTGCCGATGGGAGTTCTGCCCCTGCCAAATGTTTGTCCATCCACCGAATAGAGGGTGGAACAGATGGTTGCCTCGGTGGGACCGTAGCCGTTAATGACCTGCAGACCGGGGATCTGCTGCATAAAGGAGGCGAGCAGCTCCTCCTCAATGGGTTCTACTCCCACCAGCATCCTGTGCAGACTGGACTGTCCCGGATTTTCTTTCAGCCAGGCGGCAAAATCACTGAGCATAAAGGGAGGTATATAGGCACTGGCTATTTTTGCACTGTCCAGCCAGCGGCAGAATGCAGCACCATCGCTGCGCACCTCCTCCGGGACGATATGCAGGCTGGCACCAAGCGTTAAAGGGGTGAACATTTCATAGACAGACACATCAAAACTGAGACTTGTCCAGAAACTGCACGCTGTTTCGGCTTCAATGGGGGCTCTTTTTTGAAAATCGCTAAAGAGGTTGATCACTCCGCTGTGTCCGCAGCACACCCCTTTTGGCTTTCCGGTGGAGCCGGAGGTGTAGATCATATATGCAAGACTGTTGGGGTTGCGGGGTATTGCTGGTGGTGCCGGGGCACTGTGCAGTTTGTCAAGATCCACACAGAGTACAGCAGCCCGGGATTCCGGCAGGTCTGGAAGCAGTGTTTCTGTGGTGATGATGACCGCTGCCCGACTGTCGTCAAACATATAGGAAAGTCGTTCTTCAGGGTATCCGGGATCAACCGGCACATATCCGCCTCCCGCCTTCCACACGGCGAGGATGGAGACGATCATCGCAGGGGAGCGTTCCAGACAGACCACAACGAGGACATCTGCTCCGACACCCGCTTCCACAAGTCTGTGGGCAAGGTGGTTACTCAGCTGATCGAGCTCATCGTAACGCAGCCGGCTATCCTCAAAAACCACAGCGTCTGATTGCGGGTGTGCTGCTGCCATATCCTCAAAGAGATCGACCAGGGTCTTTTCCATGGGAAACGGAGCACGGGTGTTGTTCCATTGTCGCAGGACTGCCTGTTCTGCGGTCGAGAGCATGGGGAGTGTACCAATTTTCTGCTGCTTACCGGCAGCGATTCCCTGCAGAAGGATCTGAAAATGGTCCGCCATACGTTCCACGGTTTCCCGGTTGAACAGATCGGTGTTGTACTCCCAGTCCAGTGCCAGTCCCTCTGTTTTTTCCTCAACACTGAGTGTGATGTCGAATTTGGCGGTGGAGAGCTGCAGATCCATGGGGCTCATGGATACATCGGAGAGGGCAAGTTTCTGCATGGGAGTGTTCTGCAGAACCAGCATGACCTGAAAAAGCGGACTGTGTCCCATACTTCGTTCGGGATTAAGGTGCTCCACTACCTGTTCAAAAGGTGTGTCCTGGTTGGCATAGGCATCCAGGCAGGTTTCCCGGACCTGCGCCAGCATGTCTGCCACAGTGTTGTCTTTTGCCAGCCGGGTACGCAGTACCAGGGTATTGGCAAAAAAGCCGATCAGCTTCTCAAGTTGTGAATTACCCCGTCCGGCAACGGGTGTTCCCACACAGATATCAGATTGACCGCTGTAGCGGCTGAGCAGGAGAGAAAATCCGCCAAGCAGGGTCATAAAAAGACTGACGCCCTCTTTTTTTCCCAGACTGGAGAGACCGTCAGCCAGTTCAGCATCAAGGTTTTGCAGAAAATGATCCCCGTGATGCGTCTGTACGTCCGGTCGTGGACGATCGGTTGGCAGGTTGAGGAGCGGTGGACAACCTGTCAGCTGCTGCTTCCAGTAGTCCAGTTGTTTATGAATGCTGTCCCCTTTCAGCCACTCACGCTGCCAGCCGGCAAAATCCTGATACTGGATGGGCAGCATGGGGAGGGAGGGAGTTCTGTTCTCTGTAAATGATTCATAGAGTTCCTTCAGCTCTCCAACCAGCACGCCAAGAGACCAGCCGTCTGAGATGATATGGTGCATATTAAACAGGAGAATATGGTGTTGCGAAGAGAGACGAAGCAGCTGCACGCGAAGCAGTCTGCCGGCTGCCAAATCAAAGGGCTTCTCCAGATGCCGGATGATTTGCCTGCGGATTTCATCTTTTTGATCCTTTTCCCGGAGTTGGCTGAGATCAATATGTGTCAGGGGACTGTAGGGTTCTATCAATCGGACAGCTGCCTCTCCCTGTATATCCGGAAAGGACATACGCAGACTGTCATGGCGCCCGGTCAGGGTGAGGAAACTTTTTTGCAGGGCATCCCTGTTGACATTCCCCTCAATATGAAAGGCGGCAGGCATGCTGTAGACAGAGCTGTCCCCTTCCATCTGATCCAGAAACCAGAGGCGCTGCTGCATAAAGGAGAGCTGCAGAGGAGCACCGGGTGCAAGGGGGGTGATTGCCGGTTGTTCCTCCTGCTCCTGTGTCTGTTCAATAAGCTTTACCAGAGCTGCCGGGGTGGGAGTCTCGAAGATCAGACGCAGGTTGATTTCCACCCCGAAACTGTCTCGCAGGCGTGAGACCAGCTGCATGGCAAGGAGCGAATGACCTCCCAGATCAAAGAAATTATCGCTTACTCCCACCCGGCTCACTCCCAGTAACTCCTGCCAGATTTCTGTCATTTCAGTTTCCAGAGGCGTTGCCGGGGGAAGATAATCCGGCTGGGCAGGCTGATCCGGTGCGGGCAGAGCGTGGCGGTCGATCTTGCCGCTGGCACTGTGGGGCATGGATTCGAGTTCGACGATGATATCTGGAACCATATAATCGGGCAGGCTTCTGTGCAGTATTTCCTGAATCCTGTCGGCAACAGGTTCTCTTTCATTTGTGCGGATATAGGCGACCAGACGCCTGCTGCTGCCCTCCCCATCCACCACAACCACATTTTCCTGTACCAGTGCGGAGGCGGTGATGGCATCTTCGATCTCACCCAGTTCTATGCGGAAGCCGCGCAGCTTGATCTGGTGATCGCTGCGTCCGATATACTGCAGGTTTCCGTCCTCAAGCCAGCAGACAAGATCTCCGGTTTTGTAGAGACGGATGGGGGAATCGTGACCGTCCAGTTGTATTTCAACAAAGGCGGCTTCAGTTAATTCAGGTTTGTTCAGATAGCCGCGGGCAAGTCCTGCTCCTGCAAGGTACAGTTCTCCTGGCACCCCCACGGGCAGGAGACAGCGATTGGCGTCCAGTACGTACGCCTGGCAGTTTGCCACCGGCTTGCCGATGCTCACCTGCCCGGTGTTCGGAAGGCAGAGGCTGGATGTGGCATCAATGGTGGCTTCTGTGGGACCGTAGAGGTTTATCAGGCGGGCGTTTTCGAGCAGTGTGTAAAATTTCTCCACAAGTTTTACAGCTAAGGGTTCACCACCGCAGAAAACACGGCGCAGGGAACTGCACTGTTTAAACGCCTGCTGCTCCAGCATCAGACCAAGGACGGAGGGGACCAGCTGCAGGATGCTCACACCCTGTTCCTGAATGGTTCGACACATATATTCCGGATCCTGGTGACCACCGGGTTTGGCGATAACCAGTCGTCCGCCGGTGAGCAGAGTGGCATAAAATTCCCATACCGAGGCATCAAAACTGAAGGGGGTTTTTTGTAAAACGGCGTCCTGTTCGCAGATAACATGCTCTGTAATAATCCAATGCATGTGATTGCTTATTGCCCGGCGGGAAATCATGACCCCTTTGGGTTTTCCGGTGGAACCGGAGGTGTAGATCACATAGGCGAGGGAGTCGGGAGTGGTTTCTGCTGCAGGAGACAGGGGGGAGATGTCGGCGGGCCATTCCTGCGGTGCATCCACATCGACAACAACAGCTGTATGTTCGGGCAGTCTGGCAAGGAGACGACTGGAACTGATGATGACCGGGGCATTGCTGTCTTTTAGCATATATGCCAGTCGATCTTCGGGGTACGAGGCGTCCAGGGGAACATACGCCCCGCCGCTTTTCAGCACTGCAAGCAGGGAAATAACCATCTCCAGAGACCGTTCCAGACAGATGGCGACCAGAATGTCTGTGGTGACGCCATTTTCCCGTAAATACCTGGCAAGCCTGTTGGACTGCTGGTCAAGCTCCCGATAGCTGAGTTCCGCACCTTCAAAGACAAGGGCAACTGCGTCGGGAGTGCGCTGCACCTGTTCAGCGAAGAGATCAATGATCGTTTTTCTTGTATCAAACTCCACCGCAGTATTGTTCCACTCTTTGAGCAGGGTTTTTTCTTCGGGCAGCAGGAAGTCAAGGGCGGAAAGTTTTGTGGAAGAGTCGTTAAGCACGGAATCCAGCAGGAGGCTAAAACGTTGCTGCAGTGTTTCGATGCTTGAGCGTTTAAAGAGAGTGGAGTTGTATTCAAAGGCACCGACCATACCGGAGTCGTGAGTGCTGAGTTCCAGCGTCAGATCAAACTCCGACCAGCCGGTGTCTGCGTGTATCCAACCGTATTCAGGGATATCCAGATAGTTGACGTTGGTGGGAGTCATCACCACATCACCGAATGAATACTCCGGGATGGGCACGTTCTGCATCACAAACATCACCTGAAAGATCTGGGAAAACCCTGAACTGCGGGCAGGCTGAATCTTTTTCACCAGACTGCCCAACGGCACGTCCATATGGCGCATTCCGGAGATAACGGTCTCTTTTTCGCGGGACAGTGCTTCGGAAAAGCTGATATCTCCGCCGTAATCACTGCGCAGTACCAGCACATTGACAAAAAAACCGAACATATTAAAGAGTTCCCGCTGCCCACGATTGGCAACGGGCGTTCCCACCATCAGATCGTTCTGGGCGGTGTAGCGGTGGAGCAGTACCTTGAAGACTGTTAAGAGGTACATGTACGGTGTGACTTTTTCTTTTTTGCACGCCTCTTTGATCTTTTGCTCGGTTTCCCCGGATATTTGGAAAAAACAACGTCCGCCGTGCTCCACAAGAGGGGTGGTGCGGGGAAAGTCTGTGGGCAGTTCCACCTTGGCAAGGGGAGCAGCAAGCTGCTTCTGCCAGTACGCAAAACCTTTCGGGGAAACACTCTCCGGGGATGCTGCTGCCTGCTGTACGGAGTATTCCTCATAGCTGAGCGGCAGTTCCGGCAGCTCCGGTTCTTTTCCCTGACTGAGGTGCTGGTAGATATGGGCAAGCTCTTTTAAAAGAACCACCATGGACCAGCCATCGGTTATAATATGGTGGATTCCCATAACCAGGTAGTGTTCGTCAGGGGCGGTATGCAGGAGTGTACAGCGGAGCAGAGGACCGTTTGCCAGGTCGAAGGGGGTGTTTACTTCCCTGCCGAATGCTTTTTCAATTTCTTCTCTCTGTTCGTCCCGGGGAAGGTCGAGGAGTGAACGGGAGGGGATATGAAAGGGAATAGTTGGCAGGATGACCTGCATGGGTTCGGCACCTTCTGCCGAGAAAACGGTGCGCAGGGAGCAGTGCCGTGTAATCAGGTGGTGGAAGGAGTCGTTCAGAACAGAGAGGTCGAGTTCCCCCTTGAAGTGCAGTACCCATCCAACATTGTATGTGCATTTGCCCTCTCCCACCTGCTCCAGCATCCAAAGTGACTGTTGAGAGAAGGTGAGGGGTGCGTATTTGATAGCTGCTGTGTCGGTACCAATGGTGTGTGCTGTCATAATGTCCTAACACCGGTGATGAACGGTAAGCCGGCATAAGTGCCTTGTTGCTGTCATTACCATTCGAGGTTTGAGGTCATTTATTTTCTTGTTTTTTATTACAGCTTTTCAGGAGTAAGGCACTAAAAAAGGGATTTCTGTATACTACCGCTCTTCTGTATACTTTTGCAAAAGCTCAGCCGCTTTTTCTTTAAAACGGATCATTTCTTCGGTGGAAATAACAGATGTACGATAGCCCATGACGATGGATGTCTGCCCTTTGAATGAAACCATGGCTATGGATTTTTCCGTGTGGGGGATATAGCCAAATGGACCGCGGAATCCTTCCAGGGTGAGACCCCCGTAGGTTCTCTGCAGGGGCAGGCGACCCAGATTGGAGAGGATAAAACCGGATTTGAGTTTTGTACTGTGTACCCGCGGCACCATTATCCGGTCAAGCAGGTTGGGATGCACTGCGCTGGCAAGCAGAATCTGCCCCAGTACCTTCTGGTCGCTGATGTTTTCCTTGATTCGTGCCTGGACTTCCCGGCAGTTGTCCCAGAAGTCTTTATCCGGATCATGGGGACAGGAGATAACCGCATCCGAGGCGTACATGGCAAAATCGTTTGTGGCCTTTTTTTTCAATTTGTTACGGACACTGACAGGAGTGTAGACCTGTTTGTGGATGGGGTTGGAATCACCCTGCAACTGATACTGGGCTGCCTGAAAAAGAGCGGTGATGGCTGAATGTTCGGCGACCCTGTTTTTCTTGCATGCCTTGCGAAGGGCACCGTACTGTTCTTTATCAATATCCCAGAAGAGCAGTGTGGTGGCGGGCATGGTCACTTTTTTGGGGTTGCTGAGGGGCGGCAGCAGTTTTCCGCAGACGAAATTTGCAGCAGCAACAGCTGCCCGGAGCCACCTAGGCATGGTTATAGTGTCTGGAAGAGAGCTGTTATCAAAGACTATCCCCTGACTTGCCTGAATCTTCTCCTCCTGTCCGGAAAGACAGAGGAGTATGTCGCGAAGGAGAAAGGAGAGGGCCAGTCCGTCACAGATTGTGTGGTGTCCGCAGACAATCAGGTAGGTGAAATCACCCTGATGGACAATAAGCGATTTAAGCAGAGGGAGATTGGAGGAGTAGTCAAAGGGAGTCTCCATTTCGGTGAGAATTTCTCTCTGCCAGCACTCCTCACTGTCCCCGGTCAGTTCGCGAACCGGAATCTCTGCTGTTCCTTCCGAGACAAAAAAGATATTCGGCTCTTCCAGCTGCAGGCGCACTCCTGCCAGAGGGTGTTTTTTTATCAGGACGGGCCAGCATTTACGAAGCTCTTCGGCGCTTATGTTGCCGGAAACTTTTGCCGCCATGACAATATTTGCGGAGATAACCCCTCGCAGCCAGAGTGCCCGTTCGGGCCCTGTCAATCTTCTTTTCACTGAAAACCCCTTGTTAACACCTTGAGTGGTTTATATAGGTTACCGGGTATCACCGGTATCAGCTGCTTTCTTCGTTGGATACCTTTTCCTCTATCAGCTGGCGCAGTTTATCCATTTCCTCGTGTTGAACCTTGAACTGCTCCTGGAACCATGCCTGCTGCTTCTGAAACATCTGCATGACAACATCGGTGGAAAGATTGCTGAAATCTTCTTCAGTCTCTTCGGGCTCAGGATCGATCCCGGCTGGTTTTACAGTATCCTCCTCCTGTTCACTGCTCTTTTTTGTGTCGAAGGTGATATTTTCAAGTTTTTCGACGGGCACCACTCCTTTCAGGTAGCCGACAAATTCATTGATGGTGGGGTACTCAAAGAGCAGGGTTGGATAGAGCTCCACAGCAAGTGTCTGCTCTACATCGCGGATAAGGGCGATGGCAATCATGGAGTCTGCACCGAGTTCCAGAAAATTGGCATCCGGATCAAGATCTTCGGGATCAAGTTCCAGTTTTTCGGCGGCAAGTTCGATGATAAAGGTGGAGAGATCCATCTCGGGGACAGATCCTCCCCCTGAAGTGGCTTCGCTTGTTCTGTCATCGGGCAGAGAAACCATGAATGTATCGGGAACCAGTGTCTGCAGATATTCGCACAGCTCTGTAATACTAGGATATTCAAAGAGAAGCGTCGGGTAGAGTTCGAGTTCCAGGGTCTCTTCGATATGGCGGATCAGGGCAATGGCGATCATGGAATCTGCGCCAAGCTCCAGAAAGTTCGTATCCGGCTCAAATTCCTCCGGCTCAAGTTCCAGTTTTTTGGCAGCAAGGGTAATAAGATACTGTTCCAGATTTGCTTTACCTTCCCCTGACACAGGTTTTTCAGCGGGGGGATCGACTCCTCGTTCTGTTTGCTGTTTCGGTTCTGTTGCTGCCGGAGGCTCTTCACCTGCCGTTTTTTCCCGGATGGCATTCAGGGTCATGGCGGCGGCGACGGGAGAACCGGTGGCGTGTGGAACGAATGCCAGTGCTTCCGGCATATCTTCTGCAAGCAGACTGTCAAAGGCACGCATCCCCTCATCCACATGGATAGGACGCAGGCTGTTGCGGCTCATAAAGTCCTGAACAACAGGACTTGCCTGCTTGCCAAGAGACCATTGTCCCCACTGCATGGAACGTCCCCTGCCCGGTCCCTGACGATTACCGGTTTTGACAAAATTATCCATAAAACAGTTGGATGCGGTGTAATCGCTCTGCCCGATATTGCCTGTGATGCCGGCAAGGGAGGAAAAGAGCATAAAAAATTCCAGGGGTTCCTGACGGGTGAGCCGGTCAAGCAGTATCGCACCCCACACCCGCGGTGCGATTACCCGGACAAAGGATTCCCATTTTTTCCGGCTGATAAGACTATCCTCGAGATGCAGGGCGGAATGGACAACACCATGCACTGCTCCCCATTTTTGTTTAATTTGCACGTATTGATCCAGCATGGAGTCCGAATCCGAGGCATCCCCGCTCTGGTAAAGGACTTCACATCCTTCTGCTTCGAGGTTCTGGATAAGTTCCACTTTCGCTGCAAGCTTCTTGTCGTCTCCGCTTATGCAGGCCTCAAACTCTTCACGCGCAGGCAGCGGTGTGCGACCACTGATGGCAAGACGTGTTACACCGCTTTCAACCAGATGAATGGCACATTCTGCGCCCACGCCCTGCAGTCCGCCCACAATCCAGTAGATGTGATCCGGGATACATTCCAGTTTGTCTGCCCTGCTGTTTTTCGGCTGCCATGGAATCAGCGTGTTTATGTACCGTTTCCCTGCCCGGTAAGCTGTCTCCAGAGGACCTCCACTGCTGATTTCGGCAAGGGTCAGGGAGGCGATAACTGCCTTTGAGTGCTCGGCGGAGAAATCGATATTTCTGATTTGCATGGTACCCATCTCTTTGGCTGCCGAGCGGAGGAAGCCGGTAACCAGGGTCCGTGACATATCAGATAGTATTTCGTCTGGTTCAACCACCTGGGCGTTCAGGGAGAGCCGGTAGAATGCAAGGTGGCGCAGGGAACTTTCGTGCAGTGCCTGGAAGAGTACAAAGAGGGTATGCACCGGTGTGGAAAGTTCCTCAAGGTTTGCCGGTTCCGTGTGGTGAGCCGGCAGGGAGCAATCACCACAGTGAAGAATACCTGTGAGTTCCGTGTCTTCTTTTTTCAGGGCGGCAAACAGCTGCAGGTAATCGTCCAGTTTACCTTCATCAAAGGATTCAATAAATGTCTCAGGGGTGATGACGTCCAGCCCCTTTTCATGAAAACTTTCCCGTAGTCCATTACCTGTATCTTTGCTGTTTCCAAGTATCAGCCAGGCGCCATCCAGTGGGGCAGGTTTGGTGTCGGCGGGTTGGTGAATCTGCCAGTCCAGCTTGAAGAAAAAGGATTCATGGGATTCCTGTTCTTTCTTCAGGCGAACCATGCTCAGTCCTTTCATTTCAATACATATCTTTCCGCTTTGATTGACAATATCCACATCAAAGTTGAAGAGATCGTCACTTCGGGAATCAACGTGACGAATGTGGGCAAAAGAACCGGTGAGGCTTGGTCGTTTGTAGATAATCAGATCATTCACAGCAAGGGGAAGAAAGGCTCCACCGCCGGATACACAGCTGCCCACTGCCTGGAACACCGCATCAAGGATACCGGGATGAAGAACACAGACAGCATCGGCTGATGTTGCTTCGTTCAGACTGATTTCGGCGATGGCTTCCTGGTCACCACCGTAGACTTTCTTCAGGTTCTGGAAGTAGGTGCCATGGTTCAGTCCGTGCTTGCGAAGGTTGTCGTAGAGGATCCCCGGTTCGTCTCTGCGTGGGCAGCGGGCGATGATTTTTTCAATATTTATCCGGTTTTTCACATTTGCTTCCAGTACGCCCAGGGTGCCGGAAGTGAAAACCCTGGGTGCTTTATCAGACGCCCGTCTCTTTTTACCGGTGACCACCTGAAAACTCTTTTCCTCACCTTTTTTCTCGAAGAGGACGTCCACAGGTTTTCCGGAAACCCAGGGACCGGTAAAAGCTATGGAGCGAATCCAGTTGGCAGAATAGCCGTATGCTCTGGAAAAACAGGAGAGCAGCAGTTCACACTGACCTGCTGCCGGCATAACCGGATTGTCGTTGATGCGATTATCCTGCAGCAGAGGGGATTCTTTATCGAGGTTCAGTGAAAATCTGTCCGGACCGGTCCGTTTGATCATCTCTTCAAAGGGGTAGACCGCCTGATCAAGACTGATCCAGTGCACCTGTCTCTGAAAGGGGTAGTTGGGAAACTGCAGCAGACGGCTGTTTGATTTTCCTTCGTAATGATCCCGCCAGTCGGGCACAAATCCGAGGGTGTACATCTCTCCGAGGATTCCCAAAAGATGGGTGTACTGGTCTGAATTTTTCCGTGGATTGGGCAGGGAGGAACGGATTCTGGCGTCATCGGGAATGATCTTTGAGGCAAGCACTGCCAGCTGATCTCTGGCACCGATTTCCAGAAAATCCCGGTATCCGTTTCCATATAAAGTCTCCATTCCTTTTACAAAGTTCACCGGCTGACGTACATGGGCGAGCCAGTATTCCCGGTTGATCTTGTCCCCTGTGATCAGCTCTCCACTGAGATTCGAGACGAACGGAATAATGGGCTCCTGGAAAGTGATCCCGGCGATAACCTTGCTGAAGTGGTCGATCATGGGATCAACGGCTTCCGAATGAAAAGCGTGGGAGACCTGAAGTTTAAAGGAGTCGATTCCGTGCAGTTTCAGGGTATCAAGACACTTATCCAGTATTTCCAGGTTGCCGGAAAGAACAATATTATCCGGTCCGTTATAGGCGGCAATGTCGAGCTGGAAGCCTTCGGCGAGAACTTCCTGAACGTTCTTTTCGGAGGCAAAAACAGCTGCCATGCCGCCGCCTGCGGGGAGTTGTGCCATCAGGCGACCGCGGACAACAACCATCTTCAGTGCATCTTCAAGGGAGACGATGCCCGCAATGACAGCAGCAACATATTCGCCCACACTGTGTCCCATGACTGCTGCCGGTTTCAGCCCCAGTCCCTGCCAGAACATGGCAAGGGCAAGATCCATAACAAAGGTTACCGGCTGGGTGATGGCGGTTTTGTTTAATTCCTCCTGGGACAGTTCGCCGCAGATAAGGTCCACCAGATTATGGTCAAAATATGAGACGATCAGCTCCTGACAAAGATCAACCGCCTCTTTGAACATGGGCTCGTTCTCATACAGTACCTTGCCCATGGCGGTATATTGAGCACCCTGCCCGCTGAACATAAAGACCGTTTTGAGGACGGTTTTCCTCTTACGGGAAGCATAGTAAATGTTGCGGCGTCGCAGTGTCTGTGGGGATTCATCCCGCTTGAATGACTGCAGCTGTTCCATGGCAGCAGTTCTTGAGTCGGTGATCATTGCCCATCTGTGCTGAGGAAAATGTGATTTCCTGGCATTGAGGGTGTAGCTGACATCGTGCATTGAACTGCCGGGATTCTGTGTCAGGTACTTGAGCAGATACTGGATCTTCTGGTCAAGGGCATCCTGATGATGGGCGGAAAGGGTGATGAGGACAGGCCCCTGCCCTTCCGGTGCTTCGGTTTCTTCTATAATCCCGGTAAATGGTGCTTCCTGAACAATCAGATGACAGTTGGTACCACCGAAGCCGAAGGAGTTGATTCCGGCGATAAGCGGTTCTCCTGCCACCCGTGGAGTCCAGGGCTGCAGGGTCTTGTTGACAAAAAACGGTGTCTGCCCGAACTTAATGGATTTCTTTTCCTGTCTGCAGTGCAAAGAAGGGACAAGCTGCCGGTGCTGCAGGCTGAGAATGACCTTTATCAGACCGGCAATACCGGATGCGGCAAGAAGATGACCGATATTACTTTTTACCGAGCCGATGGCACATTGCTGGGGTTCAATATCGCTGAATACCTGGCTGAGACTCCTCACCTCTATGGCATCACCGATCTGGGTTGCGGTGCCGTGGGCCTCCACATAGGAGACCTTGTCCGGATGGACGCCTGAGTTTGCGTACGCCTGTCTGACAACATCCGCCTGTGAATGGGGATTGGGAGCCATCAGTCCCATGGAGTGACCGTCATTGTTCAGGGCAGAACCTTTAATTATTGCAAGTACATTGTCACCGTCTTCCACTGCCTGCTGATACGGTTTCAGCAGAACAGCACCCACACCCTCGCCCGGTACAAATCCGTTTGCCTCTTCGTCAAAGACACGGCATACACCGTCTGGAGACAGAGCCCCTGCCTCACTGAAAAAGATATAGGGGGTTTCGTTCAGGTTCAGGCTGATGCCTCCGGCAAGGGCACGATCGCACTCGCCGGCACGCAGACTCTGGCAGGCAAGATGGATGGCGGCAAGGGAGGATGAACAGGCTGTGTCCAGACTGATAGCAGGTCCTTTAAGATCGAAGAAATGGGAGACCCGGGCTGCGATCATGTTCAGAAGGTTGCCTGTGGCTGTACTCGGACGGATGGTGATCTTACTGCCGCCACGGATAAACTCTTCGGTGTAGCCGATAAAGCTTGCTCCCACAAAGACACCGGTATGATTGTGGGTCACATTGGGGTATCCGCCGCAGGACATGGTCTCCCAGGCGACCTCGAGGAAGAGTCGTTGCTGGGGGTCGAGGTGATCGGCCTCTTCGGGGGGGATTTTGAAAAAGCCGGCGTCAAAGAGACGGATATTATCAAGAAACCCTCCCCATTTGGAGCAGCTTTTGTTCTTTTCGCTGCCGCCTCTGCTGTAGTGTTTTCGTACATCCCAGCGTTCGGGGGGAACCTCGCTGATGGAGTCCACTCCCCCGCTCAGATTCTGCCAGAACTGTTCACTGTCCTCAGCTCCGGGGAAACGGCAGCTCATGCCGATGATGGCAATATCGCTGTCGGCAGATCGCTGATACGCCTTGCGTTCGGCATTGCTGACAACAGACGCGCAGGAAAAGTCGCTTTGATACTCATGGATATATTCCACGATGGCGGCGATGGTGTTGGCTTTGGCAAAAATATGCTGGGGCAGTGCGAATCCCAGTTGATCTTCCAGTTTGCCGATAATTTCAATGGCCTTAATGGATGTTCCGCCAAGTTCTGCAAAGGAGTGATCCCGGTTGATCCGGTGAGATGGAATGCCAAGCGATTCCGACCAGATGTCACGCAGCATATCTTCGCATTTGGTGGTGGGGGAGAGTGCATGCCCGAGAAAATCAGCGATCTTACCGGCTGGTTTACTTTCTTTCTTTTCCTTCCCCTGTGGAGGATGCAGCCTGTTGGGACCGGCAAGGAGAGTGAGGTAGTAAAGGGTGGTTTTGTCAAAGTCCCCCTTGTGGAAGTTTGCCAGAAGAATGTGTCTCTGTATTTTACCGCTGCTGGTTTTGGGAATGTCGTGACGTTTGATAAGGGAAATAAAGTGGGGATAGAAACCAAATATCTCATTGATCTCCTGACCCACCTCGAGGATAAGGGGTTTGGCAGCTTCAAGGGGATCTTCCGCCTTCCCTGCAGCCCCTCCTTTGGCAAGGGTCATAAAGAGAACAATACGTTCTTCATCGCTGTCCTCATCCCTGTAACCCACTACGGCAATCCCGTTACTGTCGATTCCAGGATGATGGGCGACAATCTCTTCCAGATCGTGGGCATAAAAATTCTGCCCGTTCACAAAGATAATATCTTTGGATCTACCCGTTACCGTGAGACGTCCATTGTGTAGAAAACCCAGATCTCCGGTACGCAGCCAGCCGTCGCAGAAGGTCTCTTTGTTGGCTTTTGGATTGCGAAAATAGCCGGAGGTGACATTTGGTCCCTGTATTTGAATATGTCCGATATACTGTTCATCAAGTAGTGTGTCATCATCACCGGTAATACGCAGCTCCACCCCCGGAACCGGGCGTCCCTCGTCTATGATGCGGACAGCATCCCTGGCGGAATCGTCAACAAAACGGATTTTGTCGCCAATCCCGAGACGGGAGCGGCTTATGGAGAGGTGGACAGGCAGCTCAGCCGGAGGGGGAAAGGTGACAGCGAGGCTTGCCTCCGCCATTCCGTATACCGGAAACATGGCTCTGGCATCGAGTTTGCTGAGAGCACCAAGGTGTTCAAGAAAGGTGTTCATAACATCAACGGATATGGGTTCGGCACCGTTGAAGATCAGCCGCAGGCAGCTGAGATCAAGTTTTTCCAGCTGTTTGTCTTTTACCTTTTCAAGCACCCATTTGTAGCCGAAATTTGGACTGACGGTGGAGGTGATACGATGTTCTGCAATTTTTTTCAGCCACAGCAGCGGGCGTTTGATAAAGGTAAATGGCCGCATTTGATACGTTTTGCAGCCACCGAGGAGCATGGCGAGGTGGGCGCCTATCAGACCCATATCGTGATAGAGGGGCATCCAGCTGATAGTGGAATCTTTCTTTGTGAATTCGCCACCCTGAAGAATGGAGTACATATTGGCCACCAGGTTGGCGTGGGTCAGCATAACGCCTTTTGGATTACCGGTGCTGCCGGAGGTGAACTGTAAAAAGGCAAGATCCTCCGGCAGGGAATCGTGGGGGATTGCATGGGCGGCGTCAAGACGCAGGGTCTCCGGACTGTGAATCTGAATGGTATGATTTTTGTTCGTGTTTGGCTCGTTGACCTTCTTTTCCTGTTTGGCAACCACTCGCTTGAGTACCGTTTCCAGGTCTGTTGAGATATCATCGAGTACCAGAACGGGACAGTCGAGGAGGGTATAAATTTTCAGGAATTTTGAGAATGTTTTGTGTGATGGGTCTAAAGAGACGGTGGGAGCAATGGGTGTGGGAATAATTCCACCCAGGATACATGCCCAGAATAGCTGGAGAAACTCGTATTTGTCATCAAGCTGGAGGGTGAGGTAGTCTCCGGCTTTTAATCCCTGTGCCTGCAGCCCGGCAAGGATGGAAAGTGCATCAGTGAGAAGCGTGTCTACACCGATTTCCCGTTCGGAACCATTGTCCGCAATGAACACAATCCCGGCTTCCGGGTTGTCGGATGCTGCGGTTTCCAGAACATCACGCAGGGTTTCGGGTGCGTCTGGGGGAAATGTCAGCGGATCGCCTGCGGAAAGTGAGGGAGTACCTGTGGTGTTGGAGACGGGATTGTTATCGCTCATGCAATCGACCTCATCGATCAGCTGTTGGTGCTTTGAAGTTTTCGAAACACAATGTACAGGCAAATACTATTCAGTGCCTGCTGAACACCTTATTGCCTGACTCTATTTTATTCTTTTCAGGCTTTTTCGGGTAAAATTACTCTCTGTCAGTCCGAGACCGAACTTGTAGTTGTTCCAGAGCACCAGCGTGGTTTTTCCGTTCAGGCAGTTGGCCATTTTCATCTCTCCCATACACCAGAACCGACCTTCATAGAGCTTATATTTTGATTTGGTGAGTGTCTTCAGAAGCTGATTCTGTTTGTTGTAAAAGTCGATCTTGAATATTCTGTACTCTTTTTTGTCGACCCAGATAACCTGACGGGAATAGTTGGAATATTCTTTTCGTGAAAACCGTTCCACCACGAAGCAATTCATGCCCTTATACAGTTCGTCACGCAGGTAACGATAGTTATACTTTTCCACCTTTTCCGCCCGGTACAAACGCAGATCTTCAAAGGAAAACTGAGATCCCATAAACCGGCTTAACTGACTCATTGGTGACAGACGTTTGACCCTGCGTTTTTCGGGGATATACAGCCAGTGGTCGTCCGGTCTGTCGGAGTGTGAGTGAGTGAGTCTGGCAAAGCCCTTCACGTCAGGCGGATCAACAAAGACGGAGATGCTTTTGTCGCCTTCATCTTCACGCTCAAGTCCCCAGAGGCGGATATGCCTATAGATGTTTTTTCCTTCCCCGTTTTCTTGAATCAGGGTGAGTTCGGCAAAAAAATCAACAAATCCGCTTTCCCGCCGGTAACTTTCAGTGGCGATTTGCATGCCCTTTTCCACCCTTTCCCGCTCTGTCATCGCCTGCCCCGCTGCTGGCAGGAGCACACAGAACACGAGAAGAAGGATCCAGAAGGGAGTGTGTGGTTTTACATATCTATCCATTAATCAGTACCCAAAATGGCTGCCGATGGTTTCCTGTTGCTCTGGCGGGGATGCCGGTTTCCATGGGTAGGGCACTAAATTACCGTAATCAGTCCTGCCCGCTACACTGACCATGGGCTGACCAAATTTTTCATTGCCGTCAATGTTGGCAGGATAGTCTTTCTGGTTGACGATGTCGATAAGCTGCTGAGACTCCGTACCCCCGGTAAACGGTGCGTATTCCCAGACCACCCTCCCGGTCATTGATGGGCACGAGGGCAGACACTGCGATGCAGCATAATAAAAAAATGATGCTGTTTTTTCTCTCATGAGCAGGCATTCCGACCGGGTTTTATAAAAATCACAATGTGTCTGTATTTATTTGTATTCACAGGAAAATGAAAAAATCATCTCTACTACAGATATATTATATCACTGCCCTTTCTTCAACCTCTTATTGGCTTTATCCGGGCAGGATAACAAAAAATGTTCCACCTTCTCCGAAGGTGACAGGAGGTGATCCTTCCTGTAATTTCACCATTTTCACAAAATATGGCAGTGTGGGGTGAGTTTCGTAATTGTATCTGAAGTGAATTTCAGGCTGTTACTGTGCGGTTTGTCAGGATCCTGTGGGGGGCGTTTAAGCGGTTGCGGGGATGAAAGAGAGATTATGGCTGAGGAGGAAGTGATGCCTGGAGATATGGACAGATTGTGGCATGTTAACGGCAGCAGCCAGAACATGAGAATCTGTCGGGCGATGGAGAAAGAATTGAAAGTGAGCAGAAGATGCCTCTTCCTGCGGTTCCGCAAGGTGAATTTCTGCTTTTCCGGCACCCCGGGTATCGGTGAGAGAGAACCAGAATGAATCAAGGGCTGTGTACAGGCCTTGGGAAACGGCCTTCAGGTATGCTTCTTTAAGGGTCCACAGGGTACAGAAGCGTTCGGCTTTATGCGTTTGGGAGAGCTGTCTGTAGGCGGAAATCTCATGGGGATGGAAAAAACGTTCAACCAGATCATCACGCGCAGCAGCCAGACGTTCAATATCAAGTCCAACCGTTTTACATTCACTGATGATACAGGAGATCAGTCCTGTTGTGTGGGAAAGGTTAAAGGAGAGGGGGGCTGGTTGACTGTCAACCAGCAGGTGGGGTTTGCCGGTGGCGTCCGGTTTGAGTTCCAGTTGTCTGCAGGATTTGTCGAGCATGACTGTAAACAGTCCCTTGAGAAACTTCCTTGTCAGGAAAAATTCGGTTTTCTTCTTCTGTACCAGGTATCGGTTATAGCGTTGCAGCTCTTCAGGGAGCAGAAGCTGCGTGAGTTCATCTTCTGCGGGGAGGATATTTTCCAGATTGTCCGGTACTGTCAGGGAATAGATATGAGCCTCGCCGGCTGCCGGTCTCTGTATGTTGCAGGCGGAGGAAAAGGGAGTGTTTTTCTGGTCTTGCTGTCTCATTGCTAACGACTCATCTGTTGCTGTCCCTGCCCCGTGTTTCCCCTGCCAGCCACGGATAAGCCTTCCAGTATGTGTCACTGATGCGGCGTTTGACCGCGCTGTAGATGTCAGGCAGCTTTTCTAGAACATAGTAGAGGGTGGGAACAACAATCAGGGTGAGAAAGGTGGCAACCACCAGACCGAAAATGACAACCACAGCCATGGAACGCCACCACTGACTGGATTCGCTGACCCAGGAGATGTTCCAGGACTGGAAATCAAACGAGACTCCGGTGACCATCGGAATAAGACCGAGGATGGTGGTGACAGCGGTGAGCAGCACAGGACGCAGGCGGGTGGCACCGGCTGATACCACAGCTTCTCTTAAAGCGTATCCCCGCTGACGAAGTTTATTGGTGTAATCGATAAGGACGATGGCGTTGTTGACCACTACTCCTGCAAGGGATATCACCCCTACCCCGGTCATGATAATACCAAAGGGTGAGGAGAACAGAGTCAGACCGAAAAAAGCGCCACCTAAAGAGAGGAGCACCGAGGTCATGATGATAAAAGGCTGGCTGATGGAGTCGAACATGGCAACCAGGATGAGAAAAATAAGGAGCAGAGCCACCATAAAGGCCCTGGTGAGAAAGTCCTGCGACTCTTTTTGAAACTCAAACTCCCCGGTAAATGTAATACCATATCCGGCAGGTATCGGCAGGTTCTCAAGGATCTTTGCCGCCTGCTCCCGGGCGACGGCTCCCGGGATTTTTGTTTCATCCACATTTGCCTTCACCGTTACCACCCGCTGATTGTTAATTCGGGTGATACTTCCCATGGACCCGGAAAACCTGATCCCGGCGATGGTGGAGAGGGGCACCATCTGTCCCGAAGGTGTGGGCAGCAGCAGTTCGTGGAGGATATCCACAACCTGTCTGTCTTCTTTTGGCAGCTGCACGGTTATGTCGTAATCGTCGTCACCTTCACGAAACGATGAGACCTCCAGACCGTTATAGGCACTTTTCAGGGCAAAGCCGATGGAGTTTGTGGTGAGCCCAAAAAAAGCAGCTTTTTGACGGTCGATGAGCACCTGAACCGAAGGAATGCCCTCCACATAATCATCACGCACATCTTCAACATGGGGAAGCTGGCTGAGGATATCTTTTATCTTTTTGGCAATCTCTCCCAGGATCGTGAAATTATTTCCGGATATCTCGATATTGATGGGGGCACCGGTGGGAGGTCCTTCTTCTTCCATGGCAATGGTGAGTTTTGCACCGGGAATATCCTTTATTCTTTCCCTGATGGCGGCGACAGTTTCATGTGACGAGCGTGCACGATCTGTAATTTCAAGAAAGCGGATGCCCACATGGTTGGGAGTATTTGGATTAAATGCAGATCCGTCTGCATCGGAGAGCACAGCCTGTGTGTATACATGTTGAATATTTTTGAGATCACTGGGTCCAAAATAGTCTGTTCCGTTCGGGCTTCTGTATTGCTTCGGAGCAAGGGCTGCAGCCGGACTTTCCTGTTCATCTGTTGTGCCGGCAATACTGCGTTCCACCCGTTTGATGATGGTGTCGGTGTAGTTAAGATCGGCACCTTCTGGTACATCTACGTTCACGTAGATGCCTTTGGGTTCCACTTCCGGGAAGAATTCCACAGGTTTTGCAAGACCGATCACCAGCAGCCAGCCCTGAATCATCAGGATGAGGATACAGACAGCCAGACCCATGACAGTGAGCGGTCTGTTCAGGGCAGAGTTCATTATTGCCGCATAGCGGACAAGAAAGAATCCCTTGACTGCTATGGGTTTTTCCACGGCAGCTGCCACCTCCTCCGCACTTTTTCTGATCACGACATCATCCCCTTTGGTTTTCATAAAAAGGGAGGCCATGGCGGGGTTGATCACCATTGCCACGAAGAGACTGGAGGAGAGGGTAACGATAAGGGTGAGGGGAAGGTAGCCCATAAATTCACCCATGATTCCCGGCCAGAAGAGCATGGGGGAGAAGGCGGCGATGGTGGTAAGGGTAGAACCGATGACGGGATAGGCGACTTCGGAGGTTGCCTGCATTGCTGCGTCAAAGCGACCCACGCCCTGTTCCATAAAACGGTAGATATTCTCCACAATGACAATGGCATTATCAACTAGCATGCCAAGGGCCAGGGTGAGACTGAAAAGCACCACCATGTTGAGGGTGATCCCCAGAAGGTAGAGGATGATAAAAGAGAGGAGCATGGAAAACGGAATGGCGAGGCTGACCAGCAGGGCATTCCTGATACCGAGAATAAAAAAGATTACCACCAGGACAAGTACCAGACCGGAGAGGATATTGTTTTCAAGATCCTTCACCATCAATTCTATATCACGGGATTTGTCCAGCACCTTGGTGATTTCGGTTCCTGTCGGCCAGCTTGGCTGGGCATTTTTGATGATCTTATCCACTGCGTCGGCGATGGAGATGATATTCTCACCGCTGCGTTTCTTCACAGAAATATTTACAGATTCCCGACCATTGAGACGGGAGCGGCTGGACTCTTCCTTAAAACTGTCCACCACCCGGGCAACATCTCTCAGGTAGACCGGAGAACCGTTTCGGTTGCTTACCACCAGACCGTATATTTCCTCGGGTGTGGTGAATTCTCCGGGAACCCGCAGCTGAAAACGACCGTCACCCAGTTCAATACTGCCGCCGGAGGTGTTCTGGTTTTCACTGCGGACGATATTTTCCAGTGATCCGATACTGAGACCGTAATAGGCAAGTTTTTCTGAAAGCACTTCCACCCGAATTTCCCGCTCCAGACCGCCGCTGATGTCGGCTTCCAAAACCCCGGAAACCCCCTCTATTTCGTCTTTCAGGTCATCGGCAATATCTTTTAGTAAAGGAAGGCCGCAGGTGCCGCTCAGTGAAAACACCACGATGGGCATCTCGGAAAAGTTGACCTCAAAAACCGAAGGGTCTTCCTCCAGATCTCCGGGCAGATTGCCTGCCGCTTCATCAACCTTGTCTTTTACATCCTGCAGGGCCTTGTCGATATCAGTACCGGTGACAAACTCGATATTAATGGAGGAGAGCCCTTCCGAGCTCACCGATTGGATTTTTTTCAGACCGTCGAGACCTTTAAGTTTTTTTTCGATTTCGATGGTTACGGCTGTTTCCATATCGGCAGGGGAAACTCCCCGATAACTGGTGGAAACAAAAACGTTGGGGATGGTGATATCCGGATCGGATTCCCGGGGCAGAACCTTGTAGCAGTATACTCCGAAGATGATAAGGAGCAGCGACAGAACGGAGACGGTTGTACTCTTCCTGACCGCTGTGTCGGAGATTATCATTGAGGCAGCTCTCCGGGATCGTGTATATTTCTGACCACCCGTACCTTCTGACCGTCTTCAACGCTGCGGTGCCCCTCAACGACCAGTCTGTCGGCAGCATGCAGACCGTCGGTGATTTCCACCATCCATTTTTCCATAATTCCCAGATGGACAGACCGTTTTTCGGCAACACCATCATGTTCCACGAAGACAAACTGTTCCCCGTTTCTGGAAATCACACTGTAAAACGGAACACTCAGTGCCTTATCAATGGTCTGCTTGATGATATCTGCCCGTACGAACATACCGGGAAAGAGCAATCCCTCTCTGTTATCCACCTGCAGTTCCAGGTTATATACTCTGGCTGCCGGTTCCGGGGACGGGGGCAGAAAATATTTTTTCGCAGGAATCTTTTTGTTGTTCAGGGCCTGAATGTACAGTTCCACAGTGTTCAGCCGGGTGACTGCTGTGACATCTGATTCGGGTATGCCTATGATTGCCTTCAGCTGATTAATCTGCAGGATTTCTGCAACCGGGTCTGCCACAGAGAGCAGGAGACCAACTTTTGCATTGAGTGAGCGGATTACCCCCTCAATGGGGGCTGTGATGGTACAGCGGGAGAGGAGAAGCTCTGCGTTCTCCAGATCTGCCTTTGCGGTCAGCAAGGCAGCCTTCTTCGATTCAAAATCCGCCTCGGAAATTGTTCCCTTGGCATACACCTTTTTTGACCGATTAAATTCTGCCATGGCAAGGGTATGAGCAGCAGCAGCCCGATCTCTTGCGATGCGATAATCTGCACTCTCTATTTTGGCAATGATGTCGCCCTCTTTCACCACCTGCCCTTCCAGGACAGGAACTTCGGTAACCTCGCCGCGAATTTTGGCGAGTAAGGGGAGTGTGACCCACGGCACCAGTGATCCCGGAAGACTGATACGGTCACATATTACAGCAGGAGTGAGGGAAAGGGTGACAACATTGATGGTGGGTTTTTCCTGGGTGGGTGTTGCAGATTTTTCCCTGTTGATCGCTGTGCTCTCCTGTTTGATGCGCCCTGTGAGAATAACGATCAGGACAAGCAGGAGGAGGAGAGCAAGCCTGGGGATATTGCTCCAGGCGGTATAGACAATCTTTGCCCGCAGTGATTGAGCATGTCGTGTATGCACTGGTCTCTACTCTCTCCTTTGCTGATGATTGCAGCGTGGTCTGCTGCAAATGTCAGCGCACCCCTGTTAACAGGAACAGGGGTCATAAAAAACAGCCGTCTTATGGGAGCCGGCAGGGGGTAGAGCTTGAAGGGGGAAGCACAGACTGTATCTGTCTCTTTTTTATTACGATTTTTAAAGAATACCGCACTAAAATCCCCAGAGCAGGCTGCGTTTCACCCATCCGGTCAATCCTGATTCATGTTGAACTTTTGCCCAGCCTTTCTTCTGCTCCAGTGTTTTGAAAACAACTCCGTAGTAGGCCTGACCAACCTTCTTATACTTTGTGGAAGGACCGCTGCGAATATTGATTTTTTTCTTCTTTCCCTTGTTGACCTTTACGATCATATGGTTTTCGGTATTGAGATAATTGGAATGTACCCATCCCGTATCGCCTTCAAAGTCCTTGACCTTGATCCATTTTCCCCTCGTGGAAAGTCTCTTCAGGGGGAAGCCGTTTCCATATTCCCATTTTACGGAATATTTTGTGCCGGCTCCGGACCTTACCTGCACCCTGTCCCCCTTTATGGAGTACATTTTGGCGAAAGCAGTAGTGCCGAAGGCAATAATCAGGAGGGTTAGAAAAACTGTTATGCTGGTCTTGCGGGAAACGCTGTTCATGTGAAAATAACCTGGAAAGAGTTGGTACCGGTGTCTCGTTTATCACCGGTATTTGTATTGGTCAATCTCCGCTTTTGCTAAATTAGCTCAGTCCACTATTCATTTCCATGTTTTTCTTCTGTCGAAAGAGGATCTGCTGCCATTCAGCATACCAGCGGCAACAATTAAAAAGAGGAACATTAGAGTTCCTGCTCAATAAATTTGTCTTTTTTCCTGTCCCGTCGGTTGTCTGCAAGAAGATGCATACCACCGCAGGTGAGTGTGATAGCACCAAAATCGCATCCTTCTCTCATACAGCGCATACACATAATGCACTCGGGGCTGCCGACTGCCTCGTTAAACTGGATACCCATGGGGCATACATCTGCGCAGTGACCGCATTTTGTACAGAGTGTTTCGTTCAGTTCCAGTTTTATAAGGGAGACTTTGTTGAAGAGACCGTAAAAAGCACCGAGAGGACAGGTGGTTTTACAAAAAGGTCTGGAGGTGACAACACTCCAAAGGAGAAAAATAATCATCCAGGCGAGCTTGTTGTAAAATAAAAAACCTATTGTTGCCCGCAGATCCGGCTGAAGAAAGATCATTGGAATACCAGCTTCGAGAGTACCTGCCGGGCACACATATTTACAGAACCATGGCAGCCCCATTCCCCATTCATTGACAAGCAGTAACGGCATAAGAACAACGAAAAAAACAAGCATAAGGTATTTTACGTATCTCAGCAGATAGGGAAGTTCAACCTTCGTTTTAACAGGCAGCTTGTAGAGGAGTTCCTGAACCAGTCCGAACGGGCAGAGCCATCCGCAGGTTATTCGCCCTGTTGCTGTGCCTATCAAGCCCACGGTCCCGACAACGTAGGAGCTGAAAAAAAGCGATCCTGTTTCCAGAGAAAACCGCACACTGAGCAGCAGCTGTTGAATGGCACCGATGGGACAATAGGTCGTGGATGCCGGACAGGAGTAGCAGTTCAGACCTGGTGCACAGATAACCTTCGCAGGTCCCTGGTAGATATTATGAGTGACAGGAAAAAGAAAATAACTGTTGGTGAGCAGTGTGGCGATAAGTTGTATAAGTTTGCGGAGTGCTTCCATGGTGTTGTCTCTTTTAGGTGCTGAGATAGTTTAATGACGGAACCGTGCTGAAAGTAACGGCTTACAGACAAGAGTAAAAGTTAGCAAAGCAGAGTGGCAATGCCGTTTTTTTGGTAAACAGTACTGCCACTGTAAAGCTTAAGTGTCAGAAAAAACGTCCTTTATTCCTTTTTTCGGTTTGTTCTGGTATGTTTTCTATTAGCTCTTAAGAGCTTGCGAACAGTGAAATATTTCCTGAAATTTTTTCACTGGTGTCAGCCTATCCCGATACATTCCAGGCAGATATTCCAGGCCTGTTCCATGACACGTTGCGGTTCCTTGACGTTGAGTCCGAACAGGAGCAGGGACAGGAAAAATACAAAGAGAAGGGTTGTGGAAAGTTTGATCCCACTTTTTTTTGACTGTGCTTTCATAAGGGTTTATTCAGTGAAGGGTTTATATATACTACCATGGAGAAGAGAGAGGGTGACAGGGTGCGTATGGAGATTGTCACAGGCGCTGTGAAACAGCTTCTATTTTATCGCCGATATGAATTTCCTTGTCCCGTCTGTCATCGATGACGATCTGGGTAACTACCCTCACAGCTCCGTGTTCAAAGGGTGTTTCGTAAATTCGTGCCAGGAGACCCAGCAGTTCCTGAACATCTCCCTCGATGACGGTGCCCATATCGTTCAAGTGGTAACGGGCCCCTTCCTTCTCCAGACTTTTTTGGATCAGGCTGACATAATCACCTACACTGACGCCCTCACCCATTGGAATCATTGTTAATTGAAGTAATGCCATGTGTTTTCTCCCAAAGAGTTAAGGAAGTGCTTAGCGGGGTAAATGAAGAATGTTGGAGTAGATATATTTTATATGTACAACAACACACTCTGTTATTCTTCACCTGCGATCAGGGCAACCAGCCGCTCCAGATCGTCCACCGAGTAGTATTCGATTTCGAGTTTACCCCGTGTTCCGTTTTGAACCAGTTGAACCTTGGAGTGCAGTTTGTTGCTTACACGGGTGAGAAGTGAATGGGAGAAGGATTGCGGGATAACTGGTGTTTCTTTTGCCTTGCTGTTCCCCGCCGTCTTGCTTGTCTGTTTCATTCTGCTGGTCAGTTTTTCTGCCTGACGAACAGACATCCCTTTGGAGATAATCAGATCTCTTGCCTCTTTCATGGCAATCTCATCATCAGTTAAACGGAGCAAGGCTCGGGCATGCCCTTCTGAAAGGCGTTGTTTGCAGATATCATCCTTAATGAAATCGGGAAGTTGCAGGAGTCGTAGACGGTTTGCCACGGTGGATCTCTGCTTGCCTACCTTGGCAGCAGCCTGTTCCTGGGTGTAGGAAAACTGCTGGATAAGTTTTTCATAGGCTTCAGCTTCTTCAAGGGGATTCAAATCCTGACGCTGGACATTTTCAATAAGAGCCAGCTCCAGGAGTTCTTCTTCGCTGGACACATCCCGAAGGACAACCGGGACTTCTTTCAGTCCTGCCAGTTTGGAGGCTCGTAACCTTCTCTCCCCTGCTATGAGTTCATAGGCTCCTTCAGGATTTGCCACAACGACCAATGGCTGGATAACCCCGTTTTGGGAAATTGAGTCGGCAAGTTCCTGCAGACTGTCCGGATCAAAGTGTTGTCTTGGTTGGTAGAGATTGGGAACAATTTGCTCAATATCACACTCAAAAAACTTTTCCTCATCCTCTTCCTGATTAAAGAGAAGGTCTACTCCCCTTCCCAGGCCTTTTTTCTTTGCCATATCTCTTTCCTTACTGAAAAATAAAGTGCCTTTTTACTTTTTCTGCCTTTTCACAAACTCATTGGCAAGCTTGATGTAGGCTTTTGCCCCGGTTGATTTAATGTCATACTCTATCACAGATTGACCATGACTTGGGCATTCACTCAAGCGCACATTACGAGGGATAACCGTTTTAAACAACTGGTCTCCAAAATGCTTTTCAATTTCATCGGCAACCTGAAATGTCAGCCTGTTGCGTTTGTCAAACATCGTTAAAAGGAGTCCTTCTATGTAAAGCTCCCTGTTGAGTGATTTTTTGACAGAACGAATGGTTTTTACAAGTTGAGCAAGCCCTTCCATGGCAAAATATTCGCATTGCATGGGGATAAGAACAGAGTTTGCCGCGGTTAGACTGTTAATTGTCAGAAGCCCCAGGGATGGAGGACAGTCTATAAGTATATAGTCATACTTTTTTTGAGCAGGCTCAAGGAGTTTTTTGAGTACGAATTCCCGCTCCTCCCTGGGAAAAAGCTCCATTTCTGCTGCTGCCAGATCAATGGATGAGGGGATGACAGTAAGTTTCCACTTGGATTGCGGGGTGACGCAAATCTCAGTAACAGGCAGATCCTCCATGTAGGAGTGGTAGAGGTGTTTTTCCACTTCCCGTAAATTCACCCCTGATCCGGAAGAGGCGTTTCCCTGTGGGTCGGAATCCACGAGCAGGACTTTTTTCTTCTTTCTAGCCAGGGCAGATGCCAGGCTGACGGCGGATGTGGTTTTGCCAACTCCGCCCTTCTGGTTTGCGACTGCTACAATCTTGCCTTTTTCCATGTGTTCCCCGTAAACAGATATCTGCTTTTGGTTGATTTGCAAAGTACAGCTTGCACCCGATAGTGTGATGGCGATACGTTTTCTGACACTCATTTTTATCGTATTTCCGAACAAGTCACAATGTTATTCTCCTGAAAAGAAAAAAAACCAGGTAAAAAGACCAAGTCCTTGCCTTTCACCGCCGTCAGCGATACATTGGGCACACTGTTTTTCAATCTGGTTTGCATATGTTTCACGTGAAACACTGAAGGGGGTTGTGGTGAAAAGTGATTTTTTGATAATTGGAAGTGGTATTGCCGGACTCTCCTTTGCTTTGAAGTGTGCAGAGATGGGCACGGTGGTGATGGTCACCAAAAAGAGGGATGTGGATACTGCCACCAATCTTGCTCAGGGTGGCATAGCTGCTGTGTTGGAAGAAGATGACAGTATGGCGTCCCATATCAATGACACCCTTCTCTCCGGGGCGGGCTTGTGTGATGAATCCGTTGTGGACCTTGTCGTCAGTGACGGTCCTGCTCGTGTTCGTGAACTGGTGAGGATCGGTGTGGATTTTGTGAAGGATGGTGCAACAACTTCGGGGTATTCTTTGGGCAGGGAAGGGGGGCATAGTCATCGTAGGGTTGCGCATTCCTATGATCTCACCGGCAGGGAGATTGAGAGGGCGTTGCTTGAGAGTGCCCGGGCGACTGAAAATATAACGCTTCTGGAAAATCACATTGCTGTTGACCTGTTGATGGTCCCGGAAGCTTGTGGTTCCAATATGGGGTCGCGGTGTGTCGGGGCGTATGTAATGGAAGGGGAGAGTGTTGAGCCCTATCGGGCAAAGGTGACTGCTCTCTGCAGTGGTGGGGTCGGGAAAGTATACCTTTATACGACTAATCCGGATATCGCAACCGGGGACGGGCTTGCCATGGCTTTCAGGGCAGGGGCAGAAATGGAGAATATGGAGTTCGTTCAATTCCATCCAACCTGCCTGTATCATCCACAGGAGAAAAACTTCCTTATATCAGAGGCAGTTAGGGGTGAGGGGGCAGTCCTTGTCGGGAGGGATGGGGTGCCGTTTATGAAGAAGTATGATCCCAGGGAAGATCTTGCCACCCGTGACACTGTGGCAAGGGCAATAGACAGTGAACTGAAGGAGACAGGTGAAGATTGTGTCTATCTCGATATCAGTTTTCGGGATGCTGAATTTCTGATGAAGCGATTCCCAACAATTTTTAATCGATGCCTGAGTCGTGGAATTGATATCAGTAAGCAGCCTATTCCGGTTGTTCCTGCAGCGCATTACATGTGTGGGGGTGTGCGGACAGATAGAAACGGACGAACTTCCATTCCTGGATTGATGGCCCTGGGAGAAACTGCAAGTACCGGTCTGCATGGTGGGAATCGATTGGCCAGTAATTCACTTTTGGAGGCTGTGGTTTTTGCAGACCGCGCCGCCGACTATTGTCAGAAGAGCTGGGACCGCTTGCAATCTTTTGAATTGCCGGATGTCGATGTCTGGAAAAGTGGTAATGCCCGAAAACTCAGTGAAGAAATTCTGATTAATCATAACTGGGATGTTATTCGTCGGACCATGTGGAATTATGTCGGGATCGTCCGATCTGAGAAACGACTGGAGCTTGCCAAAAAACGAATGGCAGTAATCTTTCAGGAAATTGATCAGTTTTACCATGAGTATATTATTACCCCTAATATGATTGAGCTGAGGAACATTGCTCTCAATGCCCTGCTGATTATTCAGTCGGCAATGGAGAGAAAAGAATCCAGGGGTTTGCATTATACCATCGATTACAAGAGTCTGGACAAGCATCCCCATCCGACCGTATTTAAACGGAAAATGAATGGTCAAAAATGGCAGATTGATATGTTGGAGTGCTGAATATAATGAAAAAACAGTTAGTTATATCGGTAATGTCCAAGGACAGACCCGGGATTGTTGCAGATATCAGTAGAGCTGTTCTTGAGTTGGACGGTGATCTTGCCGATTTAAACCAGTCGGTTCTTGGTGGATATTTTTCAATGATTCTTATAGCCGAGTTCGAGGATGTGGTGACTCCTGAGGATGTTATAGCAGGTTTTTCCCATATCGCTTCTGAGACAAAACTTGAAATCACCATAAAGGAGATGGATGTGCCCCTGGAAATAGAGAAAAACAACCTGCCCGCTGAGACATTTGTTGTTACAGCACAGGGAGAAAACCGGAAGGGACTGGTGAGTATCATGGGGCACTTTTTTCATAGAAGGGATATCAATATCCTTGATTTGAATACAACCCGGGAACATAGCCTGTACACCATGATCTTTCAGGTGGATCTGACTCCGGTTGCAAGTATGTCTCTGCTGCGTTCGGATCTACGCGAACTTGGCAGGAAAGAAAAACTCGATATCGTCCTTCAGCACAACGATATCTTCAAAGCGACCCATGAGATTGCTACGCCGTGCAGCGGCGTAGTGGAGGTGTGATATGCTTCGCAGTGACCAGATATTGTCGACAGTCGAGATGATTCAGAAGGAGAATCTCGATGTAAGGACTGTAACCATGGGGATTAATCTTCTTGATTGCCGGGCGGGGAGTGCAGAACAGACCTGCAAAAATGTTGAGAAAAAGATTGCCCTTCATGCCGATGCCTTTGTTGACACCTGCAATGAGGTTGCCACCAGATATGGCATCCCTGTTATGAATAAACGTATCTCTGTGACGCCTGCTGCCTTTGTAGGTGCTGGTTTCAGTGAGGACGAGTTTGTGCAGCTGGCAGGAAGCCTTGACTCGGCGGCAGAACAGGCAGGTGTTGATATACTTGGCGGTTTTTCTGCTCAGGTGGAAAAGGGGATGACTGCAACTGATCTTGCTTTTATCCGTTCAGTTCCACGGGCACTTGCCGGGACAAGCAGGCTCTGTGCCTCTATAAATGTTGGTTCCTCCAACAAGGGGATTAATATGGATGCCATCGCAATGATGGGAACAACCGTTTCTCAACTTGCTGAACAGACAGCGGATCAGGGTGGGTTCGGGGCAGCAAAATTTGTGGTTTTCTGCAATCAGCCAGGTGATAATCCTTTTATGGCTGGAGCTATTCATGGAGTGGAGGAGGCCGATGTGGTTTTAAACGTCGGCGTATCAGGGCCCGGAGTGATTGCCCGCTCCCTTGAGAAGACCATCAGATCAAAAGGAAAAGAAAACCTTTGTCTTGATGATATTGCAGAAGAGATAAAACAGATCACCTTTCGGGTAACCAGGTGTGGGGAGCTGATCGGGAGGCAGGTTTCCAGGGAACTTGGTGTGGCATTCGGTGTCGTGGATCTTTCCCTTGCTCCCACACCCAAGGTTGGTGATTCTGTTGGTGAGATTCTCTCGATCATAGGTGTTGATGCAATCGGGGCTCCCGGTTCGACGGCAATCGTCGCCCTTCTTAATGATGCTGTGAAAAAGGGGGGGATCTTTGCCTCCAAGAGTGTGGGGGGCTTAAGCGGTGCGTTTATACCGGTGATGGAGGACGCTGTTCTTGCCGATGCTGTGGCTAAAGGGCAGCTGACCATCGAAAAACTCGAAGCAATGACCTGTGTCTGCTCAGTGGGGCTTGATATGGTTCCCATTCCCGGCGATGTGGATAGTGATACCATAGCAGCAATCATCGCCGATGAGATGGCAGTGGGCATGATCAATAACAAAACTACTGCCGCCAGACTTATTCCCGTACCCGGGAAGAAGGCAGGGGATATCGTGAGCTTTGGCGGACTGTTTGGTGAGAGCCCTGTGATGGAAGTGCGAAATGTGAATAAGTCATCACGTTTCATTGCCTGGGGAGGTCGAATTCCGGCTCCCATTCATAGTTTCAAGAATTAGTCGCTTACCTGTTTCTTTCAGGCTGTATATGTATGGTGGCTCTGGAGTGAGCACAAAAAAAGCACCAAGGATAAAGGATATCCTTGGTGCTTTTAACATGGCGTCCCCAGTCGGATTCGAACCGGCGTTGCTGGGATGAAAACCCAGTGTCCTGGACCTGACTAGACGATGGGGACAATCTGTTATGTATATGTGGTGGGTCGTGTGCGACTCGAACGCACGACTCTCTGCTTAAAAGGCAGATACTCTACCGACTGAGTTAACGACCCTTGAAGCAAGCTTTTATACAATTTCATTTTTCTCATGTCAAGAAAAAAACGGTTCCTTCCCGCATTAACATCATTTCGATTTCATGGTGCATCCTGTCAGTTTTCATCGCCTGAAGAGCTCATGAGAGGGCAATCAACAATATTTGCATCCATATCATATTTAAGAGTAAAGTGAGATTTTTTGTATTAAGATATCTCCCAGGTTCTTTTTAATGTACAGGGGATGCTTCGAATTGCCGGGGGTGAATGGTGTTCCTGCAGAGTGTATCAGTTTTTTGTTTTTCAGATCATGGAGTAAAAGATGGGGTTTCTAAACGGCACTGCCAGTTTCGTCCGCTTCAGTGTGGAAGGTGAACTGCCTGAAAATATATGGGATTTTATAGCAGAAAGGGTGGTTTCCTTTGCCTTTCGAGACATTGATGATACCTACGAGGAATTTTCTCTGGGCTGGGTATCGGTGTTGAATATGTTTGACAGTGAATTTGATTTTGCCTCCTACGCAGCCGGAAATTACGTGACCCTTTCCATGCGGCTTGACGAACGCAAGGTTTCAGCTGCAATTTTAAAGAAATATGTGCAGAAGGAAGAAGAGCGGATAAAAAAGGAAAAACAGATTCCTAAAATTGCCAAATCGCAGAAGACAGAGATCAAAGAGCGGATCCAGAACGAACTTATGCGAAAGGCATTGCCCGTCCCGGCGGTCTATGACCTGTGCTGGAATCTTGAAAATTCCACACTGCTCTTTTTCTCCACCAATCAGAAGGCGCAGGCATACCTGGAAGACCTCTTTAAAGACAGTTTCGATCTGACGCTGGTGCAGCAGATTCCCTATTTATGCGGGGAACATCTGCTGGAAGAGGATGAGCTGGATAAACTTGCGGCGATCACTGCAGACGTCTTTTTATAGGATCGGGGGAACACAATGGATTTAGTGGATCTTATCGTTGAAAAACGGTTTATAGGACAGGAATTTCTCACCTGGCTCTGGTGGAAGAGTGAAGAGCGGGGCGGTGTTGTTGCCCTGCCCGGTGAAGGTGATATCGTGGTCGTATTTGAGAAGCACATGCTTCTTGAATACGGGGAAGGGGAGTCCAATGAGAAGCTTATTTGCCGGGGACTGCAGACGGAACTGCAGGAGGCCCGTACCGGGTTGACCATGGGCAAAAAACTGGAACAGGCCAGGATACAGCTGGCATACAACGATTACGAGTGGAATTTTACCATGGCTGCAGCCCTCATGGAGTTTCGTAATGTGAAGCTTCCCAAGACCGGCGGCACAGAGTCTGGCAATAAGAATAACCCGGAAGAACAGGAGGGCATGATTCTCGAACGGATCTTTCTTTTTGAGGAGTTGATTCGGGTGATGATGGATCTGCTTCGGGTCTTTTTGAAACTGCGTGTGAGTGCTGAGTGGCGTGAGGAGCTCCTGAAGGTAAGGGAGTGGGTAAATAAGGCCGAGAGGGCCTGAAGTCTTATCAATTTGCAAGGAAGTGAGTGAACAATGGAATTTGAAACTGTAATCGGGCTTGAGATCCATGCCCAGCTGAAAACAAAATCCAAAATATTTTGCGGCTGTTCCACAGAATTCGGTGCACCGCCCAACAGCCACACCTGCCCGGTCTGTCTTGGTATGCCGGGTGTTTTGCCGGTACTGAACAGGAAGGTCGTTGAATATTCCATCAAGATGGGATTGGCAACGGACTCCACCATTAACAGTTTTAATCAGTTTGCCAGAAAGAATTACTTTTATCCCGATCTGCCCAAGGGGTATCAGACGTCACAATTTGATCTTCCCATTGTTGAGTTCGGTAAGGTGGAGATAGAAGTGGATGGGGAAACAAAGGTGATCGGTATTACCCGGATGCACATGGAGGAAGATGCAGGAAAGTTGATGCATGATGATCGGGAGCCGGTTTCCTATGTGGATCTGAACCGCACCGGTACACCCCTTCTGGAAATTGTCTCCGAGCCGGATATGCGTTCCCCGGATGAGGCGTATGCCTATCTGCGGAAGATACATGCCATCCTTCGTTATCTTGATATCTGTGACGGCAATATGCAGGAAGGGAGTTTTCGCTGTGACGCCAACATATCACTGAGACCGGTGGGACAGGAAGAGCTTGGTACACGCACGGAGCTCAAGAATATGAACTCCTTTAAAAACGTGCAGGCAGCCCTGGAATACGAGGTACGCCGGCAGCGGGATATACTCCTTGACGGAGGACAGATTAGCCAGGCAACGCTTCTCTGGGATGCGAACAGGAACAGAACCGAGTCCATGCGCAGTAAGGAGGAGGCCCATGATTACCGGTATTTTCCCTGTCCGGATCTTATCCCGGTGGTCATAGAAAAAGAATGGGTTGAGAAGATCAGAGAGAGTCTGCCGGAGCTGCCTGATGCCCGCAGGGAGCGCTTTGTCAGTGAATATGAGCTTCCGGAGTACGATGCTTCCATCCTCACGGCGTCCCGTGATCTTGCCGATTATTTTGAAGCTGCTGTTACAAGCTGCGGCAATGCCAAAAAAGTTTCCAACTGGATGATGACTGAACTTCTCCGTGAACTCAAAGGGGAGGATGTGACCACCTGCAGGATTCAGCCGGAACAGCTGGGAGCACTTCTACAGATGATTGATAAGGGGACAATTTCGGGAAAGATCGCCAAGACGGTTTTCCTGGAGATGATGGCATCGGGGAAAGATCCTGAAGAGGTGGTGAAGGAGAAGAATCTTATCCAGGTATCCGACGAAGGAGAGCTGCTGACAATGGTTCAGCAGATTATTCTCGACAATCCGGAGCAGGCGGCGGATTTTAAGGGCGGTAAGAGCAAACTCATGGGGTATTTTGTGGGACAGTTGATGCAGCAGACCAAGGGCAAGGCCAATCCGAAGGTAGCCAATGAACTGTTTGCAAGGGAGCTGAACAAGTAGCTGAACTGACGGTCCATGGATAAAGAAGAGTGGCAGAAAAAAGGGACGGGACACAGGCAGCGTCTTCGTGAACGTTTCCTTGATCGCGGCATTGCCGGTTTTTCCGATGCAGAGGTTCTTGAACTGCTGCTCTCTTTTGGAACACCGAGAAGCGATTGTAAAGAACCGGCACGTGATGCCCTTGAACATTTCGGCAGTCTGGCTGCAGTACTGGAAGCACCGCTCTCCGCATTGCAGGAGGTCAGAGGGATTGGTCCGAAAAACGGACTGGCTGTTCGTTTTGTGCAGGCGGTTGCCGGTCGTTATCTGAAGGAACGACTTGTCGGAAAACGTTATCTGCATTCGTCTTCCGAGGTGCGTGACTACCTGGTTCATGCCCTTCGCGGTTTGAAAAAAGAGGTCTTCACTGTTATCTATCTCGATTCTGCCCATGGTATTATCAAGAGTGAAACCGTGGCTGAAGGCACGGTGAATGTCAACACCGTCTATCCCAGGGAACTGGTGAAAAGGGCATTGGAACTGAATGCCTCAGCCCTTATTATTGCCCATAATCATCCTTCCGGTTCCCTTAGCCCGTCCGCTCAGGATCTGCAGCTGACCAGAACCCTTTCCCTCCTTGGAAGCATAATGCAGATCCAGCTGCTTGATCATATTATCATCGGTGACGGCAGTTACTCCTTTGCCGATCATGGGCTGATGTCTGAAATCAGCCTTCAGTGCAGTAAAACCATGGACACTCTGCACCAGTCCTGACATCTGTCGTTCAACGGATAAGGCTGATATTTCCATCATGGCATCTGCTCTTTATATCCATATTCCCTTTTGCCCTGCAAAATGCGGCTATTGCTCCTTCAACTCGTACTCCGGTCTTGCAGATCTGTATCGCCGCTATACCAAGGCTCTTTGTTGTGAGATTACAGAAGTGGGCAGGGGGGCTGGTGAGGAAAGGTTGCAGACGATTTTTTTTGGCGGCGGTACTCCCACAGCCCTCCCCCTTGAGATGATGCAGCAGATACTTGCTGTCTGTTTCTCCTCCTTTTCTGTGGCAGCAGGTGCCGAGATCTCCATGGAGGCAAATCCCGGTACAGTGGATGGAGATATGTTGGCAAGGCTGAGAACATCCGGAATCAACCGCATCTCTTTCGGGGTACAGTCCTTTGTGGACAAAGAGCTGAAAATAATCGGGCGCATTCATACCGCCGATGAGGCAATCGGGGCAGTCCAGCTCGCAGGTGAATCCGGATTTAAAAATATCAGCATCGATCTGATGTACGGACTTCCCGGACAGAGCGGTAAAAGCTGGCAGTTCAGCCTGGAGAAGGGGTTTTCCCTTGCTATCAGACACCTTTCCCTCTATCAGCTGACCCTGGAAGAGGGAACTCCAATGGCGGATCGGGTTGCACGAGGAGAGATTCTGCTGCCGGCTGAGGATATTGTCAGCGAGATGGATGGACTCACCGTGCAGCACACTGCAACTGCCGCTTTTGAACGGTATGAGATCTCCAACTACAGTCTGCAGGGCAGTCAGTGTAGGCACAATAGGATTTACTGGAAAAATGAAGACTATATCGGTGTCGGGGCGGGAGCCGTATCGGGACGACAGGGGCGAAGGATGCGCAATGCTGACAATCCTGCAGACTATTGTTCTTTGATGGAAAAGGGCATCTCGCCAGTTATCTGGGAAGAGAAACTTGACCGGGAGGCATCCTTTCGGGAGACCGTCATTATGGGACTGAGAATGACAGCAGGTATCTCTCTCCGTTCCCTTGAGAAGCGTTATGGTATCAGTGTTGAAGAGTATTACGGGGATATTCTGAAATCCTTACTGGGGGATGGGCTCTTGTCCTGCCGTGCAGGTCGTCTGCATCTCAGCACCAGGGGAAGAATGTTTGCCAATCGGGTGATGGCTGAGCTCGTATAAGAGGTGTGCGGGGCTACCAGTCAAAATCCCATTTGACTCCGATGGTATAGACATTACTCAACTCTTCATTACTGGTACTGCTTAACCGGCTTGAGTCAAAACGGATATTCGCATAGATCATGCGCTGGAAATCTTTAAAGGTATACCGCAGACCCAGTACCACGTATCTGAGTACATAGGAACCTGCCTGTTCTTCACCATGCTGAGGTTCAAGGTAATTCCAGCCGCCCACAAGCCACACCTTGTCCCAGATGTGGTAATGACCATATCCCTCCGATCCCCAGGCCTTAAAATAGATTCCGTTCTGTGTGGTCATGTGGTTATCCAGCCAGGAGAAGGTAGTCGCTGCATACCATTTTTTACCAAACCACTGGAACCCGAGGAGCACAGAGAGGTCATCACCTTGTATCCCTATACTTTCAAGAGATGACAGATCCTCAGAAGCTATTGCTGCGTAGTTTGCGGCAATACCGATCTTCAGGTTATCCTGTCGCTCAAGGATAGCACTGAAACCGGCAGAATACTGGTAGCGAGTTGATTGGGCATGGGGAATTTTTTCTCCGGGCTGAAACTGCAGGTTGAGATTGAAGGGTTTGTAGCGGGAGAGAAGCCCCCTGGGGTTTCCGATATGGAGACGGGTCTGAAAAACCTCATCGGCACGACCGGTACCGCTGGCACCGCCATCTGTTCCGGCATTAAATGTCCCGCTGGCGCCTGCTCCTGTCCCCTGGAAACGGTCGGTAAATGAGGCAATCTGGTAATAAGTCGACCAGTTTTTCCCGAATGTGAGAAAGGTAGAGGGTGTTTCAAGACCAACATAGCCGAGTCGAAGGAATATGTCTTCTCCATTTCGATCATTTCCCTGCCCGCCCGGATCAAAGATCTGGTCGATTTTGTCAAAGAGCTTAAAACCCACTTCTCCCCGTCCAATCACCCAGTAGTCGGGGAAAATCTGATACTCACCGTTTATACCTGCCCGGGTGCCTCCGTCTGCAAAGATGGTTTCATGGGTGGTTTGCCGGTAGCGAAAGCGGAGGCTGGTATAGGTGGAGAATGAGTTGGGTTTTATGCTTTGCAGGCTGGGATTGTTAGTTTTATCAGATTGCCGGCTGGCAAGGGGATCTTCTGCATCTCCCTGCTCACGTTCCTGAGCGGCATCAAGTTCAATACTGTTTTGGATCTTCTCCTGATCGGTGGCGGCAGATGCCGGCACGGTAATAGAGAGGGTGGCAGCGATCAGAAGTGCTGTAAATGGGGAAAGTGAGATCTGCAAACCTGACCAGTATCTTTGTCAGCACCAGACAACAGTACACCGGAAACTCAGGCAGGCTGTACATATCGGGAAAGAGAGTTCCCGATATGTCTGTTTTTGTCAGCCAGGATTACAGCAGTCCTGAAATCAGGAGTTCTTTGTGTTGACGCTAAAAATTAAAAACTGCGGCGGTTGCAGCCATATCGATTAAATTACCACCGGTATCAAGTTTCATATTCTGCAGAAATGCGCCCTCGTCAAGATCCCGCCCTTTGGCACAGGGGGTACAGACACCCGTGGTAACGTTATTTGTTTCCAGGTACGGCAGATAGTCGGCGGGACAGTCGCCGGTTGTTGTCTTGCCGGAACCGTCCCTGTCTTTTACTGCCCAATTGACTCCCGAGTCAACCAGAAAAATATTTACCTGGTGTCCTTTTTCATGGGCAATTTTAGCAAATTGAAAGCAGCGGGTCGCTTTTTCGTTGTCATCGGTATGCAGAATAAACAGATATTCAGCCATGGAATACGCCTCCTTGTTGGATGGAATAGGTGAAAAACGGGGAAATAGACTCACAGTGTGAGCATATACTCAAAAAAATAATACCCGTGATTTTTTGTACTGTCAAATGCTTATCTGTACTATAGAGGAGGAATCCCTGACCATATTGTAATGGTTGTAAAACAGTGGAACAGAAAAAGGAGTTCAGGATGTTGCTTCGTTTGCTTGCAAAAGATCTCTACAAAAGTCAGAAGAAAGTGGAATCGCTTAATCAGCAGCTGCTTGAGACGATGAATAATAAAGAGCAGGAAAAAATAAAAGAAGAGCTACGACAGGCCAACGCAGAGCTTTGTCAACTGCAGAAAGTGATGGAGGGGAGAAAAGAACAGTCCAGGGCATCGCTGCATAAAAGAAAATCTCTCTATTAAAGGTTTAGATTAGCAGACCTCCACTCTCAATTATCACAAGTTTTGACTTGATAATGATGTCCACTTTAACAAAATATCCTTCAGGCGGCTAAGGAAAAGAGAAAAAATGGTCGATCTGGACAGAGGGATTTGTACCTTCAGGATTGTTTTTTGCATTATGGGAATTGGAGTGATAAAATACGCTTTGGGGTGTTCTCAAATATGGGGATGTGAAAAAAATGCAGTAAAAGCAGGTGCCGGTTGAATGAGCAGAAAAAAGACGAAAGCTGAGAGTCTCACATTTTACCGCAGGCTGAAAATTGGTCTGGCGTTGATGGGAGTTCTGCCTTTTTTAATGACCATGTATCTGGTGACCACGGAGATCGGTAAGGTCAGTCAGCTGATGGTACTGGGTTCTGCCATTATTCTGTTTTCCATGCTTATCGGTTTTACCTTTCTGCGTCGTTACACGGACCAGTTGGCATCCCTTGCCCAGGAGACTTCCCAGGTTGGTACCGGTGAGATTCTTACTCCTCTGCAGCTCAATGCCAGCGGGGAAGTTGCTGATATCGCAGGGAACTTTAATGCCCTTGTCAATCAACTGAATCAAGCGAACCGAGATGTTCAGGATCGATCTCTTCAGCTCCAGGAGTTTGCCAAGAGTTTATCCGAATCGTACGAACTGCTGGAAAGGGACACCCGGCTTCGTAATCATCTCAGCCGCTATGTGGGGAAGGATTTTGTCGAGAAACTTGTCAATTCCCAGGATGGACGGCTTTTAAAGGATGAACGGCGGATTGTCACCATCATGTTTGCCGATATCCGCTACTTCACTGCCATCTCCGAACAGATGGAACCGGAAGATGTACTCGCCATGCTGAATGAATATTTTTCTGTGATGGTGGAGATCGTCTTTAAATATGACGGTATGCTTGATAAGCTGGTGGGGGATCAGATTATGGCAGTTTTTGGTCACGCTTCCAGTGAAGCACGGGGGGCTAAGGCAGCGGTTCGGGCAGCTTTTGAGATGAATAATGCCACCGCAATCCTGATGAAAAAACGGGCAAAGCTCGGCAAGCCTGTTTTTAAAATCGGCATTGGTATTAACACCGGTACCGCCATCCTCGGAAGTGTCGGATCGAGACATCGTAAGGACTATACCGTTATTGGAGATACTGTAAATACAGGAGCCCGTCTGGAAAAAGAGGCAGGGGAGAGAGAAGTTGTTGTGGGGGAGCGAACCTTCAAACATCTGCCGTCGTCCATTCATGTGGGCAGTCGACAGCTGGTGCACATGAAAAACCGTACCGAGCCTCTGCTCTGTTACACCCTTGTTCCCGAGAGACGTTCGGTGAGCAGAAAAAAACGGAAGGTGGCCGCTGTTGCGAAAACAGTGGCTGAGCCGTCTTTTAACAGAGCTTCTGCCGGGACAGCAGGGTAATCCTTACGCGGCGCTTCCGTTTCTTTACTGTTCCGATGGACGTGAATGCTGTTCGATGGCAGTGAAGTTGAGTGTCATATGCACGGTCATCAACGGAAAGATCATTGCCATGAAAAAGATATTAAACAGTGGAATCAGGCTGACCAGTGCCGGTAGAATTCCCAGACGCAGTGCCGGGGTGTTGTGTTTCCGTATCCATCCTATCTTTTTCCCAAGACTCCAGCGTCTGCGGGAAGAGGGATAGTCCACAAACATCAGTGTTGAGTAATAGGTGTAGAGAAGCAGCACAAGCACCTGTCCGATCACGGGGATGAAGTTGGCGGCAATGGCACCAATGGTCACAATCACTCCGAAAAGTCCAATTTTTACCCCTTCCAATAGATCAATAAGAACCCCCTTCAGCGTGAGGGCGGCATCCGCCTCAAAGTATCTGCCTTCATGTATTTTTTCAGCGGCAGTACTCAAAAAGACGTATCCCGGAGCAGAGAGGGTATAGGCTGTGAGAAAGGCGAGATAAAAGGCGGCGACACGACTGACAATGAGAAACACCCACTCCAGGACCAGCCAGCCTGAGTATTTTGTCCAGCCCCATACACCGACAGCCTCCGGTTGATTGAGGAAAAAGCTGCCGGTGAGACCGTCCACAAAATCAACGGTGAAGATGTAGCCTATCCAGGTAACAAAGATGGTGAAAAGAACGAGGAGCATACTCCAGAAGAGGAGTTTTCTGGATCGCATCAGAAAGGAAAAGGAATAGCTGAGAGGGATCCATTTTGCCGCGGGCAGAGGTTTTTGTACAGGTTCCATTGGAGAATTCTCGCTGAGGATGGTGTGGTTGTTAGAGTAGGTGTTGCCGTTTAACTGCCTTCAATAGTAAATCTTTTTGGCAAAGAGTAAAGGGGCGGATTGTTTTTTCGGGTGAAGGTGTGGTAGAGTCGGCTTGATTAGTAATTCATCTGTGGTCAGGGGGTATGGCAAAAAAGAAGGAAACAGCATTTGTCTGTACGGATTGTGGTGCCGATTTCAGTCGCTGGCTGGGGCAGTGCAGTAATTGCGGGGAATGGAATACCGTCAAGGAAATTCGGCTGGGAGGAAAAACACATTCCGCGAAACGGGGATATAGCGGCAGGAAGGCATCGGTCCAGCTTCTCTCCGAAGTTGACCGCTCTCAGGCAGAAAGACTTTCCACGGGAATTACAGAATTTGACCGGGTACTGGGGCAGGGGATTGTCTGCGGGTCGGTGGTGCTTATCGGCGGTGCACCGGGGGCGGGAAAATCCACCCTTCTCCTGCAGACCCTTGCCCATTGCGGTAGAGATGATGTTTCAGTGCTCTATGTTTCCGGAGAGGAATCCCCCCAGCAGATAGCGGATCGTGCCTATCGCCTGGGACTGCCTGTGGACAAAATAAAGATGCTGGCGGAAACCTCCGTTGAAGTTATCTGTGAAGTGCTGGATAGGGAAAAACCGCAGATTGTGGTTATTGATTCCATTCAGGTGGTGTATACCAGTGCTTCCGAATCCGCGCCCGGGTCGATTTCGCAGGTACGTGAATCTGCAGCAGCGCTCACCCAATACGCAAAAGAGACGAACACTTCTATTTTTATGGTGGGCCATGTAACCAAAGATCAGTCCCTGGCAGGGCCCATGACACTTTCGCATATTGTGGATGCCCAGGTGGTGCTCTCTTCCACAGATGATGCCCGTTACCGTATTCTGCGGGCTGATAAAAACCGTTTCGGCAGTGTGGGAGAGCTTGGTTTTTTTGCCATGACCGATAAGGGCTTGAAAGAGGTGAAAAATCCTTCTGCCATGTTTCTCTCCCGTTCCGATGCGCCATCTTCCGGATCCGTTGTAACGGTTATCTGGGAGGGGACACGACCGCTGCTGGTGGAGATTCAGGCACTGGTAACCGAGAGTCAGTCGGGAAATCCGAGACGGCTTGCGGTTGGTATGGATCAAAACAGGATCGCCATGCTCCTTGCCGTACTCACCAAACACGGCGGTCTGGGAACAGCAAGTGACGAGGTGTATGTGAATGTTGTCGGCGGCATCCGGGTGCTTGAAACCAGTACGGATCTGGCGGCGGTGATGGGGATTGTGTCCAGTCTGCGGGACAGAGCGATTCCCCATGACGTACTCTACTTCGGCGAAATTGGACTGAGCGGGGAGATACGACCGGTGGCAAACGGTGAGGCGCGTTTGAAAGAGGCGGCAAAACACGGTTTCAAAAAAGCTGTGATCCCCAGGGCAAATATGCCCCGGCAAACAATTAAGGGACTGGAGATTATACCGGTTTCAACCCTTGTGGATGGTCTTGACGCCTTTTTGGGGTAATTGGCCCGTAATACGATTAATTAGAGAGGAGAGATTCCATGGATTTTAAACAGCACTTACAGCTTGCCTGGGAGACCACCCTGCAGTTTATTGTGCCCGTTATTTTGCTGACTCTGGTACAGATCGTGGTCATTATCTTCAGTTTCGGCATCCTGGCACCAGTGACTTCTGCCGGTTATATGCAGTCCCTGCTGCTGGCTCTGCGTGAGGGGCGGGAACCGAAGATGGGTGATCTCTTTTCAGAGATGCGTCTCTTTCTTCCCCTTTTTGTTTTTGGTCTGCTCGCCATGATTGCCACCAGCATTGGTTTTATGCTCCTGATTCTTCCCGGGTTTGCGGTGGCGGCTTTTATTGTTTTTGCCACTATCTATGTTATGCCGCTTATGACTGACCGGAATATGGGGCTGCTTGATGCTGTAAAAGAATCCTGGCGGATGGCTGTCAGAACGCCTGTGAGTGATCAGATTGTGTTGGTGGTGTTCTACCTGCTGCTTATGTCCCTTGGCAGTTCCATTGCCGTTGCTGTCTTGTTTACCCAGCCCCTTGCCTCTTTTCTGGTGCTGTCTGTTTATCGGGAGCGGACAGAGCAGTCCACTCCTCCTCCCATAGATTTTGATTCATCCGTAAAAGGAGCGTAGGGAATATTCATGAAAATGTGCAGTGGTATGGGAAAAAGAGACGCCTCCGGTTGGCAGCGTCTACAGGGTGATGATTGTGTGCTCTATGTGCAGCCGGATATTCCGGACTGGATTGTCGTCTCGGAAGCGGGGGAGACACTGCTTCGTAACGGTATACGGGAAGATAGCCAGCTCTATGCCGGGAAACAGCTGCTCAACGCGTTAAGCGATACTGTTCCCGCACCTTTTACAGGAAGGGCGTCTTCACTGAAGCTCTCCACCTTGAAGGAGTGCTGGTTTCACGTCACTGATTCCTGTAATCTCAGTTGTCGCCACTGTCTCTTTGCTGCCTCTCCTGCGAAAACCAGATCCTTAGAACTTGCACAGCTGCAAAGTGCAGTGGAGCAGGCATTGGCACTGGGCTGCAAACTCTTTTCCTTTACCGGAGGTGAGCCGTTTGTCTATCCGGGATTCGTTCAGTTTATCGGGACACTGTTGAAAGAGAACAGGGACGTTCATGTGGCTGTGCTGACAAACGGTATGCTGCTGCATGAGCATCTTGAGAGTCTGCAAGCCATGGAGAATCTCCATCTGCAGGTGAGCCTTGATGGTCTCGAAGCTGCCCATGATGGCTTACGGGGTCGCGGGAGTTACCAGAAACTTCTGCAAAATCTGAGACTGCTGCAAAAAGAAAAGATTCCGGTGACCCTTTCTGTTGCATTGAGCCGTGAGAATATCGAAGATTTACCCGAGCTGATCAACATTGCTGCAGAGATGGGAGCGGCGGGTATCCATCTGCTCTATCACTTTATCCGCGGGAAGGGTACGGAGGAGCAGTACGTTGAGCCAAAGGAGATCTTTCCCCATCTTCTTGCTGCCTGGCGACGGGCAGATGTTCTGGGACTGAGCATTGATAATATCGAAACTCTGCGTTCCCAGATTTTTTCAACTCCCGGAACCCGTTACGATCTGTCGAATACCGGCTGGGAGTCTGTGGCAGTTGGTCCCGATGGTATGATTTACCCTTCTCCTGCCCTTGTGGGAATCGATGCGTGTGCCTGCGGAAGTATGGATCAGGGACTTGAAGAGGTATGGAGAAACAGTCCGGTACTTGAAGAGCTGCGCAGCAGTTCCCTTGCCGACGCCGGGAATTATCAGGACAATCCACTGAAGTTTCTGGTGGGTGGCGGGGATATCGATCACAGTTTTCTACACGGCGGGCAATGGGTTGGCCACGACCCGTACGTGAAGTTGTATAATCAGATCGCCCTGCAGCTGATTTCTGATCAGGTGCAGGTCTATGCGAAAAAGGGTGAGAGCCCGATACGGCTGCGTATGGGGGATGTTCGTTATGACTGTCCCGATGAAGAGAACGTTGCCGGAGTGGTCTTGACCCATTGCAACTGTCTTATTTCACTGGCATCGGACACGGGACACAGTTCGGTTCGTGAGTTTTATGCTCAGGCGGCCCTTGCAGCCAATACAGATATAGTCAATCCCCTTGCTCCGGCACAGGCGGAGGCGGATTTTATTCCCGGTGAAACCCGAAAACGTTCCTATGGCTGCGGCAGCCCTGTAACTGATGGAGCACCTGTTTCGGGCGAGACGCTGGTCGATCTGGGGTCCGGATCCGGTGTGGAGTGTTTTATGGCATCTGCCTCGGTGGGGGAGTCCGGGAAGGTTTACGGTATCGATATGACCGATGAAATGCTGGCCCTGGCACGGGAGTCCGGCAGGGAGGTGGCAGAGCGTCTGGGGTACTCCAATGTGGAGTTTAAAAAAGGTTTTCTGGAACAGATCCCGCTGCCGGACAGTATTGCCGACGTGGTGATCTCCAACTGTGTGATTAATCTCAGTCCGGATAAACGGCTGACTTATCAGGAGATTTTTCGCATTTTAAAACCGGGCGGCAGACTGGTTGTCTCAGATATCGTCACCGACAGTGCTATTCCCGCAACAATCAGAAACAATGTGCGGTATCGGGGGGAATGTCTCGGCGGGGCAATGCAGCAGGAGGAACTTGTTGCCATGATGGAAGCTGCGGGCTTCAGCGGTATCCGTTTTATAAAGCGCTTTCCTTACAGGCAGGTTGAGGGGATGGATTTTTATTCTCTCACCTACCAGGCGATTTGTCCGCAGGAGGAAGTCGTGGAAATGGTGGATGTGGTGTACGGTGGAGTTTTCGGGGCAGTGCACACCGACTCCGGCATTCTTCTGGTCAAGGGAAGACGGACTGCAGTTCCTGCCCATGAGGCATCATTACTTGGTGATGATGTTATGCTTCTTGATGCTGCCGGGACGGTAACAAATAGTGTAATGGAAAATTCATGCTGTTCCCCTCAGGTTGAAATCAGCCCGGCAGGGGGAAACTGCTGCGATGCGCCGCAGGGCGGATGCTGTGATGATGCTGGAGAGCAGACAGAGGAACGGAAGCGGGAAGGGTGCATGCTCTGTGGTGAAGAGCTGCACTACTTTACCGAAAAGAAGGTGATGACCTGTAATTACTGTGAACGTGAGCTTCCTGCAAATGCCTGCTGCAGCCAGGATCATTTCGTCTGTGACAGCTGTCACCGGGAAAACGGCATGGAAGTGATCCAGGCGATCTGTACCGGTACAGAAGAAACAGATATGATTGCCCTGTTGAAACGTATCCGCAGTCACCCTGCCATTCCCATGCACGGTCCGGAACACCACGCCATGATTCCCGGAATCATCCTCGCCTGTTATCGCAACAGCGGGGGAGATATCAAAAAAGAGGCGATTCTCACCGGTATCAGCCGGGGCGGTGATATCCCAGGCGGGGTTTGCGGATTCTGGGGAGCATGTGGTGCCGCTGTAGGAGCAGGGATTGCCGTTTCTACAATCCTCTCTGCCACCCCGCTCACCCCGTCACCCCGGCAGACTGCCCAGTCTTTTACTGCAAAGATACTCTCGGTTATTGCCGGACACCGCGGTGGACGCTGCTGTCAGCGGGAAACCTGGCTTGCCCTTGTTGAAACGGCAAGGCTGTCTGCAGAGATTTTGTCTGTTCCCCTGGAAATTAAAGAGAAAATTCACTGTGAGCAGTATCCCAAAAACAGAGAGTGCATTGGCAAACAGTGTCCTCTATGGGAGTACCGGGTAGAGGATATCCGTCCCGAACCGCAGGTCCTTACATTTCTTTAAAATCATGGCAATGAATGCCACTGCAGGCAGGAGCACAGATGAGGAGCAGGGATTGGGAACTTTTTTCCCGGGAGCTGCCCGAGATGTATCAGGGGAAGAAATGAGTTTATTCTATAAAGGAGAAAAAACCATGCGCTTACTGTTGGGAGTAGTGGCAGGATGCTTGATGATGATGGTGGCAGTTTCACCCTGTTTTGCGCAAACACCTGAAGAAAAAGGACTTGCCATTGCCATGGAAGCCGATCAGCGGGATCAGGGTTTTGGCGATTCCCGTGCCGATATGCTGATGACCCTGCGCAATAAGCATGGGCAGGAGAGCCGGCGGGCAATACGGAGTAAAACCCTGGAGGTGGCTGATGATGGTGATAAAAGCCTTTCCATTTTCGATACGCCCCGGGATGTGAAGGGGACAGCCTTTCTCACCTTTTCTCATAAAGTCGGTGACGATGAACAGTGGCTCTACCTGCCTGCGTTAAAGCGGGTAAAACGGATCAGTTCCCGTAATAAATCGGGTTCTTTTATGGGCAGTGAATTTTCCTACGAGGATATTGCCAGCCAGGAGATTGAAAAATATACCTATAAGTATCTGCGTGATGAGCCCATGGCGGGGCATGACTGTTTTGTGTTTGAGCGTTATCCGGTGGATACAAATAATTCCGGATATACCCGGCAGGTGGTCTGGATGGACAAGGATCAGTATCGGGTGTGGAAGATTGAATTTTTTGACCGGAAAAGCAGTCACTTGAAAACCCTAATCTTTAAAGGATACCAGCAGTACCTGAACAGATACTGGCGGGCAGATGAGCTGCAGATGGTCAACCATCAGAATGGAAAGTCGACAACACTCCTGTTTTCCAACTACCGGTTTCAAACTGGATTGAGTGACCGGGATTTCAATAAAAACAGCTTGAAAAGGGCAAAGTAAGTCCGGGTCGACATGAAACGAAGATCTCCCCTGCTCCGTATCAGTTTTTTGCAGATATTTTTTCTGTTGTTTTTACCCTTCCCCGTTTTTTCTTTCGAGCTGTCGGGCAACGTGTCTCTGCAGACACGGCTCTTTCCCGATTCCCCGGCCGATCCCCGCCAGGAGCACAACGACCTCTCCTGGGCAGGTGAAATTGAATTGTATCATGAGTTTGCATCCGGTTCGAGCCTCACAGTCACCCCTTTTCTTCGTCTGGACAGTGCGGACAATGAACGCACGCACGGGGATCTACGTGAGGCGAAGTACCTCTATCTGGCAGAGAGCTGGGAGCTTGTGCTGGGTGTGGGCAAGGTTTTCTGGGGCGCCACTGAATTTGTGCATCTGGTGGATATCATTAACCAGACGGATCTTGTTGAATCCCTTGATGGTGAAGAAAAACTTGGGCAGCCCATGATCCATTTTTCTGCACTGAGGGATTGGGGAGCAATGGATGCCTTTGTTCTGCCCTGGTTTCGGGAACGAACCTTTGCCGGTGCAAATGGCCGGCTGCGACCCTCTTTTCTCATTGATGTGGATCAGGCACGGTACGAAAGCGGTGCCGAACAGACTCACCTTGACCTTGCCCTTCGATACAGCCAGAGCTTTGGCGATGCCGATGTGGGGCTGTACCATTTTATCGGTACCGGCAGAGAACCGACACTGATACCCGCAGTGGAGGGGAGCGAACTTGTTTTGATTCCTTATTACGAGCAGATTCAACAGACCGGGCTCGATATACAGATGGTTGCCGGAAACTGGCTGTGGAAGGCTGAAGCCCTCTATCGCAGTGGGCAGGGGCGTCCTTTTGCGGCAACGACTTTCGGTTTTGAATACACCTTTTATTCCATTGCCGACAGTCAGTTGGATCTGGGAGTACTCGGTGAATATGTGTTTGATGATCGTGCTGCCGAATTTGCCTCCCCCTACAATAACGATATCATGGTGGGGCTGCGTCTTGCACTAAATGATGCCGAGAGTACGGAGCTTTTGATGGGGCTTATTAAAGACGTGGAACTGTCTACCTGGTTTTACTCGCTGGAGGCGGCTCGACGGCTTGGAGAGAACTGGAAACTGACCCTTGATGCTCTTTTTTTTGTCGATGTTGAGCAGGCAGATCCGGCATACGGAATGCGCTATGACGATATGCTGAAAGTGGAAATTGCCTGGTATTTTTAAGGATGATTTTGCCGATCCTGAAAAAAGAGATCGACAAAGTGAAATAAAATTGTTCATATACCCGCAACAGGTATTGTATTTTGCAAATGATGGAGGATATTGATATGAGCGGACATGGGCACGGACACGAAAAACCGGAAGAGGATCACACAATCTGCATTAAAGTAGGTGTGTTCTTTACTTTTGTTATCATCGGTTTTTTTATTATCGGAATGATCAATTAGGCAGTCCTGGAAACCGGTATCAGTGCCTTATCAGATATTTTCTTTACAGAAATAAGAAAACATTTTCCAAGGCACTGATTAAAAAACACCAGAAATGACGGCGTATTGTAGGAGCTCGCCCCTGCGAGCGATCAGCAGGCAGGAGTAGTGTCTGTAAAGGCTCGGTGCCCGGGGAGTTCTTTTTTTCTCTTCCGGACTCTCAATCTCTCAAGGCCTCTATCCATCTCCATCCCTTCAGCAGGAAGTCCTTTCCTGAGCGTTTCAGCCACGCAGTAAAAAAATAAATAAAAAAACTCATTAGAAGGTATTTGAAGCAGGGTGTTTTCTCTGTTTTCGGTGAAAATCTTTATGGCAAAGAAGAAATTTTATGCAGTGGCAAACGGGTGGAAAACCGGAATTTACACGTCCTGGCCGGAAGCGGAAGCCCAGGTCAAAGGTTTTGGTGGTGCAAAGTACAAAGGCTTTGTCAGCCGCCAGGATGCAGAAAAGTGGATGGTTGATCCCGGGCGGCAGCAGGTAAAACCGGGCAGGAAGAAGATACAGAAAACATCAAGCGTTCTCCCGGATGTCCCTGCCGATAATGTACTGATTTATACGGACGGCGGTGCCATAAATAACCCGGGACCCGGGGGATATGGTGCAGTTATAGTGGATGAAGAAGGGGAACGGGAGTTATCCGGCGGCTATCGTCTTACCACCAACAACCGGATGGAGCTTATGGCGTGCATCAAGGCACTGCAGTCTCTTGGGAACGATAAACAACCGGTGCTGCTTTATTCGGATTCTCAATATGTGGTAAATGGGATAAGCAAAGGATGGGCCAGGGGATGGCGTAAACGGGGATGGAAGAAATCCGACGGGCAGCCTGCTAAAAATGAGGATCTGTGGGCAGAGCTGCTGCTGCTTACCGAAAAGAGACCGGTCAGTTTTCACTGGGTGAAAGGGCATGCCGGTCATCCGCTGAATGAACGTTGTGATCAGCTGGCAGTGGCAAATGCAAGAAAAAGAAATCTTCCGCAGGATACCGGGTATAGACCATGAACACAGTAAACAGCAGTTCCGGGGATAGTGCATTTCCGGAACTTGGACCGGAGACGGTGCTGAACCTTGTGGAAGAAAGTCTGGGAGTCCCCTGCACAAATCTCTGCAGGCAGTTGAGCAGTTATATTAATCGTGTCTTTGAGCTTATGACCGTTGATAACAGGGGAATTGTGGTGAAGTTTTACCGTCCCGGACGCTGGTCACAAGAAGCCCTGCAGGATGAGCAGGATTTTCTACTGGAACTGGATACACAGGAAATTCCGGTGGTTCCGCCCCTACTCCTGAAAAATGGTGAAACTTTAGGCGGGTATCAGAACCTCTTTTTCAGTGTTTTTCCCCACTGTGGGGGGCGCAGTTCAGATGAATTCAGCGAAGATCAGTGGATGGAGATCGGCCGCCTTTTGGGCAGAAGTCATGCTGTGGGTGCCGTGCATGCGGCAAAAGACAGGGTAAGGATGACACCGGATCGTCTCACTTCCGACCAGATCAGTTTTATTCTGGAAAGCGGGGTGATAGGCTATCCTGAACTGGCATTACGTTTTGCGGCACTGTGCCGGGAACTGCTTGATGAGATTACCCCCCTGTTTCGGGACATAAAGATCAGCAGAATCCATGGTGACTGTCACTTTTCAAATATTATTTATCGTCCGGGAGAGTCTTTCTTTCTCATCGATTTTGACGATATGGCAATGGGACCACCGGTTCAGGATCTATGGATGCTGCTGCCGGGCAAACCTGAAGATTACCTGCTGGAGATCGATCTTTTTCTGGAAGGATATGAGACCTTTCATCATTTCGACCGTCGTTCCTTTGCTCTGATCGAACCCCTTCGTGCCATGCGTTTTCTCCATTACATCGCTTGGCTGACCTATCAGTACAAGGCAGACGGCGCAGCTCCCATTGTTGCCGGATTTGCATCGCGGGAATACTGGGAAGGAGAAATTGCCGATCTCAGCGATCAGCTCGATCGTATTCGGGAAGGTACCGGGAATATCACATTGTATTAGTGTCTTACTCCTGAAAAGCTGTAATAAAAAACACGAAGTTCCATACTTGCTTTAATGACAGAATGTTACAAACATCACCAAGGCACTTATGCCGGCTTACCGTTCATCACCGGTGTTAGCGTCTTACTCCTGAAAAGCTGCCCTGGAAAGGACGAAGTCACTTTGTCAGGCTTGACCACTATTTTGATTTGTAATTCGCGAGTGCTATGATATACAGCAATGGGAGGGATTGTCGCAGGGAAACAAAAACTTTGTTGCTTGTCCTTAATTCCATTGAGGCTCCAGTAACTGCAAAATACCACTGCAGGATTTCATTTTTCCAGCAGATAGTGTTCAGCTGAACGTTGCTGATAGTCAGGGTTCAGTAAGATTGAAGACCTTGAAATTCGATTACGCATATCACTAAGAGAGAGCAATGAAAAAATATACTGTCGTTTTCTGCCTGCTGTTCCTCCTGTCTGCCTGTGCCAGCTCTGAAGAAAAACTTGCCGAACATTTTGTCAGCAATAACGACGGTACCGTCTCTGATATTGACACCGGACTGATGTGGGCAGCATCGGCAAATGACAGGAGCGTTACCTGGCAGGAAGCAGTGGAATATTGTGAAAACTTCAGCGGCGGGAATTATCATGATTGGAGAATGCCCACGCAGAGCGAGCTTATCGCATTGCAGGAGTCGGGGCTGAAAAAAGATGAAAAAATAATCCGGATCAGCTCGGATCTTATCTGGGCGTCAGACACGGATGACAGCAGGGCGGTCTACTGTAATTTTCGACACAGCGGCTGTTCCAGAATGGAAAAGGTTCTTTCTTTTGCCCTGAGAGCCCTTCCTGTGCGTAACCCTGATGGAACAGGCGTCATTGAAACAGCTGATCCGGCAGAGGTTTCTGAGCCTTCTAACCTGATCAGTCATCCCCAAACTGCAGAGCAACGCTTGCTCATGCTTGAAGCACTGCGTAGGCAGGATCTTATCACGGAAAGCGAATATCAGCAAAAACGGGCAGCTGTGTTACATGATCTCTAATGGATCAGTCATTTTTTGTCTTCCGGGCAGGTATAGAGGATACCGACAGAGCTTTTCATGACCTGAAAAAGGATATGAATCCGCAGTTTGTCCATGTTTTTCTCGATAAAATTCAACGCTATGCCAAAAAGCCCGATCGGGCACTTTTTCTCGCCGGACTGCAGGATCGCATAGTCGGGTTCTCCACAATTATTGAGACCTCCCCTCCTCCGGCAGGGTATGCAGAGGAACTCTTTTTGCGAGAGTATGCCTGTGGCACCGGACTGATGGTGCTCCCGGAATATCGAAATCATGGGGTCGGTTCCCTGTTTCTGCGGGAGTGGGAACGCTGGGCCGGAGATATCGGTGCAGCCGGGCTCTGGCTCGTTACCCGGCAGATGGCAGACTGGTACCAAAATCGTTTTGATTATGAACTCCTGGGGAAAACGGTGAGTAAAGGGGTGACGAAATTCGTTTTGCTGAAACGGCTGTGAGGGTGGAAGCAGTGGATTTATTTGACCGGGGCTACCGGCACAATTCGAAGTCTGGAGCATATCGTAAAAACTCCCCGGCCCGGAGAGGAGTAACTTGCTGAGAGACCTCTTCCTATACCACATATTGTGGTGGTTGTAAAAAGACGATACATTTTGGTCGGGGAGTTATGAAAATATAGTGAAATCATGTGAAAATAGAGATAATTAGTTGACACTGAACGGGAAATGAGATAGTACAAACAATTGAAGTCAAAAAATTTGTACAGTCTGATCTTTTGAACCGGTCTGTACGTGCTGTTTTTTTTATGAGGAGTTTCAGGTATCCGCGTCAATAGATAACGATGGAACCTGAGCGCTGACCGGCTTTTCAGGAGAGTCTGGTCGTAATAATTAAAGAGGAAGGAGGAAAGACAATGGTCAAAAAATTTTCCATGTTAGCCCTTGCTGGTCTGATTGCGCTGCCTGCAGTAGCATCTGCCAGTGGTGGAGCGAACAGCAATGATCTGGAGAGGAAAATCGAAGAGTTGAGCATGCAGCTGGACCAACTGAAGGCTCAGATGGCTCAGGGCAGCGGCGGCAGCGGTGTAAGCCAGAGTGATTTTGATGATCTTGCAGACACCGTCGGTGATCTTGAAGATCGTTCTGACAGCTGGGATCTCGCAGCTCGTTTCAAATGGTATGGAGATTTCCGTTCCCGTTTGGATTACTACAACATGACTGGTGTTTCCGGACAGGATTACAGCAATGACACCATGTGGACCAATCGTTTTCGTCTGAACATGCGTGTGAAAGCAACTGAGAATGTAGAGTTTAAAGCACGTCTCGCCATGTATAAGGCCTGGGGAACTCCCATTCAGGTAGGTGGAACCGGTCAGAATGGTAATGGTCAGGTATTCCCCATGTGGGATGGTAACTCCACCCGTACCCCGTCCGACAACGCTTTTCGTGTTGATCGTGCCTTCGCAAACTGGAACAACATAGGTGGAGCACCTATCTGGTTCTCCATCGGTCGTCGTCCCACCACAGATGGACCTCCCGCACAGCTTCGCATGGGTGCTGATCAGCGTCTTGCAACTCCGGTTGCATATATGGATTGGCCTTTTGATGGTATCTCCATGGGATATGCCTATCGCTGGGGTGTTGAATCCATGGGAACCGGTCGTGTGCGTTTCTGCTACGGACGTGGATTTGAGGATGGACTTGAGTCTGATGCCGCAAATGCACTGAGTGACATGGATTTTGCAGGATTCAGCTGGGATCTTATGAAGAAGGGTAACCGCTTCATCAACATCCAGTCTTTCCTCGCCATGAACGTATTTAACTACCCTGATTTCCAGGATCCGATAATCAATCAGATGGCTGGAATGCCTCAGGCTGATGGTGGTTACGGTGCCCGCATGAATCTTGGTAATATTCTGCACACATCTGCTGTGTACCAGGATAAGTTCGGTCCTGTGAACATCTTTGCAGCTGGTGGATGGTCTCAGACCGATCCCAACAGTAATGGCATGTTCAACGATGTCATGATGATGCAGCAGGGAATGGCTGGTCCTAATACCGATAGCGAGAATGGTTACTCTACTTATATTGGTGCCCGCTATGATATCGACCAGATTGGTCTGAAATTGGGTCTTGAGTGGAACTGGGGTTCTGAGTACTGGATCGCAATGACTGGTGGTAATGATGACCTGTATCAGTCAAAACTTGCTGCCCGTGGTAACGTTTACGAGGTGTATGGTATCTACGATCTGCCCACTGGTGGAGCAATGTCTAAATATGCCAAAACCTTCATTCGTTTCGGTTATCAGCGTTATGACTATGATTACACCGGTTCCATGGACTGGAACCTGAAACCATACGACATGGATGATGCCATGACTGCTATGGGATTTTCTCAGATGGGACTTGATCCTGCTGAGACCGCAGATCAGCTTTACCTGACTTTTGAGGCATATTTCTAGGTCGATTTATTGCTTTAAAAGAGTTGTTTGTTTGTGTGGGGAAGATTCCTTCGGGAGTCTTCCCCATTTTTGTTTAGCCCCACAGGCTGTTTTTTGCAGCGAGGTGGGGCGATGTCCTATGATCGTCCATGATTACAGTATCCCTGAAGAGATTTAAAGGAGTAAGTGTCTCCCCCTATGACTCACTGAACCTCAGTTACAGTGTCGGCGATGATGCTGTTTCAGTTACTGAAAATCGACGGCGGGTGAAGGAGCAACTGGGCATCAGAACTCTCCTGTCCGCCAGGCAGGTACACGGGGATAGCTGTTATATCACCCGGAAGCTTGTTTCCGCAGATCTTGAAGTGAATGGCTATGACGCACTTATGACAGATCAGTCCGATCTTGGTCTGATGATACAGCAGGCGGATTGCCAGGGAGTCACACTTTACGATCCGGATTGTCCCGCAATTGCAGCAATCCACAGTGGATGGCAGGGAAGTGTGCAAAATATTATCGGGAAAACCACAGAGAAGATGATTGCTCTGTACAATTCTTCCCCCGGGAGGATACGGGCTCATATCAGCCCCTCCCTGGGACCGTGCTGTGCCGAGTTTGTCAACCATTCCCTGGAATTTCCACCCGCGTTCCTTGATTTTCAGGTAAAGAAAAATTATTTTGATTTCTGGCAGATATCCAGGATGCAGCTGCTGCAGGCAGGACTGAGAGATGAACACATCAAGGCAGCTGAACTGTGTACCTCCTGTTCACCTGATTACTTCTCCTATCGCCGTGCCTGCCGGGAAGGGGATGGGTGTACCGGAAGATGTGCCACAGTTATCGCCCTGCTTTCGTAGGTGGACATGCCTTTGCTCCGTAAAGATGGTTTTCAAATAGTGAGGGAAAAATCATGCGTCTCCTTGTCGTTGAAGATGACAGTAAAATTGCCTCTTTCCTTGAAAAAGGTCTGCATGAGGCTGGTTTTGCCGTGGATGTGGCAAAAGATGGTGTGGAAGGTCTCTCCCTTGCGCTTACCGAGCCCTATGATGCAGCGGTTATTGATATCATGCTTCCGGGAATGGATGGTTTGACCCTTATCGAAACGCTTCGTGAGCGAAAAGTTGAAACACCGGTTTTAATCCTCAGTGCCAGGCAGTCTGTTGATGACCGTGTTGAGGGGCTGCAGCGTGGTGGCGATGATTATATGGTGAAGCCCTTTTCCTTTAACGAGCTTCTTGCCCGTATCCAGGCACTGCTGCGCCGTGGAGTCAAGACGGCTGAGCCTGCTGTGCTCCAGGTTGGTGATCTACGCCTTGATCCTCTCACCCGTGAAGTATATCGTCAGGAAGAAAAGATTGATCTGCCTGCAAAGGAGTATGCCCTTCTTGAGCTGATGATGCGCAGTGCCGGACGGGTTCTTTCCAAGACGTCTATTCTCGAACGTATTTACGACTACAGCTTTGATCCGCAGACCAATGTTGTCGATGTTCTTGTCTGCCGCTTACGCAATAAAATTGATAAGCAGTACAGCGATAAGCTTATTCATACTGTGCGGGGCATGGGCTATGTTCTTCGCGCTGATTGATCTTCTGCCCCTTCAAACCCGTTTGCGGAGAGTCGTTTTTTTCTCTATCCTTTTCTGGTGTTGTGCCGGAGGATTGTTGGTTCTGCATACCGTCATTCTTAAAAAGAACATTCAGCAGCAGAGTGTGATGCGGGTGGAGCGGGGGCTCTCCAGTTATCTTGTGAACAATCAAGGCGGGAGTGTTGAAAATATCCGCATACAGGCGGATATTCCTGGGGAACTTGACTTTATTCGTTTGTTGCACGGCAGGGAACAGTTGCTCCTGACCAATAACACAGCCCTGAATTTCAGTGGCCTGGTCGATATTGATCCGGCAGCTGCGGGTGTCTGGATCGATCTTTTGCAGCCGGAGAAGCATGGGAGCTGGATACTCTATTCCAAATCCCTGGCAGACGGCAGTATTGTACAGGGTGGAGTAGATGATACCGCCGGGGTTGCCCTCTACAGGATGTCTTCCCGCACCGCTCGCTATTTATTCTTTGCAGCGGGCGTTTTCTGCATACTGTTTGCTGTACTGCTCACCTCTCTGCTGGAAGCACCCCTCCGCAGGCTGCAGGCAGTTCTTGAACACGGTCTGGAGACAAATAACCTGACCTTTGCCGGTGAGGGCAGGGAGGGAGATTCCGTCGCCCCCCTTTATGATCTGGTTGGGAAAATCTTTTATCAGAACAGACAGCTGATCCAGGAGATGCAGGCATCTCTGGATAATGTCGCCCATGATCTGCGCACCCCCATGACGCGTCTCAGGGCGGGCGCAGAGTATGCCCTGCAGTCTGACAGTCAGGATTGTGTGAAGTACAGAACTGCCCTTTCTGATTGCCTTGAAGAGTCTGAAAGGGTGCTCTCCATGTTAAAGGTGATGATGAGCGTGGCGGAGGCGGAGGCGGGAACCATGCGTCTGGAGCTGCAGGAATTCCCGCTATCGGAAAGCCTTGATGATGTGGTCGGTCTGTACCAGTATGTTGCCGAAGAAGAGCAGATAGAGGTGTCCTGTGCATGTGATCCCGGCATAATGCTCCATGCCGATAAGATGCGAATCACTCAGGTGTGGGCAAATCTGCTCGATAACGCCATTAAATACGGTCATCGGCAGGGGAGGGTGGCAATTCGTGCCGAACAGAAAGGGGATCGTGTCCAGGTCAGTTTTACGGATAACGGCATGGGGATTTCGCCTTCGGAGCTGAACCGGATCTGGGATCGTCTCTATCGTGGAGACCGCAGCCGGACACAGCAGGGGCTTGGTCTGGGGCTTAATTATGTGAAGGCGGTGGTTGAGGCACATGATGGTACGGTACAGGTGAGCAGTACCATACGGGAGGGTGCGTGCTTTACGGTGACCCTTCCTCTGCAAGGCTGAAATCACAAATCAGTGGGGCGTGATCGGAAAAGCGGACATCGGGGATGGAGAAGTTGGAGACGGTGAGCTGCGGGCTGTGCAGGATAAAATCCAGATGCCGCCTGGGTGCATGACTGGGGTGTGACGGTTGATTAAGACGGTTGGCGTTGACAAGTCCGGTTGCTCCCAGGAAGAGCTCAAGTTCCCGGCTGCCGCCAAATGTATTGAAGTCTCCGGCAATAATCACGGGTTTGTCGCGTTTTGTAAGGATTCGGTGCAGATGTTCAAGCTGCTGCTGCCGGTGTTTGAAGTGCAGGGAGAGATGAACAATAAAGATAAACACCTCGGCAAGCTCCACTTCGATGACCAGCCGTTTCACTCCCTCATTAAAGTAATGGAACTGCTGGTGAAGAATCTCTGTTTTGGAGAGCAGTCCGTTGCACTGTTTGTTGAGTACAGGAATCCTGTTGGCAAATGAATCTGTACCGTATTTGCTTTCGACCACGTGAAAATGATGCAGACGCCTGGCAATTTCTTCTGCCTGGCAGCTTTTTCCGGATCGATAGGAGCCTGAATCCACTTCCACCAGAGCGATCACATCCGGGTCGACGGAGCGGATAAAATCGACGATCAGATCTAATGTATTGTGGGTCTGTTTGAAGAAACCTGTGAATGGGAGGGGAAGATGGTAGCTGAGCCCATGACCTGTCCCGTAACGGATATTGTAGAGAAGGAAGCGCATGAAGTATCATAGCGATATTTATTCAAGTTTGCAATCTTTGGGTTTTGGGATTAAACTCATTCGCTGTATGTGAAAAAAGGTCTTCAGCAATTAACAGATAGGGGAAGGGGAATGACGACGATATCCATTGGGTCAAGAAAGAGTAAACTCGCCATGTGGCAGACGGACACCGTTGCTGCGATGCTTGCCGGCAGTGGTCTGCAGACACGTATTTCCTCCATGGAGACCAGGGGGGATAAGATTCTCAATGTGTCCATAGCCAAGATCGGCAGCAAGGGAGTTTTTACGGAGGAGCTTGAAGAGGAACTGCGCAACGGCAATACGGATATTGCCGTACACAGTGCCAAGGATATGCAGTCCATTCTTCCCGACGGTTTTGAGCTGATCGCCTTCACCGATAGGGAAAAGCCCAATGATGTTCTGCTATCCAGAAATACAGCCATCGATATCACGGATAGCAGTAAGACTCTGCGTGTGGGCACGTCCTCTGTCCGCCGTATTGCACTGCTTAAACATTTTTATCCCCATGTGCAGACTGTGGAGATGCGGGGGAACCTGCAGACCCGGATTCAGAAGATGGATGACGGTGCCTGTGACGCTCTGATGCTTGCCTATGCCGGGGTAAAACGGATGGAATATGAGGATATGATCGTCAAAGTTTTTTCCGAAGAGGAATTTATTCCTCCGGTCGGGCAGGGCTGTATAGCCATAGAGTCAGCAGAAACTCTGGATCCCGGTAAACGGGCAAAGATTCGTGAATGCCTTAATAATCCCGCATCAGAAGCCTGTCTGCTTGCCGAACGGGCTTTTTTACGGGTGATGGAGGGCGGCTGTTCCATTCCTGCCTTTGGGCTGGCTGTGCTGGACGGAGGGGAGCTGATCCTGCGGGGCGGACTGGCGAGTCTTGACGGGCAGACTGTTCTTGTGAAGACGGAAAAGGGGTCACAGGAAGAGGCGGATGGTGTGGGACAGCGTCTTGGCAGATATATCCTTGAGAACGGTGGCCGCGAGATACTTGCCGATATTGCCCGTTCCCAGGAGGGGGCGGAACAGAAACAGCAAGGGTGAATACGACAGAGTGTTTTTTGAAGGAATGGGGGGAGTGGTGTGAAGAGAGGAACCTTATATTGTGTTATTGTGCTGCTGATCTGCAGTGTGCCGAATTTCGTTTTTGCAGAAACCATTGACGATGTCAGTCTGCTCGATCTTGAAACAGCTCAGCGTATCGGGCTTTCCGAAAATCCCGGGCTAGCAGCTGCTGCAGAGCGTGTGGAACAGGCTCGTCAGCGTGTTTCCCAGGCCCGGTCATTGTACTGGCCGTCCTTTGATGCCAGGGGGGCTGCCGCCAGTAACAGAATGTCTGCAAGTGATGCAGAGCTGCAGTCCATGCTGACTGGCGGAAGAGATGTTGACAGAAGTACAGACCGGTATCAGCTTGGACTCGATGCCTCCTGGCTGCTTTTTGATGGATTTTCCAGAAAATTCACCAATCTGGCAGCTGCATACGGAAAGCAGGAAACCGAGCAGGCGAGACGGGACGCACAGCGCCTGCTTCTTCTTGCCATTGCCAGAAGCTACTACAGTGCGCAACTTGCCCTTTACAATAAAACCATTGCCGAAGCGGATTTCAGCTTTAACTCCAAACAGCTTGAAGATGCGCAGCTGAGCCTGGATGTGGGTGCCGGTTCCTATTCGGCAGTCTTGAACTTCCAGGTGCAGATGAATAATGCCAGCACTGATATATTGCTGGCAGAGCGTGACTATGCCCTCAGTCTGAATGGACTTGCCGCCCTCCTCGGTATTGAAAGCGGTGAACTGCCGGCTGGCATAAAGCTCGCCAAAGTTGATATGGTGGAGGAGAAGGATTTCCTTAATCTTGCTAAAGATAAGCTGCTGCAGACGGCTGTGAAGCATCGTCCGGATCTGCTCCGCCAGGAATTGAGTGTGCAGCGTGCCGATTCTACCGTCGGGCTGCAGCAGGCGGCATATTATCCACGGCTCTTTCTGACCGGATCTCTTGATGGTAAACGACTGGACAGTGCGGCGTTTGAATCCGATGATTTCGGCTCATCTCTCTCCATTAATCTTTCCTATAATCTCTTCCAGGGATTTGGCGATCAGGCACGGATAGCTGAAGCCAAGGCAGGGAAAAGAGCAGAGGCAAGAACCCTTGCTGATCAGAAAAACAAGGTGATAAATGATGTACAGAATGCCGTTACCAATCTGAAGCAGTCCCAGTCACAGCTGCTGCTCCAGCGTTCTTCGGTAAAACTTGTGGAGCAGAGTCGTGATCTGGTCGAAGAGGGGTATAAGGCAGGACAGGAATCCCTTGCCCGCTTTAACGAGGTACAGCGGGATCTGGTACGCACCCAGTCCCGCCTGGCACTTTCCCTGATCAGCCTCTATACCAATCGGGAAAATCTTAAAAGTGCAACGGGGGAGAATCTGATACCCTTTTTGCCGCAACAATAAAGAGTTGTGGCGAGATAAACAGACAATATGCAGAGCTTGTCGGGAAATGACTCCCCATGTCACTGCAGCCCGTAAAGTCCAGGGAAGATGACAATGGACGCCAGTACCAGTATCTGGATGAGGATGAAGGGGATAACGCCCCTATAGATATCTGTGGTCTTTACTTCAGGCGGACAGACTCCTTTAAGATAAAAAAGGGAGAAGCCAAAGGGTGGTGTAAGAAAAGAGGTCTGCAGGTTCATGGCGATGAGGATGGCAAACCACATGGGGTTGAGTCCGATGATGTCGGCGATGGGCAGCAGAATCGGCACCACAATGTAGGAAATCTCTATAAAATCGATAAAAAATCCCAGCACCATGATGGTGAGCATGGAGAGAATAAGAAAGCCCCACTTCTCTCCCGGCAGACCTGTCATGAATGTTTCCACAAGGGTGTCCGCTCCCGTATAGACAAACACCATGGAGAATGCCGTGGCTCCAATAAGAATGGCAAAGACCATGGCGGTTATTTTCACCGTCTCCATACAGGATTCCTGGACGATCTGCCAGTTCAGTTTCTTATACATTGCCGCAAGAATCATCGATCCTAACGCCCCCACAGCAGCTGATTCGGTGGGGGTGGCAACTCCTGCAAAGATAGATCCGAGAACGAGAATGATCAGAGTCATGGGCGGAATAATGGCAAAGAGTGCCTCGCCGATGGATGGCTTTTTCATCTGGTCATGGAGCATCACAGAGGGTGCTGTTTCAGGATTTAGAAATGCTGTAACCAGGATGTAGAGGATATAGCAGCCCACAAGTACCATCCCCGGAAGGAGGGCGGCTTTAAAAAGGTCGCCAACCGGCAGTTGAAAAACATCGCCGAGAATGATCAGGACAATGGAAGGCGGGATGATCTGGCCAAGCGTTCCGGACGCACAGATTGTGCCGGTCGCCAGTCGTTTTGAATACCCGTATTTCAGCATCACGGGGAGGGAGATAACGCCCATGGCGACAACGGATGCCCCGACAACACCCGTTGATGCGGCAAGCAGTGTCCCCACCATAACCGTACTGATGGCAACTCCGCCCCGTACCCTGCCAAAAAGAAGACCCATGGATTCCAGCAGCCGTTCCGCTAGATCAGACTTCTGCAATACGATCCCCATCAGAATAAAAAGGGGCACAGCCATCAGGATGGTGTTGGTCATGATGGAGTAGATGCGAAAGGGCATCATGGAAAACATAAGAAAGAATTCTTCTGCAACGGCTGCAAGGGACGGGTCGGGCAGTAACTCAATAAAGGCACCGATGGCCCCGAAGAGCATGGCAACTGCTCCAAAGGTAAACGCCACAGGGTAGCCGATAATAAGGAGCAGCAGGGCTGCAAAAAACATGATGATGCCGGTCATTTATCTGCCTCCCGGTAGAGACGGATATTTTTCAGGATATAGCCGCAGCTGCTGAAGAGCAGCACAGTAAAAGAGAGTGGAATCATTCCCTTAATCAGCCACCTGTACGGCAGCCCGCCGGGATCTTCCGAGATCTCCTGTGTGGAGAAGGCATCATAGACAAACTCAAAGGATCCGCTGATTATGAGAAGAGCAAAGGGGATGACGAAGCAGAGGGTACCCAGGATATTGATCAGGGCTTTCCTGCGGGGACTGAAGCGTTCGTAAAGAAAATCCACCCGTACATGACCTTCATCTTTTAGAGCAATGGATATGCCGAAGAGAAAGACCACGGCAAAGAGGTGCCATTCCATTTCCTGCATGCCGACAGAGGAGTTGTGAAAAAGATAGCGCATCAGGACATCAAAGGAGACGTTGAGCACCATCAGCAGCAGGCAGAACGCAATTATGCTGCCTAGAATATCAACGGTTTTATTGATGAATTTCTCTACTCTTTGCATTGGTGTTGCGGGAGGTTATTTCTGCTGAAAGAAGTACCGCCCTGCCGGGATTACCTGACAGGGCGGAGGAGCGAACAGCACACACTGCGGAGCGGAAGCAGCGGAAAACTACTGATCCAGTTCCATGGTTGTTTTGATGTAATTATAGTCTGAGATAATGGTCCATTGTCGGGCTTTTTTCATAAAGGCTTTCTGGGATTCCAGGATCTCCTTGAACTGGGGATCCTTTGCGGCGTACGAATTAAGGAGATCATCCGTTGCCTTTTTCATGGCCTTCAATACCGGAAGCGGAAACGTTTTTACCTTGATATCGGGGAACTCCGTCTTCATCTGTTCCCAGGCGTTTGCACTTGCGGCAAAATTCTCATAGTACATATCAGCACTGGCAGCCTTCATGGCGGTGATCAGGATCGCCTTATGCTCGGCAGAGAGTTTGGCAAAGGCGCGCTTGTTGATAAGAAACTGCATCTCGGATGCAGGCTCATGCCAGCCGGTGTAGTAGTAGGGAGCAACTTTGTAAAAACCCATCTTGATATCCATACCGGGACCCACCCATTCCAGGGCGTCGATCGTGCCGCGATCAAGTGACGTGTACAGTTCACCGGCGGGGATATTGGTGACGTTTACACCAAGTTTTGCAAAGACCTCACCGGCAAGCCCGGGGATACGCATTTTCAGACCCTTTAAATCATCCAGGGAGTTGATCTCTTTTTTGAACCAGCCGCCCATCTGCACACCGGTGTTGCCGCCGGGAAAGTTCAAAACCTTGAAGCGGTCGTACACCTGCTGCATGTACTTCATGCCGTCATCGTAGTAGAACCAGGCATACTGCTCGGCAGTGGTCATGCCGAAGGGAATGGTGGTGAAAAAGATGGTGGAGATATCTTTTCCTTTCCAGTAGTAGGAGCCGCTGTGCCCCATCTGGTACTGACCGCCTTTCACCATATCGAGGATACCGAGGGGGGCTTTATGCTTCTCTTTCCCTTCGACTTTTATCACAAAAGAGCCGCCGCTCATCTCTTTAACAAGTTTTGCAACCTGCAGCGGGGGTGAGGCGAGGGGGGTAAGGGTTGAGGGCCAGGTCATGGCAAGTTTCCACTTCACCGTTTTGGCGGCCATGGCTGGAGTGGCAAGCATGGCAACAGCGGCAACTGCCAGGAAACAATTTCGTATAAATTTCATGTTCTCTCCTTATGGGGGAATCGTGTGTTCATATCAGGCAGGATATCTTGTCTGATAATATATATCCTTCCTGTTTCTAACCCATGATGACGATTGTATTCAATACTTTTTATGATCGGCACTGAGACGCAGCTATATGCAAAATGGAACAGCAGGCGCGTGTTTCTACATCAAATAGAGCCTGCCAATGCTTTTATGGGTATCACAATGCTTTTTTCCCGTACCCCTAATAGAAGTTCCTTCTCCGTTTTCTCGGCGGCTTTCTGATGAGAAAAAAGTAGAGGACAGCAAAGATAAGGAAACCGGCAGCCATTCCCATAAAAAATTTTCCCCAGCAGGCGTCGGCAGTCTGTGGAGCCGGCACTGCTGCAGCAGGTTCTGCACTGGTGACTGCTGCGGGAGTAGGAGGACCCGCAGAAGAAGGCGTTGTGCTGACCCGGGCGGCAGGAGATGGTTTGGGGGGAACCATGGAAAATCCTTTGGAGAGCAGTTCGATTGCCTTGGCATCACGTACCTTCCGGTCTTTAGAGCCCATAAC